>JAADEG010000048.1 GCA_013153525.1 Thermodesulfobacteriota bacterium
CCCGTTCCCATTCCGAACACGGTCGTTAAGCCCTCCAGGGCCGATGGTACTGGGGCGTTACCGCCCTGGGAGAGTAGGTCGGTGCCCGGGTCTTTTTTTATTTTTACATCATGATATTATTAAATTCGTATGAAGTCCTTCCTAAAATTCATAACCACTATCATAGCAATCACATTTCTCGGTATATCCGTAATCCTTACGGTCTCCTATCTTTACCTTAAAGTAAGCCTTCCAAGTATATACAAACTCAAACATTACCGTCCTAAACAAACTAATGTCTTGTACGACATTCACGGAAACATCATTGCCTTTCTTGGAACACCAAGAAGAATCTTCGTTCCTTTAAATAAAATCCCCCCTTATGTCATACACGCCTTTATTGCAGCTGAAGACGCAAATTTTTACAAACACAGAGGCATTGACTTTCTCGGTTTACTCAGAGCACTCTACAAAGACATAATACACGGAAAAATCGTTCAAGGTGGTAGTACAATCACTCAACAAGTAGTAAAGTCCTTATTACTTACACCTAAAAGAACCATTAGAAGAAAAATTAAAGAAATGTTTCTTGCCTGGCAAATAGAAAAGTATCTCACCAAAGATCAAATCCTTACTATATACTTAAATCACATTTACTTTGGAGAAGGAGCTTACGGAGTAGAAGCAGCAGCTCTTACTTACTTCAGTAAACATGTGTGGCAACTTAACCTCAATGAGGCAGCAACCTTAGCAGGTCTTCCTCCTGCTCCAAGTAAGTACAATCCTATAGCTAATTATAAACTCGCAATAGAAAGAAGAAATTATGTTTTAAGAAGAATGGCAGAAGTTGGATACATTTCTTGGAAAACCGCAAAGAAGATTTCTGCAGAGCCAATTAAACTTAATCCAAAAAACTTTAACATTCCTGCAGATGTTGCTTACTTCGTTGACGCAGTAAAAGAAGAGTTAAAGACTATCCTTCCGGAAGACATAATAAAAGAAGGAGGTTTAAGAATAGACACTACATTGGACTTAGATTGGCAGAGAAAAGCTACTAAAAGGGCTGTAAAAACTCTTGAAAGTCTTTTTAAAAAACAACCCGTCCCTCAACTTGCAGCTGTTTGTATGTACAATCAAAGTGGAGGGGTTAGAGTATTAATTGGTGGTACTGATTACATGAAGTCTCCTTATAATAGAGCACTTTACGCAAAAAGACAACCAGGTTCTGCGTTTAAGCCGTTTATTTGGGCAAAGGCAATAGACGACGGATTACTTTTACCTGACTCTATAATTCCAGACGAGCCTATAGTAGTAAAAGGAGTAAACAACGGTAAGGACTGGAATCCAACTAATTACGATGGAAAGTACCTGGGTCCTTTGACTTTAAAAGAGGCTCTTGCTAAGTCAAGAAACACCGTAGCAGTTAGAATAGCTTTAATACTCGGTCTTGACAGAATAAAAGACATGCTTGACAAACTTGACCTACACTTTGACAGACCTATTAATTACAGTATAGCACTTGGAGCCTACGAGGTAACCCCTCTTGAACTTACGAGATGCTATACAATTTTCCCAAACATGGGGTACATGGTAAGACCTCATTTTATAAAAGATATATATAATACTATCGTAGGAAAAGGAAAGTTACTCTACAAAGCAAAACCAGAATTAAAAAAGGTTATTTCACCTTACACAGCTTACATAATGAACGACTTTATGCAGGCAGTTGTAAACGAAGGTACAGGAAGATGTGCCAAGGCTTTAGGAGTACCTGTAGCAGGAAAAACAGGGACTTCTCAGAGTTATAGAGACGCTTGGTTTATTGGTTATACTCCGTTTTATACTTGCACTGTATGGGTTGGGTATGACGAAAAGGAAAGCTTGGGTTGGGGTAAAACAGGTGGAAGAATTGCTTGTCCTGTATGGCTTAGTGTAATGTCTTCAACTAAACTCATTCCACAACAATTTCCAGTTTATGTTTCTCCAGAAGCTATTCCACCTCTTGGACAATAACAAATCTCTTGCTTTGAAATTGTTGTAAAAGTAATTTTTGCTTGACAATTTGTATGAAATCCTTAAAATTTGTTTTATAATAAAAAAGGAGTTTGTAAAAGGGAAATAAATTTGCAGGAGGTGTTGCAATGGATGTAGTATGGTTGTCGAGGCTACAGTTTGCTGCAGCAGCTATGTTTCACTTTTTGTTCGTGCCTCTTACTTTGGGACTTTCATTTTTAACTGCGATTTATCAAACACTTTGGTTAAAAACAGGAGACGAAGATTACAAAAGAGCAGCAAGATTTTGGGGAAAACTTTTTTTAATTAACTTTGGATTAGGAGTAGTTACTGGAATTACTCTTGAATTCCAATTTGGAACCAATTGGAGTGCGTATTCTCAGTATGTAGGAGACATATTTGGACCTCTTCTTGCAATAGAGGCAACGCTTGCGTTTTTTCTTGAATCAACCTTTATTGCAGTGTGGTGGTTTGGATGGAAGAAGCTAAGCCCAAAGGTAACGACAGCAGCGATATGGCTTACTGCTGTTGGATCTAACATATCTGCTCTCTGGATTCTTCTTGCAAATGGATGGATGCAACACCCAGTAGGATATGTGTTGAGGAACGGAAGGGCAGAACTTGCAAGTTTTTGGAAGGTAGTTACTAATCCTTTTGGATGGCTTGAGTTTTTACATACAGTTCCTTCTGGTTATGTAGTAGCGGGATTTTTTGTTCTTGGAATTTCAGCTTGTCACTTACTCAGAAAAAGAGATATTTCACTTTTTAAGAAGTCTTTTAAGGTAGCTGCTATTTGGAGTTTAGTGTGGGCATTAGTTATAGCAGTTACAGGAGACTTTCACGCTTACGAAGTTGCAAAAAATCAACCAGAAAAGCTTGCAGCAATGGAGGCTGTTTGGAAGACAGAAAAACATGTACCTTTTAGCCTTATACTCGTACCAAGTGAGTCTAAAGAGAAAAACATAGTTGACGCACTTCAGATCCCGGGACTTTTAAGTTTCCTTGCGTATCACGACTTTAATGCAGAAATAAAAGGACTTAAAGACTTTCCAAAGGACGAAAGACCACCGGTTGCTCCTACATTTTGGAGCTTTAGATTAATGGTTCTCATAGGTTTTCTCTTGATTATTCTTGGTATATGGGCTGTAGTAAGAAGAGAAGAACCTGAAAAACATCCAGGAATGTTAAGAATACTATTTGCAAGTATGTTTTTACCTTACTTAGGATGTCAGTTTGGATGGATAGTTGCAGAAGTTGGAAGACAGCCTTGGATAGTTTATAAACTCATGAAGACATCTCAGGCAGTATCTCCTATTTCTGCAACCCAGGTAATGATTTCTTTGCCTGCGTTTATAGTGGTATATGCAGTCCTTGGAGCTATTTGCTTTTGGCTTATAGGATATCATGCAATGAAAGGACCTGAAAAAGAAGAACCAGCAGGAGAGATAACTTATTAAGAAAACAACCTTTTAAGGAGGTGAGGCAATGGAAGGCAATGCATTTCAGATAGTTTGGTTCATACTCTGGGCGATATTGTGGACTGGATACTTCGTACTTGATGGATTTGACCTTGGAGCAGGAAGTTTAATATATGTACTTGGAAGAACGGAAGAAGATAGAAGAGCGATTTACAACAGTATTGGACCTTTTTGGGATGGAAATGAGGTCTGGCTTATAACTGCAGGAGGAGCTACTTTTGCAGCTTTTCCCAAAACATATGCAGTGATGTTCAGTGCTTTTTATTCTGCACTTTTACTTCTTTTGTTCTGTTTGATTATAAGGGGAGTTGCTGTAGAGTATAGAAACAAATTTGACTCTAAGGCATGGAAGACTTTGTGGGATGTTGGATTTTTCTTGGGAAGCGTTTTGCCAGCATTTTTACTTGGGGTAGCATTTGCAAACATTTTTGAAGGAATACCTATAGACAAAAACGGAATATATCACGGAAGTTTCTGGACTTTATTACATCCTTATTCTATTATAGCAGGTGTATTTTTTGTGATTTGTTTTGCAATGCACGGAGCTAACTGGATTGCTTTTAGAACAGAGGGAGAGCTTTCTGAAAGAGCAGGAAGCGTGGCAAGAAAACTTTGGGGTTTAAGTGTAGTTCTTGCAGCAATTTTCTTCCTTGCATCCTACTTATCTACTAATCTTTGGGACAATTATGCAAGGCACTTAGGTCTTCTCGTTTTTCCAGCAATAGCTGTAATTGGATTTTTCGTAGTACCTGGTGGACTCGTTACTAAAAATTATTTAATGGCTTGGATAGGTTCTTGCTTAGTTATACTTGGATTTTCTGCTTGGGCATTTGCAGGACTCTTTCCAAACATGCTTCCTTCTTCTCTTAATCCAGCGTGGAGTCTCACCTGTTTTAACAGCTCTTCAAGCTTGTTAACCTTAGAAATCATGACTGCAGTGGCTCTTATATTCGTTCCAATTATGCTTGGTTATACATTTTGGGCATATAAAATCTTTGCGTTTAACAAAAAGTCTTCTCAACCAGCTCAATAGGTTTCAAGAAGTAAAAAATACGACTCGTGAATAGAATCCGGGGAATTTTCCCCGGATTCTAATTTTCTTTAAAAAAGTCCTTTTATTGATGCTTTTTGCGAATTTTTTTAAGTTTCTTTTAAAATTTAATCATAACTAAGTCTTGCCTTTTTTGAAATTTTTATGTATAAATTATGATGTTTTAAGAGATTTTACGAGTTTCTTAAAACTTCTATAGGGGAGGGGGAGTAAAAATGTCAGTAAAAGCCAGAATTTATTTGTTATATATTTTTATAATTTTGTTTTTCGTAATACCAATTGCATATGGATATTACGAAGTTAAAACTAAGTCTCTTTTACTTGGAGTGTGGATAGCAAGTGGAATAGGAGGTATATTAACGGCTTTAATTATTGGAGGTTCAATTATAAGTAGTCTTAAAAACATTTCAAGCAAATTAGAAACAGCTTTAAAAAAGGTAAGAGAGGGTGAGTTAAAGTTAATTTCAGAGAAAGAAGTAGTTCAAGAAGTAGCATCTGTAATAAAAGTTTTTAACGAGTGGTTAGAGGACTTTAAAAGGTGTCTTGAGGGTGTGGACGAGGTTGCCACTTCTTTAATATCTTGTAGTCAGGACCTTGGTAAGGTTACTAAGCAGTTTAGTACGGGTATTGAGATGTGGGGAGAAAAGGCGTCTCAAATAGCGTCTGCAGCAGAAGAGATGAGTGCAACTGTCGTAGATATTGCTAAAAATACGAATAACATTCTTGAAGAAAGCATAGCAACTGCAGAAGTAGCAAAACAAGGAGAAGAAATTACAGTTAAAACTGCTGAAGAAATTAAGAGTATAGAGAGCACTATGGAAAATCTTCAACAGATAATGTTAGCATTAGACGAAAAGTCAAGGCAAATAGAAAATGTAATTACTTTTATTAAGGATGTAGCAGAGCAGACAAATCTTCTTGCTTTAAACGCAACTATTGAAGCAGCAAGGGCTGGTGAACACGGAAAGAGTTTTTCTGTAGTAGCTGCAGAAATAAGAAAACTTGCTGAAAGGACGAACAAGTCAACAGAAGAGATTGCTCAAGTAATAAAAGAAATTCAAGGAGTGGTTTTACAAGTAAAAAAAGAGGTAGAAAGTGGAAATAAAAAAGTAGAAGAAGGAGTAAAACTTTCTTCAGAGGCGTCAGAACTTTTAAATGAGATTTCAGGAAAAGCAGAAAAACTTCAAGACATGATTCAATCCATAGCTGGAGCTACTGAAGAAATGGCAAAGGTTTCTGAACAAATTGCAAAAGACATACACGATGTAGCAATGTCTTCTAAAGAACTAAAGACAGGAATTGAAGAAACAATGACAACTACCGAAACCTTAAGCAGACTAAGCAAGAGGCTTAAAGACATAGTAAATTCAGTCAAAAAGGTTAAGGCTGGGCAAGAGTGCCCAAATGTTAAAAAATGTCCTTTCTTTCACGGAATGCTTGAAAAAATGCCTGCAACTGCTGAAATCCTTAAAGAAGAGTACTGTCTTGGAAAAGGAAGACCATACACCGAGTGTGCAAGATACATGGTTGCAAGTACACTTGGTAAACAATTTGTTCCTAAGGATCTATTTCCAAATCAACAGGAAAGAGCCCGTAAGATTATAGAAGAACACAGAAAAAAACAACAATAGCTTAAGTTTTGTTGACAGCTATAAAGTTGTGTGCTATAAATGTTTTTTATAAAACTTCAAAGGGGGTTTTATGAAAGTAAGAAAGTACAATAAAGGTTTAGGTTTTCTCGTAGGAATCTTAGTTGTTTCTCTCGTGTTAAATGCGTTTTTTTTAGGTTCTGCTTTTTCTAAAATTTCAAAAAAGAAAGAAACTCAAGAAAGTATATACAAGTATCTTAAACTTTTTTCAGAGGTGTTACAACTCATTCAAGAAGATTATGTTCAACCCGTAAAGCCTAAAAAACTTATTTACGGTGCAATAAATGGAATGTTAAACACCCTTGACCCTTATTCTACTCTTTTAACTCCTGACGAATACAAAGAACTTGAGATAGAAACAAAAGGAAGTTTTACAGGAATTGGAATAGAAATTACTATAAGAGACGGGATTCTTACTGTAGTAGCTCCTATTGAAGATACTCCAGCGTGGAGAGCAGGAATAAAACCAGGAGACAAGATTTTAAAAATTAATGGCAAATCTACGAAAGGAATGTCTTTAATGGATGCTGTTAAACTCTTAAGAGGACCAAAAGGTACTAAAGTCACTATTACTATATTAAGAAACGACAAAGACATAAAGGTGATCACCCTTACGAGAGATGTTATTCCTATAAAAAGCGTTAAGTACAAAATGATAGCTCCTGGATACGCTTATGTAAGAATTACGAGTTTTCAAGAGAGCACTCCTAAGGAATTAAGGAAAGCCCTTAATGCATTAGAAAGAAAGCACAAAATAAAAGGGCTCGTACTTGACTTAAGGTACAATCCTGGTGGTCTTTTGACTTCAGCTATTAAAGTAGCTGACGAGTTTTTAAACAAAGGAATAATAGTAAGTGTAAAAGGAAGAGAAAAAGAAAGTAAGATGGTTTTTAGAGCACATCCTAATCCACCAGGTCATAAGCATCACTATCCTATAGTTATTATTATAAATCGTGGTACTGCTTCAGCAGCAGAAATTTTAACTGGAGCGTTAAAAGATAACAAAAGAGCTATAGTCGTTGGAGAAAAAAGTTTTGGTAAGGGAAGAGTTCAATCAGTAATACCCTTGGGTGAAGGATACGCAGTAAAACTTACGACTGCGTTTTACTACACTCCAAGTGGAGTGTGTATTGACAAGATAGGTATTAAACCAGACATACAAGTACCAGACCTTGACCTTAAAAAGGCTCTTTCTGCAGAAAACGGAACTCTTGAAAACAAAAAAGGAAAATTTCCTTTAAATCCGTTTAAAATTTGGTCAAATCCAAAAAGAGACTTACAATTAAAAGTTGCTTTATCCGTATTAAAAAGCGTAAAGGAGATTTCAAGGCTACACTATTAAGGCTTAACACGGATGTTTGACTTAAAGGTATTAATTTTTCTCACTCCTCCTTTATTGCTTGCGCTTACGGTCCATGAATTTTCTCATGGACTTGCTGCATACATGCTTGGAGATCCCACTCCAAAACTTGCAGGAAGGCTCAGTTTAAATCCCTTAAAACACCTTGATCCTCTTGGAACTATCGCTCTTTTTATCACCCAAGCAATTGGATGGGCAAAACCCGTTCCAATAAATCCAATGAACTTTAAAAATCCTTGGAGAGACATGGCTATAGTCTCAGTTGCAGGACCTCTTTCCAATCTTGTTCTTGCCTTTATTTTTGGTTTTTTCTTTAACATCTTTGACTCGTTAAAAATTATAATAGGTAGTCTTGAAATATCTGCTCCTCTTGCACTAATGTGTTATCTTGGAGTAAAAATTAACATTGGATTAGGAGTTTTTAATCTTTTGCCTATTCCTCCTCTTGACGGAAGTAAGATTCTCGTAAAGTTTTTGCCTCCCTCTTTAAGAGCAGATTATCTTAAGTTTGAGCTTATAGGATTTCTCGTAATAATTCTACTTGCTGTTACAGGTCTTTTGTCAGTCATTATTTATCCTGTTATTTCTACTCTTTCAAACATAGTATTTACTTTAACTAAAGTCTTTTAAACTTCTTTAAGTTTACAAAATCAAAAGAATGATTAAAATTTAAAGTATGAAAAATAAGCAGGTTGCAGACATATTTAACAAGGTCGCTGCACTACTTGAAATAAAAGGAGAAAATCCTTACAGAGTAAGGGCTTATCAAAGAGCTGCTCAGGTTATAGAGGCTCTTACCACGGATGTTGAAGAGCTTGCAAAACAAGGAAGACTTTCAAAACTACCTGGTATAGGTGCAGATCTCGCTCAAAAAATAAAGGAAATCCTGAGAACAGGAACTTTGTCTCTTTACGAAGAACTTAAAAAAGAGGTGCCTCCTCACCTCCTTACCTTTCTTGAAATTCCAGGGCTTGGACCAAAAAAAGTAAAAGCCATATACGAAAAACTCGGAATAACCTCTATAGAAGAACTTGAAGAGGCTTGTAAAAAACACAAAATCGCAAAACTTCCTGGTTTTGGATGGAAAACAGAACAAAACATACTAAAAGGAATAAAACTTTTTAGAGAAAAAACAGGTAGAAAACCACTTGGAGAGATTTTACCACTTGCAGAAGAGGTCGTCAGGATTTTAACTGAGACATCACCTGTTGAACAAATAGCAATAGCAGGTAGTCTTAGAAGAAGAAAAGAGACAGTAAAAGACATAGACATCCTTATTACTTCTACGAGACCACACGATGTCATGAAGCGAATCGTTGAGCTTGAATTCGTTGAAGAGGTTATAGCCTTTGGAGAAACTAAGACGAGTGTAAGACTTAGACCAGGGATTCAGATGGATGTAAGGGTGGTTGAACCTGACAGTTGGGGAGCAGCTCTTGCATACTTTACTGGTTCTAAGGCTCACAACATAAGGGTAAGAGAACTCGCTCTTGAAAAAGGCTTGAAAATAAACGAATACGGAGTTTTTAAAGGTGACAAAAAAATAGCTGGAAAAACAGAAGAAGAGGTTTACGAAGCTGTTGGACTTCCTTTTATTCCTCCAGAATTAAGAGAGGACAGGGGAGAAATAGAGGCTGGTTTGAAAGGCGAGCTTCCAAAGCTCGTAGAATACGACGAAATAAAAGGTGACGGACATGTTCATTCTAAGTACAGTGACGGAACTGCAAGCCTTGAAGAGATTATGCAAAAGGCAGAAGCACTTGGTTTGTCTTGGGTTGCGGTGTGTGATCACTCTCAAAGCTTAAAAGTAGCTGGTGGAGTTCCAATAAAAGACCTCTTTGAAAAAAAGAGAAGAATAGAAGAATTAAACAAAAGATCAAAAAGGGTTAAGCTTATTTTTGGTTCAGAGGTGGATATTTTGTCTGACGGAAGTCTTGACTATCCTGACGATGTGCTAAAAGAAATAGAATTCGTAATTGCAGCGATACACACAGGATTTCAGCAATCAGAAGAACAAATAACTAACAGAATACTTTCGGCTTTGAGGCATCCTTTTGTTCACGCTATTGCTCATCCAACTGGAAGAGTTATAGGAGAAAGAGATGCTTACGAATTAAACCTGACCAAGATATTTGAAGAGGCTAAAAAGTACGGAAAAGCTCTTGAAATAAACGCTTATTACAAGAGGCTTGACCTTAACGACATTAACGCAAGAGCAGCAAAGGAAAGAGGAATTCCTCTTATAATAGGTACGGATACCCACTTTATAGATCAACTTGAATACATTGGTTTTGGAGTAGCAGTTGCAAGAAGAGCCTGGTGTGAGGCAAAAGACATATTAAACACCCTTAATTACGAAGAATTTAAAGCCTGGTTGGAAAAGGTAAGAAATCAAAGTTGAATTACATAGAAGTAAAGCACATTCAAACTAACAATCTAAAAGACATAAACATAAAAGTTCCTTTAAAGTCTTTTATCGTAGTAGTTGGACCTTCTGGTTCAGGAAAAACCTCGTTAGTAGTTGATACTCTTGCAGAGGAAGGAAAAAAGAGACTTCTTCAGGTTTTAAATCCTGGAGAAATCTGGGAACTTCCCAAACACAAAGCCGAATTTATTACGAGTTTGCCTCCGGTAATTCTCGTTTCCCAGGGTTCAACCTTTTGGCATCCCTATAAAAGCGTGGCAGAGGTAATAGGAATAGTTTCGTTTTTACAGTTTTTGTTTTTTCGTTATGGTGAGTATTATTGTTTAAAGTGTAAGTCCTACACTCGCATCTCCAGTATAGACGATGTTTGCTCCTGGTTTCACTCTTTAAAAGACGGTACAAAGTTTTACTTTCTCGTTCCTATAAAAAGCAGTTTAAAAGGACTGGAGTATCTTTTGTCTCAAGGTTTTACTAAGTACTTTTTTGACGACCAAGAAGTTGACCTCTCAGAAGAAGAACCACCTAAGAACTTTAAAAAGATTTACCTTGTTTTAGACAGAATGGTAAAGTATTCAGACGAAGAAGCAAGACTTCTTGAAAACATAAGACTTGCTCTTAGTCTCGGAGCTGGTGTTATAGGTTTTAGGTTTTTGGATGGAAGAGAAAAATTTTTAAGTATTCGTCCGGTTTGTAATACTTGTGGTGAATCCTTGTGGATTGATTGGCAAAGGTGTAAGGAGTGCAGTGGTTTGGGTTACAAAGAAAAAAATCCTTGTAAAAAGTGCAAAGGGCTTAAGCTTGAAGAGAGCGTTCTTTTGTCAAAGGTCTTTTCTTTAACTTTTGAAGAGCTTTTAAAAAAGAGCGTAAAGGAATTTTTGGAGTTGATAAAAACTGATGTTTTGGAAGGTGTTTACAAAAACAGGCTTTGCAGAGTTCTTGATTTTCTGGTAGAATTTGGGGCAGAGAACTTAAAACTCTTTGAGCCTATGTTTGGTCTTACTTCAGGAGAAAAAAAGTTGCTTGAACTTGCTCAGGTATTTTCTCTTGATCTAAGAGGATGCGTCTTTATATTTGACGAGCCTGCAATGGGAATGACGATTTCCAGAAGAAAACAGCTGTTTAAGAAGTTAGCAGAGCTTAAAACCTCTGACAATACCGTAATATTAATTGAGCACGATCCTTTAGCACTGGAATTTGCAGACTACATAATTGAGCTTGGTCCTTCTGCAGGTATTCACGGTGGATACCTCGTTTTTGCAGGAAGTAAAGAAGAATTTCTAAATTCTAACACTCAAACCTCAAATTTTTTAAAAGGAGAAAGGCGGTTTTTAAAGACTCGCTCTAATTCTAAAAAGTTGTTAGAGTTTTCGGACTTTAAGGTGCTGGAAAAAGGAATTAATGTGTTTTATCCAGTAGATGCCGAGGGTTTAAAGGCTTTTGAAGTTCTTAGGCAGGATTTAAAAGAAAAAGGAGCAATTATTGCTAAACAGTTTTTAACACTTCAGAGAAACGAGCCAGTTGCGAGTTATTCAGGTTTGTGGGACGGAATAAGGGAATTTTTAATTCACCTTCCGTCTGCAAGGGCAAAGGGTTTAAAAACAGGACACTTCAGTTTTTTTACTAAACAAGGAGCCTGTCCTGAGTGTAAAGGTAAAGGAAAAGTAACTTTAAAGTTTAACGGAACTAAGACAGAGGTGTTGTGCACGAGTTGTATGGGATACGGTTTAAATAAAGAGGTTCTTGAGCTTGAATTTAAGGGATTTAAAGTTTTTGAATTACTTGAGATGACAGTAGAAGAAATTTTGCAAGTTTTTCAAAATGTTTACAAAGTAAAAGAGCAGGCTGTTAATGTGTGTGAACTTGGTCTGGGGTACTTAAAACTTTCTCAAAGGATTAACACTCTTTCCTGGGGTGAAAAGCTTAGACTTGCTATTGCAAGGCACCTTTCAAAAAAACAAAAGAGCAATATAATTTTGCTGGAGCATCCATTTCAAGGTCTGCACTTCGTTGACATAGAAAAATTTTATAAATGGATGAAAAAACTAATTCAAGAGGGAAAAACTCTGATTATTTTGGAGACATCACCTATAGCTCTTGTTATTGCAGATTGGATAATTCAAGGAGAAAAGGATAATATAATGTGTATGAGTTTTGAAGATTGGTTTAAAAAACTTGCTCCAGAAGAAATCCACTTTTACGCGAGACTAATTTTGGGGAGGGAGGTATGAGAGAGTTAATAGGAGGAGTTATTATAGCGGTGATTCTTGCTTTTTTGGAATACAAAGGAATCTTCTGGAATCCTTCAAAGGCTATGTGTTTAACTTGTAAAAATCTTATAATTTTAAACCTGTTATTTATTTCTGGTGCTTTTTTTTCTGCGAATTTGTTTAGAAGTTTTGCCATAAGAATTCCAAGGGCAAGGGAATTCGTAAAGGCTATAATAGGTGGTATTTTAATGGGTATAGGATGCGTAATAGCTCTTGAAGGAAACATTTCTGGTGGAGTTTTGTCTTTTGCAGGGATGTCTGCAGGTGGTCTTTTAATTTTGGCAGGGCTTGTTATAGGAATGTACTTTGGTGTAGTTTTTGAGATAAAAGAGCTTGAAAAGTATCCTTCTACTGGTGGAGTTCAGATTCGCGTACCAAAGTTGAATTATCTTCTTGCTTTGGTTGCCTTAGGGATAATTTGGCTTCTCGTAGGGAAACACTACATGTTTGCAGTATTTGCACTTCTTGGAGCTGTTTTTGGAGCATCCAGGTGGTGCATGTTTAATGCTTTTAAAGAGCCTTTTATGTCTGAAAAAGTTAGTGCGTCTTTGGGTTTAATAGCGTGTTTGCTCGTTTTAACTGGAATTACTGCGGTGTTGAAGTTTAAAGGCGTGGTTCCAAAAGACTTTGGAGTTTTTGCAAACCTGGGTATAGGTGGATTTGTTGGAGGATTGCTTTTTGGCTTAGGTATGGGAGTTGCAGGTGGTGGCGTGGAATCCGTGCTCTGGAGAACAGGAGAAGGAGACTTAAAATTTTTAATAGCAGGAGTAAGTTTCGTAGGTGTAGTTTCTGCTGGAGGTTATCTTGTAAAAAAGTCTTTAATTCCAGGAGAAAAGTTGTTTTTACCAAAACTCGTTGGGTATCCTGGAGGAGTAGCTATATTTCTTGCAATTCCTTTGCTCTGGCTTTTAATCGTTTTGTGGAACAAAAAGACGAAGAGGCTGATAAAAAGGTACTTTTAATTTTTTAATGCGTTTAAAACCTCTTTTTTCAAGGTAGAAATTGGTTTTTCTGAAGAAAAGGTTTTGTGAGCAAGTTTTGCTTTTTTTTCAATAGGGATTTGTTTTGTTTTAAGTTTTAAAAGATACGGAGCAGTTTCTCCTCTCTCTAAAATGCGTTTTTCTTGAGTTGCTTCACTACACCACACTACCCAAACCTCGTCAAATTCCTTATCCCAATTTACTTCAAACAACAAAGGAACCTCTACGAATACGACCTTTTCTCCTTTTTCTTCACATTCCTTTAAAAACCTGTTTAACTCTGCTTTTACTAAAGGATGCAAAATTTCCTCAAGCTTTTTTCTCTTTGCGTCGTCTTCTGTTATGAGTTTTAAAATTTTTAATAAATCAGGCTTTGTAAGGGAAAAAACATCTTCTCCAAGCAATTCCTTTGCTCTTTTTTGAACATCCTCTCGTTGATAGAGTTTTTTTACCACTTGATCACAGGAAAAAGTTTTAAAACCAAGATCCTTTAAAATGTTTAAAAGCGTTGTTTTACCAGTTGCAATTCCACCTGTAATAGCGATTTTTTTCACTTCTTTTTCTCCTTTAAGAGCTTTCTTAATTCTTCTAAGTAGGTTTTAAAGTCTTCTGGAAACGGCGCTTCAAAGTTTAAAGTTTCTTTTTTTACTGGATGGGTAAAGGTTATTTTTCCTGCGTGTAGCATTAATCTTGGAGCCTTTGGTAGATCGTGTTTAAGCCCTCCATATACTGGATCACCGAGAATTGGATGTCCTAAAAAGGACATGTGTACTCTTAATTGATGGGTTCTTCCAGTAAGGGGTTTTAGCTCAACCAGACTTGCTTTGTAGAGGTTCTCTATCACTTGGTATTCTGTGATTGCTTCCCTTCCTTGGGGTAAAACAGCCATCTTTTTTCTGTGAACAGGATGTCTGCCTATAAAAGTCTCAATTTTCCCTTTTTTTCTTTCAAAAGTTTTATAGACTATGGCAAAGTATGTTTTTTTTATTAGTCTGTTTTTAAATGCCTCTGAGAGGTTTTTGTGAGCTTGATCGTTTTTAGCAACGAGCATTATTCCAGATGTATCCTTGTCCAGCCTGTGAACTATACCTGGTCTAAGTTTTCCTCCTATACCAGATAGATTTTTAAGCCTTTTTACGAGTCCGTGTACCAAAGTGTCTTCGTAGTGTCCTGGAGCAGGATGTACTACAACACCAGGAGGTTTGTTTATAACTGCAATGTGTTCGTCTTCAAAAAGTATGTCAAAAGGTACATCACTTGGAGATATGTCTATTTCTTTTTCAGGAGGTATTTCTACTAAAACGATGTCTTTGTTTTTTACTTTGTAACTACTTTTACTTTTTTTGCCGTTTACTAAAATTTTTCCTTCTTCAATCAAACTTTTTATTCTACTTCTACTGAGTTCGTTAATTTTTTCTTTTAAAAACACATCTAATCTTTTTCCTGCGTCTTCTGGTTCTACGCAAAAGGTATATTTTTTTTCCATGTAAGACCTCTTACTTTTTGGTTTGAAGGTAAATACAAGAAGCAAAAGCCTTTTCACAGGTAAACAGGACGAGGAGGTAAGCCGTAAAAAAACTCGTTGCGAGTATCATGTACATTACGAGAATTTGATAAACCACTGCTGTTAAAGGATCTGCTCCAGCTATTATCATTCCAGCTGTAATTCCAGGAATAAAAACTATTCCTGCAGACTTAAGACTATTGTACTTTGGAATCAAAGAGGCTTCAACAGCAGGTTTAATGCATTCTTTAAGAGCCTGTTTTAAAGTTGCACCAAGTGCGACTTTTGCCTCAACTTCGTCTTTTCTGTTAAAAGACTCGGCTACCAATCTATCGTAAGCAAGACTTAGACTACTTACCGAGTTTCCAAGAACGAGTCCCCAAAGAGTTAGTACTTCTCTAAGAGTGTTGTGTATTGCTCCGATTAGTAAAAGAGGAACAAAAACAAGGGCAGTAGAAATAAATAAGGAAAGAAAACACACTTTTAGTGCGTAAAGTTTTGAGGCTTTTATCTTAAGTCTTTCAGCACCTATAAACGCTGCAGCACCAGTCATAATGCTAAGCAAAAGGATTAGCCAATACCAGCTTTTAAGAGAAAAGACGAACTTAAGAGTAAAGCCAAGTAAAAGAAGCTGAAAACTACACCTTAAACTCGTAAAAAATACCTCTTTTTCTTGTCCTAAGTTTTCTTTTTGTGAAACTGCAATTATAAAGAGAATTAGGATATAAGCGAGAAGTATTTGAACGATAGGATTCATCAGGTTTTTATATTACCATAAAACACCGATTTAAAAAGAGCGTCGTAAAATCTTTATTTGAAGTAAATTTTTGGGAATTTTAAGTAACTTCTCTTGTTTTTTTCTAAATTTATAATATTTTTATGGGCATGAGTAAAAAAACCGAAAACCTTTTGGAAAAGGTAATAGAGCTCGTAAGAGAAGTTGGTGAATTTTTAAAAGAGAAGTTTAGGACAGGAGTTGAGGTAGAGCACAAGGATGTAATAGACCTCGTTACCAGTGCAGATCTTGGGTCTGAAGAGAGATTAAAAAAGGGGCTTACAGAAATCACTCCTGAGATACCTGTTGTAGCAGAAGAAAGTTTTAACAACCAAGTACCTAAGGGAGAGTATTGGCTCGTTGATCCTCTTGACGGTACTACCAATTTTGCACACGGATTGCCCTGGTTTGCGATTTCTGTTGCACTTATGCAAGGAGAGTCTCCTGTTTTAGGAGTTATATACAATCCTGTAGTGAACGAGTTGTTTTTTGCAGAAAAAGGTTCTGGAGCTTACTTAAATTATGAGAAAATTCGTGTCTCTGATCAGGGGAAGCTTATAGATTCTTTACTTTGTACAGGTTTTCCAGTTTCTAAGATTTTAAAAGAACCTGACAAGTTTATACCGTTGTTTAAAGAGTTTATGACGAAGTGTCAGGGAGTGAGAAGGTTTGGTTCTGCAGCCCTTGACCTTGCTTATGTTGCGTGTGGAAAGTACGAAGGATTTTGGGAGGCATATCTTAAACCCTGGGATACTGCTGCAGGATTTTTGTTAGTTGAAGAGGCAGGTGGAAAAGTTACTGATTATTACGGAAATTCTTATAATCCTTTTAAAAATACTATAGTTGCTTCAAATGGAAAAATTCACGAAGAAATGATTAAACTTACTTCAAGGTATCATCCTGAAACAGGGAAACCTTTTAGAAATCCTTTTCCAACTGTTGATATTATTATAGAACTTGAAGACAGAAAGATCGTTTTAATTTACAGAAAAAATCCACCTCACGGATGGGCAATCCCAGGTGGTTTTGTTGATTACGGAGAAACTCTTGAACAGGCAGCAATAAGAGAGGCAAAGGAAGAAACCTCTCTTGATGTAGAGCTCGTTGGACTGCTTGGATGTTACTCGGATCCAAATAGGGATCCAAGATTTCACACGGTTACTACTGTATTTGTTGCAAAGGCAAAAGGTGAACCAAGAGGACAAGACGACGCAAAAGTGGCAAAAGCATTTAAAATAAACGAAATACCTTGGAATGAGCTCGTTTTTGATCACGCAAAAATTCTTAAAGATTACTTAAAGTGGAGAGGTTATGAATCTTAGTAAGTGGATTAACCTAATTAAAGAAGACCTAAAAGAAGAGCCAAAAGTTCTTACTTATTGTTTAGACAACGAAGTACTGGTGTTTTTAGAAGAAATTATAAAAGAAACCGGAGTAGGTATAAGAGTAGCAACTCGTGAAGAGGAACTTATAAAGATTGCGCGAGAAGATACTTTTCAAGTGATAATTATAATGAACTTAGAAAGAAGTGACAAGTTATTTTTAATTATAAGAGAACTTAGACAGTGTTGCCCAATGAGTAAAATAGCAATTATTCTTAATTATCTTAAGGGAGAAGACATCGGATATTACTTTGAAGAAGGGGCAGACGAGGTGATTTTTACTCCTTTTACTCTTATAGAATTTAAAGCAAGACTTAACAAGCTTTTTAAAGAATACTACTTAGATAAAAAACTTCAAAGGACAGCAGTAGAGGATCCTTTAACAGGGGTTTACAACAGAAGGTACTTTGAGGAAGCTTTGCAAGAAGAGGTGTATAAGGCTCTTCGTCAAGGATACAGCTTGTGTCTTATGATGATAGACATAGACAACTTTAAGTGGTACAACGACAATTTTGGTCATCAAGCAGGAGACGAAATACTTAAAAAGTTGGGAAACATGCTTAAGAAAAACATTCGTAATAAAATAGACAAAGTGTGTAGGTACGGAGGAGATGAATTCGTTATTATTCTTCCTCATACTTCTTGGCAGGAAGCAGTTATAGTCGCAAATAGAATATGTAATGCGTGGAATACTCAGGAAGTTAAGCCCACTTCTTTATCAATAGGAATTGCTCAGCTAATAAATAGAGGAGATCCTCAGACTTCTTTGTCAGACCTCATAAATAGAGCAGACATGGCAATGTATCAAACTAAACAAGAAACAAAAGATGTAATTAAAAATAGCTGGAAAGTGGATGCAGAAAGTATCATATACTTTTCAGACGAAGAACCTCTTGGTGAGGATTTACTTTTTCAATCGTAACAGTAATTTCTTCTCCAGGCGAAATGTTTTGAGAGGGAAGCATCATTTCACCTGTTAAGTTGTAGTCTATCAAATACACCTTAGCCTTTTTGTTTTGGACAGACAATACGAGTCCTTTTAATGGTTCTCCTTTTTTGTAAAGTTTTAAGTACTTAAGTAAAAAGTACTTTACTCTCTTAGCCTGCAAAAAACTTGCTCTTTGAATGTTTTCCGTAATCTCTGGAAGAAGTTTTTTTAGTTCTTCTTCGTCAAATCCTTTTTTGCCGATTAAGTGGCACTTTAATTGGTATTGCATTAACAGGTCAAGGAATCGTCTTATGGGAGAGGTTACAGTGGTGTAATAGTTTAACCCAAGTCCTGCGTGAAAGTCTGGTTGAGTTGAAAGCTCTGACTTGGTTAAGTACTTAAGTTGCATGAGCTTGTGAAACAAGCTTTTTTCTCTTTCTTCAATGACTTCACTGGGCTTAGGTTGTGAACGATAAAGTGCTGGAATAGAGTTTTCAAAAAAGTACTTAGCTACTAAAAAGTTAGTAAGAATCATTGCTTCAGCAATTAAAAGCCTTGCAGGAGTCATTTCAAGTTTTTCTACTTTTATCTCTCCATTTTCAAGTCTTACGCAAACTTCTGGTAGCATTACATATACTGCTTCTCCTTGCTTTTCTCTTTTTTCTTTAACTTTCATAAATAAGTCATAAACCTCTGTCCAAAATTCGTCTTTGTTTTTTAAACTTTCATCTACCTCGTTATAGGTAAGGCGTTTTTTTACTTTTATTTTGGATAACTCTATTTTGAAGTCTTTTACTTCTGCATTTTTACTAAGGGTTATTTTAAAGGTAATAGCTGGTTTTACTTCGTTTTCTCTAAGACTAAAGACCTCGTGGGAGAGCTCAAAAGGAAGCATAGGAAGAATTCCGTCTGGTAGATAAAGAGTGGATGCCCTTTCCAGAGCCTCTTCCCAGAGCTTAGATCCAGGAGAAACGAAGTTTGCAACTTCAGCTATGTGTATGTAAAAAATAAAGTCCTGGTCCTTTTTCTCAAAAGACAATGCGTCGTCAAAGTCCTGAGTTTCTTCAGCGTCTATAGTGTATGTATCAAGGTGAGAGTAGTCTGTTCTTAAAACATCATCTTTTTGAACTTTTTCTATTACTAAAGGGACTTCAGAAAGAGCTTTTTCTGAAAACTTTTGAGGAAACCTCAGCCTAAGAAGATCCAAATTTTCGTCTTCTTGTAGAATACCTCTTTGCACGAGCAAACAAAAGAGTTTAAATGGATCGTTAAGCCCTACCCTTTTTAATACTTCAGAAACGAGTTTTCCGTTTGGAGCCTCTTCCTGCCACAATACGAAATTTTTAAGAGCTTCCAACCAAAAACTTTTTATCTCTTCTGAAAATTCCTCAATAGACTTCCCTTGTTTTAAAGCAGTAACAAAAGTTTCCCCTTCATTTAGCTTTTTTAACCTTTCAATTTCTTTTTGTTTTTGAATTAATAGCCTTTCAACCTCTTTTTTAGAGTTTACTAAGAGTAAGTTAGGTGCCTTAAGTTTGAAATAGGTTTTGTCTTCTACGACCTTTCTTATGAGTCCAGCAACTTTGTCGTCGTCTATTTTTTCCAAAAAAACGAGTTCTGCAGCCTCGTACGCTGATATTTCTTCTACCTCTTCTACGAGTGCCTCCCAAATCTCTTTTAAGTTTATTTCGTCTTTTTCCCTTTCTCTAACTTCGTTTTGAGACTTTAAAAGGTCTATTATTTGATTAAGATCTTTTATGTTTGAAGACTTTTCACTGTAAAACGCTAAAGCTGAGTGACTTAAAAGTTCCTCTTTACCAGAAGGCAAAATTATTCTCAATCTTTTGTCTTTTACATCTTTTACAAATGCAGGAGTGAGTTTTCCTCTGTAAAATACTTCAACAAATCTTGACTTCAAAAAGCTAAAGTCCATTTTGAGCAACTTCTAAAGCTTCCCTTAGGTCAAGAGTTCCTTCGTATATAGCCCTTCCTGTTATAACACCAAGAAGGTTTTTGTTAACATTAGAAAGCTTTTTTAGTTTTTTAATGTCTTCTATCGTTGAGACCCCTCCTGCAACAAAAACAGGGTGTTTTGTATAAGAAAGCACCTTTTCAACGAGTTCAGTGTTAACCCCTTCCTGAGTTCCGTCTCTTTCAATAGCAGTAACTATTATTCCAAAAAGTGGTAACTCGTCTAAGGACTTTAGAAACTCCTGATAATGGTATTCTGAAACCTTTAACCAACCTGCTATTGCTACTTTGTCTCCTTTTATGTCAACGCTTACTATTATTCTTCTTGGAAACTTTTCACAGACTCTTTTGAGCCACTCCTTAGATTCAACTGCTTTTGTTCCAAGAATTACCTGGGAAATCCCTCCTTCTATGTAAGTTTTAATGTCTTCTTCTTTTCTTATACCCCCTCCTACTTGAACAAAAGCTTTTACCTGAGAAGCAATTTTTAAAATTAGCTCTTTGTGAACGGGTTTTCCTTCTTTTGCTCCGTCAAGATCAACGATGTGAATTCTCTGAGCTCCAAGGTCTTCAAACATCTTAGCATAACTTAAAGGATCCTTACCATAAACCTTAGTCTTGTCGTAGTTTCCTTGAAACAACCTTACTACTTGAGAATTTCTTAGGTCTATAGCAGGAATAACGAGCATGTTTTTCCTCCAAAATTAGCAATATCTTCAAATTATAGCATAAGTTTTTAAGATAGCAGTATCTCTTTCAAAACTAAATACCCGAGGGACGGCATTTATTACATCAGCTTTAGAACAAAATTCTACATCTTTTTCAAATCCAGCTTTTATTAATTCTTTTCCGTGACACGAGTTAAAAAAGGCACTTTTTAGGTCTTTATTTTCTTTTACTTCTGGAAACATAGCCTTTACGGAAAGAGGAAATTTGTTAGCTATAAACGATCCAGCATACAGGTCTTCTGTTGACCATTCCTTTTTACCAAATACACCTGCTGGAATAACGACAATGTCTGCGTTTTCTTTTTTGGCAATGTTTAAAGCAATTTCAGAAACAGCTTTAGCATTAATACAGCTACCAACGAGCACAGCTTTTGCTCCTTTGCAGGCAATTATTCTTCTTGCTCCAGAGGTTGAAGTAAATATAACCTTTTTACCTTTAAAAACTTCTTCACCAGCATTAAGTATTTCTACAGGGCTATTTCCAAAGTCAAAACCTTCAATTTTAATGTTATTCCTTTCTCCTACGAGGAGTGCTTCTGGATGCTTGTTTTTTAAATTGAAAGCGAGTTCAACTTCAGGCACTACGAAGACTTCACTTACCTTTAATTGAAAAAGAACGCTTAAAGTAGCACTTGCCCTAAGAGCATCAACGACGATAGCAATTGCTTGTTTCTCAACTGCTAACCTGCAACCTTTTTCCCCAGAAAAGATATAAAGATTCATAAAGTAATTTATTTAAATTTTTTTACACTAATTCCTTTATTGCTTTCCACAAAAGTCTGCTCTGGGGTCTTACCGTTCCTTCAACAGGATTGTAAAAAATTATATTTTCTTCTATTAAAAACCTGCGAACTCTACGGGGGATTTTTACGCTTTGAATTTCTCCCTCCTTTAATCTTTCCAGCGCCTCTTTAACTTCGTTTTCTCTTATTTTTCCCTTTTCACCTTCCTCAACAGCCTCAAGAAAATCTCTGAGTTTTGCAACCTGGTCTTTAAGCATTCTCTCAAGAGCCTCTTTTTCGTTAAGCCCTCTCTTCTTTTCCTCAAAAAGACTTATTATGTCTCCGATTTTTCCTCCTATGTAATCCCACACAAGCTCTTTATCCTCAAAACCAAACTCTTCATATACTCTAAACGCAGTTTCCCTATCAAAATCGTCAACGAGAAGATACTTTGCTCTTCCCTCAAGCCTCGCGTTACTGTAAACATCTTCTATAAAAAGGCAGTCACTCGTTGCACAGAGGGAGTGGCAGAGGTGCCGCTCTTTTGTCATCCCTATAAGAAAATTAAATAACCCTTTAAGTACTGACTGTCCGGTTGCATTTATTACATCCTTTATCGTTTGCATCTCATCTAATATCAACACCGGTTGATACCCTTCTTCTCTTATTTCCTCAAAATACTCCTCTAAATACGCAAATATGTCTTCAACTTTGTCTGCTCTCCTAAATAGTAAATCAAACATGTTTTCTGGTATAGGTATTCCCTTCAACTTGTGTAAAACCTTTACTCCACCTTTTAATACTTCCTTTATAAACTCCTTTGTCTCTTCTGACACTTTTCCTCTTTTAACTTTAAAAAGTACTCTGATTAAGTCGTTTATTGTTTGTACATCTCTCCATCTAAAATTTATGTAAAACACCACATAATCGTCTGGTAGCTCCTCTATAACCTTCATCAATAGAGCGGTTTTTCCACTGTTTATTGGACCATAGACGAAATACACGAAATTGGGTCTTCCACTTAAAATCGCCTTTAGCTCCCTTTTCTCCTTTTCTCTATTAACGAACTCTGGTATGTCTATCATGTTCATCCTAACTTTAATATACCATAAAATAGCAGGTACATAAAATAGCAAGTATTAAAAATTTAAAATAAATCGTTAAAAAGGTTGAAAAATTAAAAATCTATACCAAAATTGATTATATAGGCTCAAAAATTTTTGGAGGAAAAGGGTAGTCATGCTTGAATTCGTCTTTAATCCCAAGTCTGTAGCAATAATCGGTGCATCAGATAAACCTGGTAAAATAGGGTTTATATTGGTAAACAACCTTTTAAAAGAGGGTTACAAAGGTAAAATTTATCCAATTAATCCAAAACACGAAACTCTACTTGGTTTGAAGTGTTATCCTTCTGTAAAAGAGGTTAAGGAGGAGATAGACCTTGCAGTAATAGCAATACCAGCTAAGTTCGTGCCAGGCGTCGTTAAGGAGTGTGGAGAAGCTGGTGTAAAGGCTGTAGTGGTTATAAGTGCAGGTTTTAAAGAAGTAGGGCACGAGGGAGCAAAACTTGAAAAAGAGCTCGTTGAAGTTGCAAAAAGCTACGGAATAAAACTCGTAGGTCCAAATTGCCTTGGAGTAATAAACACTGCTTTACACTTAAACGCAACCTTTGCAGAAAAAATACCTCCACCTGGTAGAGTCTCTTTTTTCTCTCAATCAGGTGCTCTGGGAGTAGCTCTTATTGACTGGTCTATAGAAAATAACTTTGGGTTTGGCAAGTTTGTAAGTCTTGGAAATAAGGCAGATCTTAACGAAACCGACTTTCTTGAATACTTTGGAGAGGATCCAGATACAGACATAATACTTGGTTACATAGAGGATGTAAAAGACGGTAGGAGGTTTCTTGAGGTAGCTCAAAAGGTTGCGAGAAAAAAACCAGTTATAATTATAAAGTCTGGTAGTACTGAAGCCGGAGCAAGGGCAGCATCTTCTCACACAGGTGCACTTGCAGGCTCAGATAGAGCTTTTACTGCAGCATTTAAAAAAGCAGGAATAATTAGAGCTTATGGAATTAAAGAATTGTTTGAGCTTGCAGAAATTTTTAAGTCAGGAAAGCTTCCCCAAGGTAACAGACTACTCGTAGTTACTAATGCAGGTGGTCCTGGAATTATTGCTGCAGACGCTGCTGATAAACTCGGTATTAAACTTGATCCCATGAGCAGAGAATCCATAGAAGCTCTGGTTAAAAAACTCCCACCTTCAGCCTCTCTTTATAACCCAGTAGATGTAATAGGAGATGCAACTTCCGAAAGGTACAAAGTGGTTCTTGAGCAAGCGATAAAGGACGAAATAGTTCAGGGTATATGCGTAATTTTGACTCCTCAGGCAATGACAGATGTGGAAAATGTAGCTAAGGTGATTATTGAAACCAACGAAAGGACTGATAAACCCATTTTTGCAAGCTTTATAGGAGGTGAAGGAGTAAAAGGAGGAGTAAAACTTCTTAAAGAAAAAAGTATCCCCTGTTACGAAGATCCACTGATTGCAATTACAGCTTATAGAAAACTTATAGACTTTAAGTTTTTTAAGGAAAGACCAGTTGAAAAAATAGAAGACATAGAGATACCTCCAGATGCTAAAGAAAGGGTAAAAGTCATCCTTGAAACATTACAGGATGCAGGAGTAAGAGCAGTTGGAGAAGAAAACTCAGCTAAGATTCTACAGTGTTATGGATTTACTTTTCCCAGAAAAAAACTTGCAAGAACTCCTGACGAAGCAGTAAAAATCGCAGAAGAAATCGGATATCCAGTAGTATTAAAGATTTCTTCTCCTCAAATCTTACACAAAACAGATGTAGGAGGCGTAAAACTCGGGCTCAGGACTCCTGAAGAAGTGAAACGAGCTTTTGAGGAGATAACTTTAAATGCAAAGAGATTCGTTCCTGATGCTTACATAAAAGGAGTTGTCGTTTGTGAAATGATTACCGAAGGAAAAGAGCTTATTCTTGGGGTTAGTTACGACAATACTTTTGGGCACATGGTTATGTTTGGATTAGGAGGAATTTATGTAGAGGTATTTAAGGATGTTAGCTTTAGAATAGTTCCTGTTTCAAGAAGTGAGGCAATAGAAATGATTGACGAAATAAAAGGAAAAAGCCTTCTTGAAGGCGTAAGAGGAGAAAAGCCCTATGACAAAGAGGACATTATTGACAAAATACTAAGATTGTCGCAGTTAGTTAAGGACTTTCCAATTATAAAAGAAATAGACATAAATCCTTATATAGTTAAACATCAGGGTGGCGTTGCCCTTGACGCAAGAATAATAATCAACTACTAAGGAGGATACAACCATGAAACCCGTGTTTTTAATTTCCAATAAGCCTTATACAGGAAGAAATGTACTTGCCCTTGCAATAGGAATGAATCTGAAAGAAAAAGGCTTATCCGTAGCATACACGAAAATTCTCGGTAAGGTTCCGGTTAAACACGAGGATGTAATAGTTGACGAAGAGGCACTTTTTATTCACAAGATGCTTGAGTGCGACGAACCTGTTGAGTGGTGTTCACCAGTTGTTCTTACCTACGAGCTTGAGTACAGACTCTTTGAAAGAGACGATGTTAATTTAAGAGGTAAAGTAATAGAGGTTATAGAAAATCTTAAGTCTAAAAAGGATGTCTTACTCGTAGTAGGAGGAGACAATCTTTTTGAGGGATTTGCCTTTGGTATAGATTCTTTAAGTTTGGTAAAGGAGCTTGATGTTAAGGCTCTCGTGGTTCAGAGCTGGGAATCTCAGACATCCGTTGACGACATATTGGGAATAAAAGCCCTTATAGGAGACAAGTTCGTTGGAGCAGTATTAAACAAGGTCCCTGCTGAGGAATACATGCACATAAAAGAAGAAGTAGTTCCTTATCTTCAGTCTAAAGGAATACAGGTCTTCGGAGTTTTTAAGAAAGATAAACTTCTTGAAGCAGTTACTATAAGAAGACTCGTTGAAGTGGTGGGTGGTGCTATAGTGTGTTGTGAACACAAGCTTGACGACTATGTAGAAAACATAAGTGTTGGAGCAATGGATCCAGACAACGCACTTAAGTACTTTCTTAAAATACCAAATAAAGTAGTAATTACTGGAGTTCATAGAACAGACATTCAGCTCATGGCTCTTGAAACCTCTACTAAGTGTTTAATTTTGACTGGTGGCCTTCATCCAAGTGAGCTCGTGGTAAACCTGGCAAAAGCTAAGTGCGTCCCAATTATCGTTACTGTTCTTGACACCTTCTCTGTTGCAGAAAAAATTCAAAACCTGATGGGTAAAACGATTATTAAAGAGGAGTTCAAGGTAAAAAGAGCTAAAGAAGTTATCGGAGAGAAGTTTGAAATGGAAAAGTTTTTGAAAGCTATTTCAGATTAAATCTAACTGATTTTAGGAGGACGAAGTAATGTTGGGTTTAAAGGCTAAGTGGATAATTCCTTCTGCAGAGGAAAAACCCATAGAAAACGGCTGTATTTTAATAGAAAACGGCAAGATAAGTGACATAGTTCAAAACGAAGCTCTTTTGTCAGACTTAGAAGTTTATGATCTTGGTGAAGCTATTGTTTTTCCTGCACTCGTTAACGCACACACCCACATTTCTATGAGTATTTTTAGAGGAATTGCAGAAGACTTACCTCTTATGGTGTGGCTTACTCAATACATATTTCCAGTAGAGGCAAAGTTAAAGAGAGAGTGGGTTTATTGGGGAGCCAAACTTTCTTTGATAGAGATGATAAAAAGTGGAACAGGTATCTTTTGTGACATGTACATATTTGAGCCTGAGGTTATAAAAGCAACTAAAGAAGCAGGATTAAGAGCAACCTTAGGGGAAGGACTGTTTGACTTTCCTTCTCCTGGATACGGACCTCTTGAAAAGGGTTTTGAAATTACAGAAGAGCTTTTAAGGACTTATGAAAGCGACGAATTTATTAACATAGCAGTAAGTCCTCACACCCTTTACACATGTAGTCCTGATACTGTTAAAAAGTGCGTTGATTTGGCAAAGAAGTACGAAGCTAAGTTACACATCCACTTGTGTGAAAACCAAGAGGAACTAAAGGTGGTAAAAGAAAAACACGGAAAAGCTCCTATTGAAATTATGCAGGAGATAAATGGGCTTGGAAATTTTCTTATTTCTGCTCACTGCGTAAAAATAACTGATGAAGAAATAAACCTGTTTGCAGAAAAAGGAGTTTATCCGGTTCATTGTCCAGAGAGTAATTTAAAACTTGGTTCAGGGATTGCGCCGATAGTTGAGATGCTATTAAAAGGAGTTAAGGTTTGTCTTGGGACAGATGGTCCTGCAAGTAATAATGATCTTGACATGTTTTCAGAAATGCGTACTGCAAGTCTCGTACAAAAAGGTATTAAAGAAGATCCTGCTGTGATTTCTGCAAAGGATGTTTTTAAGATGGCAACAGAAAACGGAGCAGAAGCACTTGGATTTAACAAGTCAGGCAGACTTGCAAAAGGTTACAATGCAGACCTGGCAGTGGTTGACCTTAAAAATTCGGTACTTCAACCGATTTATGATCCTCTTGCAACTCTCGTTTATTCTGTAAAAGCTGGACAGATTTCTCACCTGATGATAGGTGGTAAGTGGATAATGAAAGATTACGAATTACTTACTCTTAACGAAGAGGAAGTCGTTCAAAAAGTCAAAGAAATACAGGAAGAAGTTTTAGAAATTTTGAAAGGTCAAAGCAACTGAGGAATTTTTCAGCGTGTATGGGAAATTTTTCCCAAATACTTAAAGTTTTAAGCGTTTTAAGGTGTAATAATTACGAAGGTTGAGGGATGTGGCATTTGGTTTGCATACAGATAAAAAAATAGTTTAGGAGGGTATTATGATAGAAATTGAAAAGATTAGGGTTAGGGATGTAATGAGTAGTCCTGTTACTACGATTGATGGAAATGCTACTGCAAAGGAAGCAGCAAAGATAATGATAGAAACTGGTTATACAGGGCTCGTGGTTGAAAGAGTAGATGAAGAGGATGCTTACGGAATAGTAACGGTAAAGGATATTGCGTACAAGGTTATAGCAAAGGGGTTACCTCTTGAAAAGGTTAAGGTTCTTGACATAATGACCAAACCTTGTATTACGATTCCTGATTATTACGACATTAAGTACGCAGCAAAACTCATGGCAATGACAAACATTATTAGGCTCGTGGTGGTTTCAGACAACAAGTTAGTGGGTATGATTACTTTAAGAGACATTTTAAAGCCTTTTGTTAAGTAAAAAATTACAAAAAGGAGGGAGAGGGCATGGCAGAATTAATGTCTTTACTTAAAGAAAGTAGAATTTTTTATCCTCCACAGGAAGGAAAAGATCAGGCTTATATTGCTTCAAGATATCAATACAAACAGATTTACGAATATTCTTTGGATGATCCTGACGAATTTTGGGCAGAAAGGGCAAAAGAGCTTATCACCTGGTTTAAGTATTGGGATAAGACCTGTTATTGGGACTTTTACAAGCCAGAAATTAGGTTTTACGAAGGTGGAAAACTTAATGCCTGTTATAACTGCGTTGACAGACATTTAGAGGATCCTGCAACCAGGAACAAGGCAGCAATAATATGGCAGGGAGAACCTGATAGAGATGTAAAGGTTTATACTTATCAGATGCTTCACAGTGAAGTGTGTAAGTTTGCTAAAATTTTGAAAAATCTTGGGGTTCAGAAGGGAGATAGAGTAACTATTTATCTTCCTACTATGCCAGAGTCAATAGCAGCAATGCTTGCTTGTGCGAGAATAGGTGCTATTCACAGTGTAGTATTCGGTGGATTTTCAGCAGAGGCATTAAAGGTTAGAATTCTTGATGCACAAGCAAAAGTTCTTATTACATGTGATGGAACATACAGAGGAGGAAGGAGAATAAGTCTGCTTGACAGAGCAGAAGAGGCGATAAAGGACTGCGAGTGTATAGAACATTGTATAGTTATAAATCGTTTTGGAGACAAAATAGAGCTTAAAGACGACAGGTGTGTACTTTACGAGGACTTGAAAAAAGACTTAAGTGTTTTTGAGTATTGTGATTACGAAATAATGGATGCAGAGGATCCACTTTTTATACTTTACACTTCTGGAACTACGGGTAAGCCAAAGGGGCTTTTCCACACCACAGGAGGATACTTGGTTTATGCAGCCCACACTACGCAATGGGTATTTGACTTAAAACCAGAAGATGTATATTGGTGTACAGCAGACATAGGATGGATAACTGGTCACTCTTACATAGTGTATGGACCTCTTGCACTTGGTGGCACGGTATTTATTTACGAGGGTGTACCAACTTATCCTGATCCTGGTAGGTGGTGGGAACTCGTTGATAGGTATCAAGTAAGCATTTTTTACACTGCACCTACAGCAATTAGAGCACTTATGAGAGAAGGAAACGAGTGGCCTTTAAAGTACAATCTTTCCAGTTTAAGACTTCTTGGAACAGTAGGAGAGCCTATTAATCCAGAGGCTTGGTATTGGTATTACAAGTATGTAGGTAGAGAAAGGTGTCCAATAGCAGATACTTGGTGGCAGACAGAAACTGGTGGACACATGATAGCGCCTATTCCTTATGCAATTCCTCAGAAACCTGGTTCTGCAACATATCCTTTGCCTGGAATAGATCCCGTTATTCTTCGTTCAGACGGAACAGAAGCAGACATTAATGAAGGAGGACACCTCTGTATAAGAAGAGCGTGGCCTGGTATAGCAAGAGGTATTTGGGGAGATCCAAATCGTTATAAAGAAGTATATTTTAGCAGATTTCCTGGCTATTATTACACAGGAGACGGAGCAAGAAAAGACGAAGACGGATATTACTGGATTATGGGAAGACTTGACGATGTTATAAATGTATCTGGACACCGTCTTGGAACGATGGAACTTGAGTCTGCGTTCGTTGAACATCCAGCAGTTGCAGAGGCTGCAGTAGTTGGATTCCCTCACGAGATTAAAGGAGAGGGTATTTTTGCTTATGTAGTTCTTACTGAAGGATACGAGCCTTCAGACGAGCTTAGAAAAGAACTCGTCCAGCACATTAGAAAAGTCATAGGACCTGTTGCAACTCCTGATTACATTTTGTT
Source organism: Thermodesulfobacteriota bacterium (assembly GCA_013153525.1). Lineage (GTDB taxonomy): Bacteria > Desulfobacterota > Thermodesulfobacteria > Thermodesulfobacteriales > Thermodesulfobacteriaceae > Thermodesulfobacterium. Next base: position 29,335 of record JAADEG010000048.1, read on the forward strand.
TGCTCCTGGTCTGCCAAAGACGAGAAGTGGAAAGATTATGAGAAGAATCCTTAGAAAGATTGCAGCAGGTCAGTTTGAAGACCTTGGAGATACCACAACACTTGCAGAACCAGAAATCGTAGAAAAACTCATAGAACTTAAGAAAAGCTTAGATAATAAGTAATCTTTTTAAAAAAGCGGGGTTTTCCCCGCTTTTTGTTTTTTTTTACTTTTGATTACACAAAAGAGTTAGGTCTAAAATTCCATAAGTTTTTCTTCTTTTTCTATAAAATGTAAGATTGCTGTTTTTTATAGTAACTATGTTTTCAAGTCCAAACAAAAACTTATCCACGGATTGTTGTACTTTTACGAAACTACCAGGAATTTTTATTTTAATAATCACTAAGTAAGTACTGTTCGTTGCGTTTACCGTAAGTTCTTGAAGTTTAAACTTGGTATTCCAATGATTTCCCAACCAACTAAAAAATTCACCTATACAACTTTTAACCCTAACCTGTGGAAAAGAAGCATTACTGATTAAGTATTCAAAGCCCTCAATAGTTGTTTGATTAGCTGGAGGGGAGAGTAGTTTTTCTTCTATTAACTTGTTTTTTTGATAAAAGTAAAAACTGATTCCAAGGTTTATACCTAAGAATGTTATTAATCCAAGGATTACGAAAAACTTTTTTAAAGAAAAGCGCATGTTTAAAGTTTAACAGAAAGTAATTAAAATTGCCATACTAAAAATTGAAAAATAAAACTTCAATTGTAAAGTATTGACTTTTTCGCTATATCCGTTTAAATATAACGATGTTTAAAAAGTTTATTTTAGGAGGGAGTAAAATGAAGAAGATTTTAATAATTTTTTTAATTTTGGTTTTTACGAGTATAAGTGCTTGGGCTAAAAAAGTAACCATTATCGTATTTCACGCAGGTAGTTTGTCTGTGCCTTTTTCAAAAGTAGAAAAGGTTTTTAAAGAAAAGTATCCATACATAGAAGTTAGAAGAGAAAGCAGTGGAAGTGTTCAGGCAATTAGGAAAGTTACAGACTTACACAAACCCTGTGATGTGATAGCAGTAGCAGACTACACTCTTATTCCAAAAATGCTCTTCCCAAAGTACGCAAATTATGTAAAACTTTTTGCAAGAAACGAATTAGTGTTGTGTTTTACCAATACTTCAAAGTACGCTAATGTTATCAACTCTCAAAACTGGTATAAAATTCTCGCACGACCAGATGTGAAGTGGGGATTTTCCAATCCAAACGACGATCCTTGTGGTTACAGAACAGTGCTTGCAATAGGACTTGCCTCAATATACTACAAAAATTACGACATCTTAAAAACCTTGATTCAAAAAAATACTAACATAACCTGGCAGTTTAGTAATAAAGGGATAGTTTTTAGAGTTCCTAAGGAAGTTAGGTTTAATCCAGAGCGTCTTGCTATAAGACCAAAGTCCGTAGCACTTCTTGGACTTCTTGAAAGTGGTGCAATTGACTATGCCTTTGAATACAAAAGCGTTGCCCTTCAGCACCATCTAAGATTTATAAAACTTCCAGATGCTATTAATTTGAGTTCTCTTAAGTGGAAGAATTTTTACAAAAAAGCTGAGGTGATTCTCGGAAATGGTAAACACATTTACGCCAAACCTATAGTCTATGGAATAGCCGTTTTAAAAAGTGCTCCCCATCCAAAAGAAGCAAAACTCTGGGAAGAATTCGTGACCTCAAAAACAGGTGCAGAAATTTTTAAAGCCTGCCATCAAACCCCTATTTATCCAGCTGAGGTGATTTATTCCAAATGAAAAGCTCAGTTATTTTAAGAGGAATTTTTGCAATCTTAGGACTTTTAGGAATTTTATTCATTCTTTTACCTATACTACACATATTTTTTAGCTCATCTTTAAAGGCTATAAAAGAAACTTTAAAAGAAAAAGAGCTTTGGAAGGCTATTTGGGTGTCAATCTCAGCTGCTGGTATTTCAGTAATAATTGCTTTTATTCTTGGCATCCCTGTTGGATACGCAATTGCAAGAATTAACTTTCCAGGAAAAAGATTTTTAGAAAGTTTAACCAACTTACCAATTGCCATACCTCATGTAGCAGTTGGAATAGCCTTACTCTCACTTTTAAACGAAAAAACATTACTTGGTAAGTTTTTTAAAACTTTTCACATAAGCTTTGTGGATACCTTTTACGGTGTGGTAGTTGCAATGCTTTTCGTCAGTTTTTCTTTCGTAATTTCTGCAAGTATTACTGGTTTCTCTGCAGTAAGTAAAGAGCTTGAAATGGTTTCAAGAAGTCTCGGAGCAGGACCTACTTATACCTTTTTAAGGATAACCTTTCCCCTTGCTTTTCCTTCAATTTTAAGAGGAGGGATTCTTGCTTTTGCCAGAGCAATAAGCGAAGTAGGAGCTTTGTTAATACTTGCTTATTATCCCAAAACAGCTTCTATTTTTATGTACGAAAGATTTGAGGAATTTGGACTTGATTCAGCTACTCCAGTTACTATAGTGGTAATAGTGTGTTGTTTGATAATCTTTTTTAGTATGCTTTACTTGAGTAGAAAGTTTTTTAAAGGACTGGATGCTTAAGGTAGAAGTAAGAAAAAAACTGGGAAGCTTTTTACTTGATGTTGAGTTTGAGGTGAATATTGGAGAGTATGTAGTAATTCTCGGCGAAAGTGGAGCAGGAAAGAGTTTAACTCTTAAGATTATAGGAGGTTTTGAACAGCCTGACCAAGGAAAAGTTTGTTTTAAGAACGAAGACATCACTCACCTACCTCCAGAAAAAAGAAAAGTGGTTTACTTACCTCAAAATCTTGGTTTGTTTCCACACCTTAGTGTAAAGGAAAACCTTTTGTACTCCTTTAAGTGTAAGAGAAAGAGGATTAATGATTTACTTTTTAATAGAATAGTAAAAGAGTTTAAGCTTGAGGAGTTTTTAGAGAGGCGTCCTTATCAACTTAGTGGAGGGGAAGCTCAAAGAGTTGCTCTTGCCAGAGCCATACTTGCAACTCCTGAAGTTTTGCTTCTTGACGAACCCCTGTCAAGCCTTGACTTTCACTTAAAAATGAAGTTGATAAGTCTTTTAAAAACAGTTAAAGAAGAATTTAACCTTACGATCGTTCATGTGACTCACGATCCATTAGAAGCTATATTTTTAGCAAAAAAGATTTTCATTATGGAAAACGGAAAAATTATTTTCGCAGGAATGTTAAAAGAGCTTTTAAGTAAGGATGTAGCTTCTATTTCTTCAGAAACTTTTAAAGAGTTTAAAAAACTTGTGGAGAAGTTTAATAGTTTAGTTTTTTAAAGAGGTTTGTTGTAAGAGGACACTCTTTTTAAAAATTCGTCTGCAAGTTTAACAAAGGCAAGGCTTGCTTTGTTGTTTTTGTCGTAGTCAAGAAGAGGCTTGCCAAATCCTGGTGCTTCACTTACTCTCACGCTTCTCGGAATCAGGGTTTCAAATATTATCCACTTAAAGTGTTTTTTTGCCTCTTCAGCCACTTCGTGAGAAAGTCTATTCCTTTTGTCGTACATAGTTAAAACCAGCCCAAATAATACCAAGTCAGGATTTAGACTTTTTTTAATTCCTCTAATGGTTTTAACCAGTAAAGAAAGCCCTTCAAGAGCGTAATATTCACACTGAAGAGGAATAATAACTCCTTCACACGCAGTAAGAATGTTTACCGTGATTAAACTTAAAGAGGGAGGAGAATCTATAAAAATGAAGTCAAAAAACTTCTTTAATGCTATTCCTTGGAAGGTGCTTTTTTCTATTAAGCTTTTTAATACGAATTCTCTTTTCGGGTATTCTACGAGTTCAACTTCTAAACCTACGAGGTCTATTGACGAGGGTAGAAGATACAGGTTTGGATAGGGATTTTTTATAAACCTTTCACAATTTCCTTCAACGATGGCTTGATAAATGCTTTCTTTTTTACTTACCCTTACTCCAAGTCCACTTCCAGCGTTTGCCTGAGGATCAAAGTCAATTAAGAGAACTTTGTAATCCTTAAGACTTAAAGCTCTTGCGAGGTTTACTGCAATAGTCGTTTTACCAACCCCGCCTTTTTGATTGATAAAAGCAAATGTTTTCATTTAATGAACTTAGGTTTTGATTTGAAAGTAAAAGTTGTTTATAAGAACGACGATAAAAAAGGCAATACTTATAAAACCGTTCGTCGTAAAAAATGCTTTGTTTATTTTAGAAAGGTCGTTTTCCTTTATGAGAGAGTGCTCATAGACGAGGAAAGCACTTATTAGAAATAAACCTGTATAGTAAATAAAGGTGGTCTTAGGATAGAGAATTCCAGTTAAGATTAAGGAGAAAAAAGTAATGAGGTGAAGTCCTTTAGCTATTCTCAAGGCATTTTTTATACCGAATCTTACGGGAATAGATTTAAGACCTATTTTTTTGTCAAATTCGTAGTCTTGAAGACTGTAGAGTATGTCAAATCCAGACACCCACGACGCCATTGCAAGACCAAGAATGCAGGCAATCAAGCTTATTTGTTCGTTAAGTGCTACATCTATTGCAATAGGAATTAGAAAATAGACGAGTCCTAATACTAAGTGAGGAAAGTATGTTATTCTTTTAGAAAAAGGATAAAACCAGAGCAAAAATATAACTACCGGGCTTAACATAAAAGCCAACTTGTTAATTTTGTAACAAATAAACACGAAAGCACCTGCACTCAAAAGAGCGATTAGTTTCACTTCCCAGTCTTTTACGAGACCTTTTGCAAGGGGCCAGTTTTTTGTACGGGGATTTTTTGCATCAAAAGGCTTGTCAACCAGACGATTTAATGCCATTCCAAGTGTTCTTGCAGCAACGAGTGCAAAAATAATGTAAATAACTTCTGTAATCGTAGGAGGCTTTTTGTAAAGAATTAAAAGAGACGCTAAGCCAAAAGGCAAAGCAAATATAGTGTGTTCAAGCTTTAACAGTTCAGAATAAAGCTTAAGTCTGTAAGAAAGCTTCATGATTTTTATATTACCATAAACGAAAAGTTGTACAAGTTAACACGGGAAAACTTGAAAATATCAGGTTAATTTTTTAAAAAATTGTTTGGGGAACCCGTTGAATTTTAAAATGTAATGCTTAATTTTTATTTTTAAAAAGGTTCTTTTTAATCAGGGGGACGGGATTCCGTCTGTCTATGGCACTAAAGGAGTTTTACGAGACGATAGGAATAGACAGACTTTTCGTCCAGTTTCAGCCAATTTTTTGTATAGGATCAAGAAAAATCATAGGGATAGAGGCACTTTTAAGAGGAGAAAATAGTAAAGGTTTGGTATCTCCTAAGGAACTTTTTGAGAGAGCAGAGTGTAAAAATGTTAAGGTTGAGCTTGACAGAGTTGCAAGAAAGCTTGCTTTTGAAGAGTTTAAGAAGCACTTTTTAAGTGACACAGAATTTCTTTTATTTTTTAACTTTGACGCATCAATTCTTGACACCGGTCAGAGAAGAGCTTGGTACATCCACAGATTAGTAAAAAAAGCCGGAATTCCTCCTAATCGTGTGGTAATTGAAGTCATAGAAACAAAAGTGAAAAACTTTCAAAAGTTAAAGAAGTTCGTAGAGGCATACAGAAACCTTGGGTTTTTGATAGCTCTTGACGATGTAGGAATTGAGTACTCAAACTTGAGCAGAATTCCAGAAATAAAACCAGATTTTATTAAAATTGATAGGGCTTTAATAAAAGGGGTTGAAAAAAACGAGTACAAAAGAAAAGTTTTAAAGTCTCTTGCAGGGCTCGCAAAGGATGTAGGTAGTTTTACTATAGCTGAGGGAGTAGAAAGAGATTCAGAAATTTTAGCTACTCTTGAAATGGGAGTAAACTTTCACCAAGGTTATCGTTTGGGCTCACCTGTTTCTGCAAAAGAGTTTTTTACTACGGAATTCGTTAAAGAATTAACCTCTTTAAGAAATCGCTTTGTTTTTTACTTTAAAAGCATTGCTGGTAAAAAAAAGCAGGTTTACGAAACTTACAAGAGTATAGTTTGTCAATTTACCAGAAAGTTTAAAAAAGTAAAACTAAGAACTACATTTGAGAAAAAACTTAAAAAGTTAATAGAAGGTGTGTCTTCAATTCAAAGTGCTTACATAGTTGACATGAGTGGTTGCTTAATTACTGACATAAACTTTAATTCAAAGTACCTTAATCCTGACAAAAAGTTCTTTTTTATTTACAGAAAAGGGGATAACTTGTGTTTTTACGATTACATTTACTACTTGTTGAGTGGGGAATTTGACAGATACATTACAGAGCCTTACATTCATCCGTTTACTAAAAATCGCGTGTGCACTGTCTCTCAAATTTTTAAAAATTATCTTGGATATAGGTTTATTTTGTGTATTGACTTTTTAATTTAAAAAATTAAATAATATTTTAGGTACATTTAGGTACACTTCATATCAAGGAGTTTTAACAAATGAGAAACAATAACAAATTTTAAAAAGGGGGGTGGGAGTTATGTTTTTATGGTTAAGAAGAGAAAAAGAAGAAAAGGTAAATATTGAAGAATTAAGAGCAAAAGAGCAGGCAATAGAAAAGTTTAAAAGAGGGATAGAAGAGGCTAAAGGAGTAATAGGTTCTTTAATAGAGGCAATAGAAAGACTTACAGAGGCGTTTAGGATAGGGGTTGAGGGAGCAGAAAAGGGATTAAGGCAGGCTGAAAAGGCAAGAAGTTTTGCTCAGGATCTTGAAGAAAAGATATCTTTTATGGCGTCTGCAATGGAGGAAATGAGTGCGACTATAAAGGACATTTCTCAAAATGCTCAGATGTGTAGTGAAAGGGCAAAGGAGTCTTACGAAGCTGCAGAAAGAACAGACGCAGTGGTTAAAGCTCTTGCAGAGGCTGCTCAAAACATTTCTAATATGAACGAGCTTATAGGGAAAATAGCAGAACAGACGAAACTTCTTGCTTTAAACGCAACCATTGAAGCAGCAAGAGCAGGTGATGCAGGAAAGGGATTTGCTGTTGTAGCAGGAGAAGTTAAAGAACTTGCCAAACAGTCTTCTGAACTCGTTGACAAAATAAGTAGTGCAGTTGAAGAGCTCGTAACGAAAGTAAACGAAGTTGCTCAAGCAAGTGAGCAGAATAAAGCAGCTGCAGAAGCAATTACTGAAATGATTCAAAATGTCGCAGCTGCAGTTGAAGAACAGAGCGTAGTGGTAAACGAACTTACTCAGAACCTCGCTACCATTACGGAAAAGTCAAAAGAATTAACAGCAGAAACTCAAGAAATGGAAAGTATAAGTCAGAAAATTCTTGAAGAAGCTCAAAAGTTGAACACAGAAGAGCTTGAAAGACTCATAGAAAAACTTAAGGAAATTTTGGAAATAAAGGTAGAGTAAGTTTAAAAACCGTGCTATATTGAATACAAAAGGGCGGTGAAGGAGCTTTAAAATGTCTGCAGAATTTGCAGTTATAGTTGACGATGTGTTTTTAAAACACGATCCAGGAAGTTTTCATCCAGAGTCCCCTAAGAGACTTTTTGCTATATTAGACGCAATAAAACCACTTAAACTAAAAGACATAATAAAAGTTTTTCCACCAGATGTAGCTAAGAAAGAAGAAGTTTTGTGGAATCACACAGAAGAGCTTTTTAATTCTGTTGAAAGAAGTAAGGAAAGCTCTCCCCTTGTATTTGATCCAGATACAATTGCAAACGAATACACTTTTGAAGCAGCCTTAAAAGCAGTAGGTGCTCAAAAAACAGGGCTGAAGCTTCTTTTTGAGGAAGGTTATAAAGGGGTCTTTTGCTTGGTTAGACCTCCAGGACACCACGCTGAAAAAGATAGAGCAATGGGTTTTTGCTTTTTTAACAATGTGGCACTCGCAGCTCACTACGCTAAAAAACTTTACGGTCTTAAAAGAATATTAATAATAGACTGGGATGTTCACCACGGTAATGGAACTCAAAATGCGTTTTACTCAGATCCAGAAGTTCTTTACTTTTCAACTCATCAATACCCTTATTATCCAGGAACAGGACATTATAGAGAAATTGGAACAGGAGAAGGAAGGGGCTACACCTTAAACATTCCTTTAAAGGCTTATTGTGGAGATGCTGAGTATGTTTATGTTTTTGAAGAATTTTTAAAACCAGTGGTTTTACAGTACAAACCTGAATTGATAATAGTATCAGCAGGTTACGACTGTTGTAAAGACGACCCTCTTGCAGACATGGAAGTAACTCCTGACAACGGAATAGGAATGCTTACGAAAATCGTAAGAGGTCTTGCAGAAGAGTGTTGTAATGGAAGAGTACTTTTTAGTTTAGAAGGTGGATACAGTTTAACGAACTTAAAAGAAGCTGTAGTAAATACTATACTCGTATTTTTAGGAGACAAAAAACCTAATCCTCCTATTTTTCCTGAATCCAGAATAAAAAAACTTGAAAAAGAAGTACTTGAGCCTTTAAGGGATCTTCTCAGTTTTAAAGGGTATTGGATTTTTTAAAAATGGAATCACTCGTTAAAGTCTTTGGTTGTGGTGCCTTAAATAGAGATCTCATTTTTGAAGTAGAAGAATTAGAAGCACTTAAAAAAATAGACGATCGCGTTTTTCCTGGAGCGGAGGTAAAACTTGAGAGAAACGAGTTTTTAAAGCTGTTAAAAGAAGTAGAAAAAATTGGTAATTGCGTTTTTGAAGGAGGAGGAGGATCTGCAGCTAATACGATTTACGCACTTTCTAATTGGGGATTTAATACTGGTTTCGTAGGAATAGTTGGAGAAGACGAAGAAGGAAAAAAAATATACGACGAACTTGAAAAAGCAGGGGTTGACTTAAGCCTTGTTTTTAAAAAAGGAACTACGAGTATTGCTCTTATAGTACTTGATAAACGCAAGGATAGATTTATTGCAGTGTCTCCTGGTACAGGAGAGAATTACTTACCAGAGTTTATCTCCGAGGTTCTCAAAAGTTCTGAAGCTTTAAAATCTCAATTTCACTTTACCTCTTTTGCAAGTGAACAAGGTAAGAACTTTCAGCTTTCTCTTCTTGAAAATTTAAGGTCTAAAATATTTTTTGATCCTGGTGAAATTTATTGTAGAAGAGGCAGAAAGTTTCTCTTACCGTGGTTAAAGAAGACGGATTATCTATTTATAACCAGACAGGAAGTTAAGTTCATAGGTGGTGTTTTGTACAGAGAATTTTTTAACTTAGGTATAAAAGCAGTATTTTTAAAAATGGGAAGCAGAGGAGCGGTAGTAATTACTCCTAAGGAAGAAATCTATCATCCAGGACTTAAAGTAGATAAAGTAATTGATAATACGGGAGCAGGTGATTACTTTAACGCAGGTGTTATAGCTGGAACCCTTTTAGGTTTAAAGCTTGAGTGTATTTTGAGGCTTGCCAATTATTGTGCAGGTCAAAGTCTTAGAGATTACGCAAGAAGAGGATGTATTAGTAAAGAGGAGTTTAAAAATCAATTAAATTTGTTAAAATAAGTAATCTGGAAAATGTAGATGGAAGTGTAGGATGAAAAGACTTTTAGAAGGGTTTATTGAAGAATTTAGCAAAGATGTACTCTTTGCAGATGTTTATGTTGAGGAAGAGGACAGTTTTGTTCTCGTTCTTGAGCCAGGAGAAAAGGTAGAAGAAATCTCTTGGGGAAAAGACGGAGGAATTAGTTTAAGACGAATTACACCAGATCTAAAAACTGAATTTTGGGTAAGTGGAGGAGGTGTTAAGCACCTTCCTGAAAAGTTTGCTAAGAATCTTGAGTGGATAGAAAAAGAGCTTCTTTTTCAAAAAAAAGGCTCTTTTATTCCTGGAAGTTTTTTCATTGAAAAAAGACTCAGGTTTTTAAAAAAACTCGTAGATAAGATTCCTTTAGATACGAGGATTAAACATTACAGAATAGGCTTAAGAGAAATTGCTAAGAAGGTTTGGATTTGTACCTCTGAGGGTAACATCGTTGAAGAAGAAAGGCGATACTTAAGAATTGGTGCGCTAATCGTAGTTGAAGAAAACGGAAGACTTGAGACGGGTTACGAGGTTGCAGGAAAAAGGGTTTCTTTTGAAGAGGCAATGGAGCTTGAAGAATTTCTCAAGGTGTCAGAGGTTGCAGCTAAACTTGCTTTAAAGATGCTTGACGCAAAAAAGGCACCTGCTGGAATTATGCCAGTGGTTTTAGCAGGTGAAGCTGGTGGAACCATGATTCACGAAGCAGTAGGTCACGGACTTGAAGCTGATCACGCAGAAGCAGGTCTTTCAGTTTATTCTGGAAGAATTGGAGAAAAAGTTGCAAGTGAACTTATAACAGTAATAGACGATCCTACTATAGAAAAACTTTACGGATCTTACGAATGGGACGACGAAGGTTCTCCTGCTGAATCAGTCGTTTTAATAGAAAACGGAATACTAAAAAACTTTCTTTACGACAGATTTACTGCTCTTAAGTACAAAAAAAAGACTAATGGACACGGTAGAAGAGAAAACTTTAGGCACATTCCTATTCCAAGAATGTCAAATACATTTATTAAACCAGGAAGCATGAAGAGTGAAGAAATTATAAAAAGTATAGACAAAGGGCTTCTGGTAAAAAAAATGGGTGGAGGAGAGGTTAATCCACTTACAGGTGACTTTGTATTTGAGGTGAGAGAGGGATATTATGTAGAAAAAGGAGAGATTTGTTACCCAGTAAAAGGAGCTACTTTAGTTGGTAACGGACCAAAAGTTCTTGAATCAATAGACATGGTAGGAGACAGACTCTTTTTTGAGCCTGGGGTTTGTGGTAAAGACGGACAGGGCGTACCTGTTACTGATGCACAGCCAACCATACGCATTCCAGAAATTACCGTTAGTGGTACACTTGGTTCTGATTAATGGAGGGGGGAGGAAATGTGTGGACTTTTTGGAATTTTTGGAGTAAAAGAGGCTGCAAATTATACTTACTTTGGACTTTATTCTCTTCAACATAGAGGACAGGAAAGTGCAGGAATAGCAGTCTATGACGGAAAAAAAATAAGGGAGTGGAAAAATCTTGGACTTGTTAGCGAGGTATTTAACGAAGAAATTTTAAAGGAATTACCTGGAGAAGTGGCAATAGGACATGTAAGGTATTCCACAACAGGTTCTTCTATTTTACAAAATGCTCAACCCTTTTGCGTAAACTTTGCAAAAAAGACGATTGCAATTGCTCACAATGGTAATCTCGTAAACGCTTATCAAATTCGTTGTGAACTTGAGGAAGACGGACACATCTTTCAAACCACTATGGATAGCGAGGTGATCGTACACCTTATTGCAAAAAATCTTAAAAAAGGTCTCGTTGAAGCAATTACAGAGGTGATGAAAAGAGTAAGAGGTGCTTATTCTATACTTCTTCTTTACGAAGACAACCTGATTGCATTTAGGGATCCTTGGGGGTTTAGACCTCTTGCACTTGGTATGCTTAACGGAGGATATGTAATTGCCTCTGAAACCTGTGCTTTTGACTTAATAGGTGCTCAGTACTTAAGAGATGTTAAACCAGGAGAAATCTTAATTATAAGCAAAGACGGACCCAAGTCTTATTACCCGTTTAAAGGTAAAAAAACGAAGTTTCAAAGAAGTTATTGTATTTTTGAATTTATTTACTTTGCAAGACCTGATAGTTATATTTTTTCCAAAAATGTTTATCCTATTCGCAAAAACTTGGGTAAAAACCTTTACAAAGAGTGTCCACTTGAGGCAGACTTTGTTATGCCTTTTCCTGACTCAGGAAATTACGCAGCAATAGGCTATTCTCAAGCAAGTGGACTTCCTCTTGAGTTTGCAATGATAAGAAATCACTATGTAGGAAGAACATTTATTCAGCCCTCTCAAAAAATAAGAGACATATCCGTTAAAATGAAACTAAATCCAGTAAAAGAGATATTAAGAGACAAGGAAGTAGTAATAATAGACGACTCTTTGGTAAGAGGTACCACGAGCAAAAACAGGTTAAAAAGCATTAAAGAAGCAGGAGCCAAAAGAATTCACTTTTTACTTTCCTGCCCACCAATCAAGTATCCTTGTTTTTTTGGGATAGACTTTCCTTCTTCAGCAGAACTAATTGCAGGAAGACACTCAGTTGAAGAAATTCGTAAGTACTTAGACATAGACACCCTTTATTACTTAAGCATAGAAGGACTTCTTGACGCAGTAGGAGACTTAAGAGACAAGGTGTGTCTTGCGTGTTTTACAGGAGAGTATCCTGTTGAAGTAGATTTTAGCTTTAGAAAAGACATTGCAGAGGTTTAATTTTTTATCCTTCGTAACACTGGTATAACAGTGCTTTTAGTTGTTCTAAGGATATGTCTTTTTCTGCTTTCCACACTTTAAGTATGTAAAATGCGTTTTCAGCAAGTTTATCCAGATCTTGCTTAGGAATTCCTAAGTCTTTGAAGTTTTTGGTAAATCTAAGAGAATTTAGCCAATTTTCAAACTCCTTAATTCCTTCTTCAATACCTCGTTTTTTAACATCTAAATCAAATACTTTTTCAAAAAATTCTGCGAGTCGGGGATTTTCCTTGTTTTGTTTCATCCAGCCAAGGGTAAGTATTCCAAGTCCAAGCCCGTGAGGTATGTCGTAAGCTCCACTTATCGTGTGTTCTATAGCGTGAATTAAAAACTTGTAGGCTCCTATTCCTGTTTTAGTAAGTCCGCACAAGGCAAGAGAAGAACACCACATCATGTTTGCCCTTAAGTCGTAATTTTTGAGGTCTTTTACCAGCTTTTGAGAGGTTTTAATGATGTTTTTCATAAGAGAAATCATAAAGTCAGTGGTAATGCAATCCTTAGAATACTCTCTTGAGATAAACACTTCAAATACATGGGAAAAGGCGTCAAACGCACCGTAAGCAGTGTAATCAGGTCCTACGGTAAAAGTTAACTCAGGTTGTAAAAAGCTTACCCTTGGAAAAAGATTGTGTGCTCTTAAAGAAAACTTTATTTTTTTCTCGTCGTGTACTATAACGCTAATGTTGTTAAGCTCAGATCCAGTCCCTGCTATGGTTAATACAGTAGCAATTGGTAAAGTCTTCTTAGGATACGCCTTTTTTTCGTAAAAGTCCCATACATCACCATCGTAAAAGTAACCTGCAGAAATAGCCTTTGCAGTGTCAATAACAGATCCACCACCTGTTGCAAGAATAAATTCTACTTGGTTCTTTCTTGCAATCTCAATCCCCTTTTTTACCCCTGAAAGAAGAGGATTGGACTTTATTCCTCCAAGTTCAACCCATTCAATACCTGCTTTTTGTAACAGGCTTTTTACTTTATCGTAAAGCCCTGTTTTGTGTATAGACGCTTTTCCAAATACCCAAAGACACCTTTTTCCAAGTCTTGAAAGCTCTCTTGGAATGTTTTTTAAAACATCCTTTCCAAATAAAACTTTTGTAGGTAAAAAAAATTCAAAGTCCTTCATGTTAAACTCCTTTTTTCTAATTTAAGACTTATGTCCACTGCTTTTACTGAATGAGTTAGTGCTCCTGAAGAAATGTAGTCTGCTCCTGCTTCTGCAAACTTAGTAAGATTCTCCAAGGTAATCCCTCCAGAAATCTCAACTTTTACTTTGGAGCCTGATTCCTTTACGAGTTTTACTGACTGTTTTACCTCTTCAGGAGAAAAGTTGTCAAGAAGAACGATGTCAACAAGGTCTTTTCCCTTGTCTAACAAAACTTTTAGTTCCTCTATAGAGGAGACTTCCACCTCAACTTTTACATAATGGGGAATTTTTACTTTTTTAAGTCTTTCAATAACCTTTTCAAGACCTCCTAAAGCTACGAGGTGATTATCCTTAATCAAGACCTCTTCTGAAAGAGAGTGTCTGTGATTTAGTCCACCTCCAACTTTTACTGCGTACTTTTGTAAAACCCTTAAGCCTGGAATCGTTTTTCTCGTGTCAAGGATCTTCGTAGAAAAAGGTTCAAGAATCTTAACTGCTTTTCTAACCTGCGTTGCAATTCCTGAAAGGTGTTGAAGAAAGTTTAATGCAACTCTTTCAGCCTTAAGAATAGACTTTACACTACCTTTTACTTCTCCTATGATTGAACGAGCTTTTACTTCGTCTCCGTCTTTAAAAAACCAGTTTACTTTTAGTTCTGGATCAATAAACAAAAAGCTTTCTTTTGCGACTTCTGTTCCACACAATACTAAATCCTCTTTTGCGACAAAATTTGCTAAACCTTTTAGTTTAGGATCCACGAGAAGCTCAGTGGTAATGTCTCCGAAGTAAAGGTCCTCTTCAAAAGCCTTTTTTACCAAGTCAAGAATTTGCCATTTTTCCGGCATTTTTTTGTTACTTACCTCTGGAAAATTTTTATATAAGACTTATTTTTATCATAACCTGAAATGGTTAAAAGTAAAGGAAACCAGGAGGGATTTTCCATGCAAGAGGCAAAAGAGGAAGTAAGAGAAGAAGTAAAAGAAGAAGTTAAAGATAAAGTTGAAGAGGAGAAAAAAGAGGAAGTTTCTGTAAAGGCTGAAGCTGATAAAGAGTCTCAAGAACAAAAAATAGACGAAGAACTCAAGTACTGGAAAAACATGGCATTAAGATACGCTGCAGAAGTAGAAAACTTAAAGAAGTCTTTCAAGCGGGAAAAAGAGGAATACTACAAGTTTGCCTTGGAATCAGTTTTTAAGGAACTTCTTCCTGCAATTGACAATCTGGAGAGGGCGCTTGAGGCTTTTTCTCAATCTCAGAACATAGAGGCTTTAAAACAAGGGGTTGAGCTTACTTTGAAGTCTATCATTCAGGCACTTGAAAAGTTTGGTCTCACGCAGTTTGAGCCAGCTATAGGAGAACCTTTTCATCCTAACTTTCACGAGGCTCTTTCCACTGAAGAACATCCAGAAGTACCAAGTGGTGCTATAACTAAGGTTTATCAAAAGGGTTATAAATTACACGAAAGAGTTATAAGACCTGCACTCGTTTGCGTTAGTAGTGGAAAGTCTCAAGAGAAGTCTGAAACTCAACAAAAATCAGAAAATTAAAAAATTAACATAAAGGAGGTGTATAACCATGGCAGAAAGAACACCAATTGTGGGAATTGACCTTGGAACAACGAACTCCTGCGTAGCTATTTTTGAAGGTGGTGAGGCAAAAGTTATTCCTAACAGAGAGGGAACCAGAACTACTCCCTCAGTAGTTGCATTTCAAGAAAGCGGAGAAATTCTCGTTGGACTTCCTGCAAAAAGACAGGCTATTATTAACGCTGAAAATACCATCTTTGGAATTAAGCGTTTAATGGGAAGAAAGTACAACGATCCAGTAGTTCAAAAGTGGAAGCAGAAAGTACCTTACAAAATCGTTGAGGCACCAAATGGAGACGCCCATGTTGAAGTAAGGGGTAAGCGTTACAGTCCACCTGAGATTTCTGCAATGGTTTTGAGAAAGATTAAACAGGATCTTGAGGAGTATCTTGGACAGGAAGTAAAAGATGTGGTAATTACCGTACCTGCTTACTTTGACGACACTCAGAGACAGGCTACTAAAGACGCTGGAAGAATAGCAGGTCTTAATGTTATAAGAATAATCAACGAGCCAACTGCAGCGTGTCTTGCTTACGGACTTGAGAAGAAAAAAGAAGGACTCGTTGCAGTATTTGACCTTGGAGGAGGAACATTTGACATTTCTATCCTTGAAATAGGAGAAGGAGTATTTGAGGTTAAGGCAACCTCTGGAGATACCTTCCTTGGTGGTGAAGACTTTGACATGAGAATAGTTGATTACATTGCAGAGGAGTTTAAAAAGGAGCACGGAATTGACTTAAGAGAAGACAAGATGGCACTTCAGAGGCTTAAGGAGGCTGCTGAAAAGGCAAAGATAGAGCTTTCAAGCACCCTTGAGACAGAAATAAACTTACCGTTTATTACTGCAGATGCCTCTGGACCAAAGCATCTCGTAATGAAACTTACCAGGGCAAAGCTTGAAAGCTTGGTTGAGGACCTCATTGAGAAGCTTGAAGAACCCTGTAGAATTGCAATGCAGGATGCTGGAATTACTCCAAAGGACATAAGTGAGGTTATTCTCGTTGGTGGAATGACCCGTATGCCAAGGGTTCAGCAGAAAGTTAAGGAAATTTTTGGAAAAGAGCCCGTAAAAGGAGTAAACCCAGACGAAGTCGTTGCAATGGGAGCTGCAATTCAGGCAGGAGTACTTAAAGGAGAGGTAAAAGATGTACTTCTCTTAGATGTTACGCCACTTTCTCTTGGAATTGAAACTCTTGGAGGAGTGTTTACGGTTATTATTCCAAGAGGAACTACTATACCAACGAGAAAAAGTCAGATCTTTACCACTGCAACTGACAACCAGACTGCAGTTACCATCCATGTGCTTCAGGGTGAAAGACCTATGGCAAAAGACAACAAGAGTATTGCAAGATTTGATCTCGTTGGAATTCCACCTGCACCAAGAGGGGTACCACAGATTGAGGTAACTTTTGACATAGACGCAGACGGAATACTTCATGTTACTGCAAAGGATCTTGGAACAGGTAAAGAACAGTCTGTAGTAGTAAGACCGTCTTCTGGACTTTCTGAAGAGGAGATTCAGAGAATTATAAAAGAGGCAGAACAATACGCTGAAGAGGACAGAAGAAAGAAGGAGCTTGCAGAGGCAAGAAACCAGGCAGACAGCCTTATCTACTCTGTAGAAAAGTCCTTGAGAGAGCTTGGAGACAAGGTGCCTGAGAACCTTAGAAAAGATGTAGAAGAGAAGATAAAAGAGCTTAGAAAAGCTATGGAAGGAGAAGACATAGAGGCAATTAGAAGAGCAAGTGACGCTTTAACCCAGGCAAGTTATCAGCTTGCAGAGATGCTTTACAGAGAAAAGGCATCCCAGGCAACAGGACCTGGAGCAGGTGCTACTGGTACTCAGAGCAGTGAGTCTGGCTCTAAGTCAGAGGATAAAAAATCTGGTGGAGACGATGTCATAGATGCTGACTTTGAGGTAAAGTAAAAGTTTTTAAAGGCGGGGCTTTAAGTCCCGCCTTTTTTACTTATGCTGCTTTTTCTAAAAAGTTCTCTATTTCAAAACAGTCTTTTTTGATTTGTTCTTTTAATGCTTCTGGAGAAGGAAATTTTAGCTCGTTTCTGATTCTTTTAACGAGTTCAAGCTCAAGAAATTCCTCGTAAAGCTCCCCTTTAAAGTTTAAAAGGTGTACTTCAATACTTAGTTCTTTTTCTTCAAAAGTAGGTTTTGTACCAATGTTTAAGGCACCTTTAAATCTTTTTCCTTTTAAGTTAACCCAGACCGCATAAACCCCTGGTGCAGGTATAAGTTTTATCTCAGGAACATCAAGATTTGCAGTAGGAAACCCAAGTTTTCTTCCTCTTCCAGCACCTTTTATTACCTTTCCAGAAATAAGATAAGGGTGCCCAAGAAATTCGTTTGCCTTTTCCACATCCCCTATGCTTAGAAATTGCCTTATTACCGTACTTGAAACCACTGTTCCTTCAATAAGCACTGGATCAACTGACTTTACTAAAAAGTCGTACTTTTTTCCAAGTTGTTCAAGATACTTTACATCTCCTCTTCTGTTTATTCCAAACCTGAAGTTAAAACCTACTACTACTCCTTTTACACTTAAGGAGTCTATAAGGTATTCTTCAACGAACACCTCTGGAGATACCTTGGCAAGTGCAGGAGTGAACGGAAGTAAGACCAAGTGCTCCATACCTTGTTGTTTTAAGAGCTTAACCTTTTCCTCAAGGGTGGTAAGAAGTTTAAAACTCTTATCAGGAAACAAAACCAGCCTTGGATGAGGATCAAAAGACACTACCACAGGAACGCAGTTTAACTTTTTGGCTAAGGAAGTTGTTTCCTTAAAAAGTACTGCGTGCCCTTTGTGAATACCGTCAAAACTTCCTATGCAAACTACAGTATCAAAATTTAAAGGAAAGTCCTTAGGGGTATATATTTTCAACTTCTCCCTCCACGAGCCTTAAAAAACTTTCAAAAAGATAAACTGAATCATGAGGTCCTGGTGCGTTTTCAGGATGATATTGTACTGACATTACCTTTAAGTCAGGTACGAAAATTCCTTCAAGTGTTTCGTCGTTGAGATTTATGTGAGTAACTATTGCCTCCTTAGGTAGTTCCTCTTTTTTAACGCAAAATCCGTGATTTTGTGAGGTAATCTCAACTCTCTTGTTAAACAGGTTTAAAACAGGATGATTTATTCCTCTGTGACCAAACTTAAGTTTAAATGTAGATGCTCCAAGAGCTTGCCCAATAATCTGATGCCCAAGACATATTCCAAACATAGGAACTTTTCCTAAAAGACTTCTTACTGTTGAGACTATGGGTTTTAATGCAGCAGGGTCTCCTGGTCCGTTTGAAACGAATACCCCGTCTGGAGAGTGACTAAGAATTTCCTCTGCCGAAACATAAGCAGGAAATACCAAACATTCAACTCCAAGTGAAGAAAAGATCCTGAGCTGATTTAACTTTAATCCACAATCTATAACCGCTACTTTGTACTTTCCTTCACCTTTAAACTTTTTAACTCCTTTCTCTTTACCGTTTTTTCCGTAGTAAAAAACTTCATCACAAGTAACATACTTAACGAGATCCCTGCCCACATAATCTGGACTTGCTTTTACTTTTTCAAGAAACTTCTTAGGATCAAGCTCTTCTGTGGTGATTCCACCTTTCATTGCACCGTGAATTCTTAAGTGCCTCGTTAGAGCTCGCGTGTCTATTCCTTCAATTGCAAGGATGTTGTTTTCTTTAAGCCATTCTCCAAGAGACTTGCAGGCTCTCCAATTGCTGTAAAACGGTTGATACTCTCTTACTACGAATCCTGCAACATGGATTCCTTCGCTTTCCATGTCTTCTGTGTTAATTCCGTAATTTCCAATTAGGGGATAGGTCATGGTAACTATTTGCCCGTGATAAGAAGGATCAGTAAGAATTTCTTGATAACCCGTCATACCAGTATTAAATACCACTTCTCCAAAAGTTTCTCCCCTTCCAGTAAAAGAATAACCCCAAAAGTGAGTTCCGTCTTCAAGCATTAACAGTGCTTTGAACCTCTGCATCTTGACTCTCCTTTTTATTTTTCTGCCCTGCTTCCCAGAGCAGATATTCCCTAATAAAGTCGTCTATTTCTCCGTCAAGAACTTCGTCAACCTTGTAGTTTTCGTATTGAGTACGATGGTCCTTTACCACTTTGTAAGGATGCAAAGTGTATGTTCTAATTTGATTTCCCCAGGTGATTTCTTTTTTTTCTCCTATAAGACTTTCCTTTTTCTTTTCCAGTTTTTGTTTCTCAAGTTGATACAATCTGGACTTGAGTATTTTAAGAGCAGTCATTTTGTTTAGGTATTGACTTCTTTCGTTCTGACAGGTAACCACGATACCTGTGGGTATGTGAGTAATTCTAACTGCGCTTTCTGTTTTGTTAACATGCTGTCCACCGTGACCACTTGCACGCATGGTCTCAATTTTTAGGTCTTCTGGTTTGATTTCTACCTCTATGTCTTCTTCTATTTCAGGGATAACAGTAACTGAGGCAAATGAGGTGTGTCTTCTTGCATTTGCATCAAACGGAGAAATTCTGATGAGTCTGTGAACTCCCTTTTCTCCTTTGAGATATCCATAAGCCCAAGGACCCTCTATGAGAACGACTGCACTTTTTATTCCTGCTTCTTCTCCTGGAAGGCTGTCAACAAGCCTCGTCTTGTAGCCTTTTTTCTCAGCCCACCTGATGTACATTCTTAAAAGCATGTAAGCCCAGTCCTGTGCGTCTGTTCCACCAGTACCTGCGTGAATACTGAGAATTGCAGACATGTAGTCGTACTCACCAGTTAAAAGAAGCTTTAACTCCTCTTTTTTAAACGACTTTTCAAAAGCCTCAAGCTCTTCAAGAAAAGCCTGAAGGGTTTCTAAACTCTTATCTTCTTTGTAAAACTCAAACCACTCCTCAAGACTCTTGAAACTCTTAACTAAGTGATCAAAAACCTTAAGTCTTTCTGAAAGTTGAGCCCTTTCCTTAAGGAGGTTTTTTATTTCTGAAGACTCCCAGTCTATATTACCGTGGAACCTGGATTCTATTTCGCAGAGGCGTCTTTTTAAACCCTCTGGGTCAAAGACACCTCCTTAAGTCTTCAATTCTCGTAGCAAAACCACTTAATACCTTTTCAAAGTCTATGTTCTTGTATCCTTTTGGAAGTTCCACCTTTCTCATGGTAATGAAAAAATATAACCTATTTTTTTGCTTTTTAAACCCCTTTTTATCCCTTTAAAGCCTTTTTAAGAGTTCCTTAGAGGTTATTTCCCTTATTTTTTCTCCGTCAAAAATTAGAGTACTTTTACTTTGAATTGAGGTTAGTAAACTAACCAGAAGGTCTTTTCCTGGAAGTACTTCAGGATCTTTAAACTCAAGAAGTGCCCAAACTGAAAGTAGTTTAACCACATCGTCTGGAGAGTTTAAGTGTTCTCTTAAGTGAGAGTCTGCTCTTTCTGCCAGAAGCTCCTTTTTGTACTTAGGAGCAAGTCTTCCTAATCCCCAAACGACCCCTCTTTGAGCTGGTACGAATTCCAGGTAATTGTCAGCTTTGTACTTTCCTATTGATTCGGTATTCCATAAATAGGACACGAAAATAGGCAGGTATTCCTTAGCAAGTGCAGGACTGTTGTAAAGTGCCTCTGCATAGCCCTCTGGAACTCCCCACGCCATACCACCTGATTCCTCGTTTAGCATCCACATAAGCCTTCTAATAATAATTCTTGCTCTTTCCATCTCTTTTTCTGCAATTTTAGCAGTGAAGTATCCAAAAGCTGTAACTGCTTTCCACTTAACCACTTCGTTCTTGTGACAAAAGGCACCTATAAGAGGACTAATTACTTTTTCTACTGGATATTGAGACAGCTTTTGAATTGTGCTTTTTATGTCTTCTGTAGCCTCAAGAATTTCCCACACTTCAGTTTTTAAGTAAAACTTTCTTTTCATAAGTCCTCCTTGCAAACTTGTTTAAATTTAAAAATTTTCTAAAGTAATTATAACACTATACTTTAAACTTTTCAAAGAAATTTTTGAAAAACTCTTTAAAAGGGGATTGACAAAAATTTTTTTGGTAGAATTATATAACTTTTGAAGCCTTTAAAATTAGTTTAAGGTTGGGGCAGGCAGGAGAATGGAAGAGATTCCGAAGATAAAGCCGGCTTTCAGAACTAATCATGTAGAATACGCAATAAGAGACATAGTAGAGGCGTCAAAAGAGGCAAAAAGGGCAGGGAAAGAACTAATTTATCTTAACATAGGAGATCCTGTTCAATACGGATTTAGTCCTCCGGAAAACATTCTTAAGGCTGTGTGTGACGCACTTTTTAAAAATTATAATTCTTATTCTGATTCAGTAGGTATTCCAGAGGCTGTTGAAGCGATAAGAAATTACGCTTTAAGAAAAGGTATTAAGCCTGTTGACATATATGTAACTCAGGGTGCATCAGAGGCTATAGAGTTTGCTATTTCTGCACTTGTTAATCCAGGAGAAAACATTTTACTTCCTTGTCCGTGTTACCCTCTTTATCAAGCAATAGTTGCAAAGTTTGAAATTCGTCCCAGGTATTATCATCTTGACGAAGAAAACGGTTGGGAGCCCGAGCTTGACAACATAGAAAAACTCATAGACAAAAATACCAAAGCTATAATAGTTATTAATCCTAATAATCCAACTGGAGCCATTTACTCAAGAGAAACCCTGCAAAGAATAGTTGACCTTGCGAGAAAGTACAGGTTGGTTATATTCTCAGACGAGATCTACGATCAGTTTATTCTTGAAGACAATATAGAGCACATTTCCATAGCATCTCTTGCAGAAGATGTTCCAGTAGTTACTTTTAACGGTCTTTCTAAGAATTACTTTGCTCCAGGTTTTAGAATTGGTTGGGGTATAATCTCTGGTCCTGAAGAGATACTTGGAGATTACATAGAAGCCATTCACAAACTCGCAAGAGCAAGACTTTGTGCTCCCCATCCATTACAGTTTGCCATACCAGAGGCTTTAAACAATGAAAACGGACACCTAAAAAAGATTCTTAGTGTACTAAAACACAGAAGAGACATATTAGTAAACGGACTCAATCAGATAGAACACATTACCTGCGTGAAACCTGTAGGAGCTTTTTACGCATTTCCAAGGCTTCATCTTGAGATAAGTGATCTTGAATTTACTAAGAGACTTATTCTTGAAGAAGGAGTTGTGGTGGTTCACGGTAGTGGTTTTGGACAAAAACCAGGCACGAGACACTTCAGAATCGTTTTTCTCCCAGAAGAAGAAAAACTTTATACTGCGCTTGAGAAAATAGAGAGATTTATTAAGAAAATTTCATCTGTATGAGAATTCCTGCTGTTCACGAGATAAAGAGAAAGTTCACAGAACTCTATCCAGACTATCCTGAAAGCTACTTTACGAATCCTGCAAGACGAGTCGTTTCAAAAATAAGAGAACTATGGAAAAGAGGAAAGATTTCAGAGTTAAAAGAGGAATTTTTGTTAAAGCTCATGCAGGAAGTCTTTACCGAGTACGAAACTCCGTCTTTAAAAAGAGTTATAAACGCTACAGGAGTGGTAATTCACACTAATCTCGGTAGATCTCCTCTTTCTGAAGAAGCCATAACTCAGCTCGTTTGTGTTGCGAAGTATTATTCTAATCTGGAATATGATCTTACTAAAGGAAAAAGAGGAAGCAGGTATGTACATGTAGAAGAAATTCTTAAGGAAATAACTGGTGCTGAAGGAGCTTTAGTAGTAAACAACAACGCAGCAGCAGTATTAATAAGCTTAAACACTCTTGCAAAGGGCAAAGAAGTTATAGTATCAAGGGGGGAGCTCGTAGAAATAGGAGGTTCTTTTAGGATTCCAGAAGTAATGAAGTGGGCTGGTTGTATTTTGAGAGAAGTAGGAACAACCAATAAAACCCACTTTTTTGACTACGAAGACGCAATTACTGAAAATACAGCAATGCTTCTCAAAGTGCATAGAAGTAACTTTGCTCTCGTAGGTTTTACGAAGGAAGTTTCTACAGAAGACTTGGTAGCTCTTGGAAAAAAGTACGGACTTTATGTAATGAAAGACCTTGGAAGTGGATGTTTTATTGACTTTTCTAAGTACGGATACTTAAAAGAACCTACGGTGCAGGAGGTTTTAAGAGCAGGGGTTGATGTAGTTACATTTTCTGGTGATAAGCTTCTTGGTGGACCACAGGCTGGTATAATCCTTGGAAAAAAAGAACTAATAGACAAAATTCGTAAAAATCCTCTTAACAGAGCTTTAAGAATTGACAAGCTAACCTTAGCTGGGCTTGAAGCTACTTTAAGGCTTTATAGAGACGAAAAAATTGCTATTGAGCACATACCTATTTTAAAAATGATTTTAACTCCAGAAGAAGAATTGCTGAAAAGGGCTAAAAAACTTTTGAGGAAGTTAAAAAGAGCGATAAAGAGTTTTACCTTTGAACTTATTAAAACCACTGGAAAGACAGGTGGAGGTGCACTTCCTCTTCTTGAGCTTCCTTCTTGGGCTGTAGGAGTAAAAAGCTCAAGCCTTTCTCCTTCTCAACTTCAAGAAATTTTAAGAGAAGTTAGACCACCAATAATTGCGAGGGTGGAACAGGATGTCTTACTACTTGATCTTAGGTGCGTTTTTGAGGAAGAGATACCTTTAATAGTAAGGGCATTTAAGGAGCTTGAAGTTTATGGAACTGAAAAAGTATAAACCTTTTGTAAAGTTACTTTTTCCGATATTAAAAAAAGAATTAAGTTTAAAAGAAGACGCAATTAAAGAATTATTTTTAAACTCTACTAAGGAACTTGCGTCTAAAAAAGAGGAAATTATTCCCATCTTGCTTGGTGAGAGGTTAGTTTTAGAACTCCTTGAAAGAGAGTTTTTACCTGTAGAATTGTTGAAGGAGGTTTTACGAGAAAAAAGCGTAAAAGGGCTTATTTTAAAGGGAAATTTAAACAGACTGATTAAAAGTTTAAGACGCAGGTTTATATTTTTTGAATTAGGTAATGGCTTTTTCTTCGTTCCGTTTTTAAACGACGCAAAGATATTGATTAGAGAGATTTTTAACTCAAGAGAAGAGCTTAGAGGGGTTGAAGTAGAGCTTAATTTAGAGAACTTAAAGGAAAGACAGGACTTTTTGGCTTTAAACGAAGTATTTGGGTTTGATCTGCTTTTTGAAAAAGGTAAAAGAGAAATAGAAAAGTTCTTTGGAAGATTAGATGTTAATAAGTTTAAAGAGGTAAATCAAAGATTTTTAGAACTGAGTGGAGGAATTTTGATTGGTAATTTAAGTGAGAAAATAAAAGGAGAGGTACTTAAAAATTTTGAAAGCTTAGAAACTTTTGACTTTGGAAGGGGCGTAATATTGTTGTTTAATTCTTTAAGTTTAGAAGGCGTGGAAAAAGTATGTGAGGAATTTAGGCTAAAGGCAGGTATGCTTACTAAGGGATTGTGGCAACAGTACGGGATTGAAGAGGCAACTCCTATTTTGTTTATGCTTGGAGCTCTTGAACACGCCATTAGGTTAAGAGACAAACATGTGATCGTTTTTGAGGGATTTACCTATCATGTATTGGGTGACTTATTTTTTGAGTGGGGAGATATGAAAAAGGCTTTAAGATATTACGAACTTGGCAGTGCATATACCAAACAACCCGTTGAGCTTGCTTTAAGTAGAGCTGCTATTTGTTACGAGCTTGGAAATTACGCAGAGGCTGAATCCCTTTTAAAAAGAGCTCTGTGTGAGTGTAGAGGAAAAGATCCAGCGGTTTATTACAACTTGGGATTACTTTACTTTAAAAAGGGTCTTTACGAAGCAGCTGTTGAACAATTTTATAGAGCACACCTTATTTCACCTTTAGATGTTCTTTTTAGAGAGGCTTTAGTATCTGCTTTGTGGAAACTTGGAAGGTATGAAGAAATAAAAGAGCTTTTAGAAGATAAAGAAGATTTAAGTTTTAAGGAAATGAGAATTTTGGGTAAAGTTTACTTTAAGGAAGAAAATTTTCACAAAGCGTATGAATTTTTAAAAAAAGGAATATCTGGAGAACCAGATGTGGAGGCAATGTTGTACCTTGCGTGGATTTACTTGTACATAAACAAAGAGTCACAAGCAGGAAGAATTTTGTTAGAAGAGGCAAGAGCAAATGCCTCTAAGGAAGAATACGACAGATTGTTGAAAGAATTAAATATAGATGTAAAGTAGAAATGAGAGTTACTATTCTTGGCTCAGGAACGGGTTGGTTTAGAAAGGACAGGTGGGCACCTGGATACTTAGTAGAAGAAGGAGACTTTTGTTTGCTTCTTGACTGTGGACCAGGTGTTTTTAGAAGAATAATAGAGCTTGGTAAGGCGTTAGAAGACATTTCTGCTATTTTTGTGTCTCATTATCATCCTGACCATGTTTCAGACATCATTCCTTTCTTTTTTGCTATAAAGTACGAAATGGGTTATAAAAAAGCAATTCCTGTATGCGTTTATACTTCAGAACTCTTTTTAGAGTTTTTTGAAAACTTAAAGAAGGCTTTTAACGAATGGGTTGTTCCACCAGAAGACAAAGTTAAATTTCATTTTTTGCCGATAAAAAAGAAATATGAGTTTAAACTTGGTGTTTTTGAGGCAATGATTACACCTGTTAAACACAATCCAGAGAGCCTTGCAATAAGACTTGAAAAAGACGGAAAATCTTTAGTATATTCTGGAGATACGGGATATTGTGAGGAATTAATAAACCTTGCAAAAGGAGCAGATGTTGCGATTTTTGAGTGTTCTAATTCCTTAGATTACAAGGTTGAGCATCATCTTGGTCCAGAAGAGGTTGCAGATATTGCAGAAAGGGCTAAAGTAAAAAAATTAGTGGTATCCCATTTGTATCCACATAGTGAGTGGGAGGGGCTTAAAAATTACATAGAAAAATACTTTTCAGGAGAGGTGATTATAGCAGAAGACTTTATGAATTTAGAAGTATAAAAAATTTAACGAAGTAAAAAAACCCCTAAGAAGAGGGAGGGGGATAATTTGTTGATTTTAAATAAAAATCAAAAAGGTAGAGGGGTGAGGCAGAGATGGAGATCATTAAGGTAACATGGGAGGGATTTGGTAACGGAAACAGAGAACTTTACACCTCAGAAAAGACTTACTTTAATCTTGAACAAGCAATTTTTAAGCTTGAGCCTTTTTTGTGGAACCTTGGGGTCAAGCTTTGTTTTGAAAAAAAGGCTATAAGTCACGGAGAAGGATGTTGTTCCAAGTACAGAATTCTTATAGACGGAGAACCAATAGAAAACATTATCCACATCGGAAGTAGTTGGAATTTGGCAGGAACTTACACATACAACGAAGTTTTGCCTGAACAAGAAATACCAGAACATGTAATAATCACTGCAGTGCTTACCAGAGTAAAAGAAAAGGCAATAGGTATGATGTATTAAAAACTTTTAAATCCTTTTTGGAGGCATTTATGGACGGGCTTGACCCTAAGCTTCTTAATAAGCTAAAACAAAAAGTACAAAGAGAACTTGCTGAAAAAGAAAAGGAGACTATTGAATACTGGATGAACGAGTTATTGAAGGTTTATCAGAAAAATCATCAAACTCTTGCAGAATTTAAGGCTGAAATAAGAAGTTTTATAGACAAAATGAAGAATCGTTTAGAGGTCTTAAAGACGAGAGGATATTAATGAAGTACTTAAGTACAAGAGGTGGAGTTTCTGGACTAAGTTTTAGTGATACTGTTTTTGAAGGACTTGCTCCAGATGGTGGATTAATTCTTCCAGAAGACATCCCAGAGTTTGAGGAAAAAGAACTTAATGAACTTTCCAAGCTTTCTTATGTAGAACTTGCTTTTGAAGTTTTTAAACGATTTATTGACGACATCCCTTACGAAGACCTTTTTCAGTTAATAAAGAGAGCTTACGAAAGCTTTCGTACTCCAGAAGTAGCTCCTGTAGTAAAAAAAGGAGACATCTACATACTTGAACTTTTTCACGGACCTACCTGGGCTTTTAAAGACATAGCTCTTCAATTTTTGGGTGTTTTGTTTGAGTACTTACTTCAGAAAACCGGTAGAAAAATAAACATTCTTGGAGCAACTTCAGGTGATACTGGTTCTGCTGCAATTTACGGAGTTAAAGGTAAGAAGAACATTAAAATATTTATCCTGCATCCCCATAACAGGGTTTCAAAGGTTCAAGAGTTAATGATGACGACCGTTCAAGAAGAGAATGTAGAAAACCTTGCCATAGAAGGAACTTTTGACGATTGTCAGGCAATAGTTAAGTCTATTTTTATGGACTTAGAATTTAAAAGAAAGTATAGACTAACCTCTGTTAACTCTATAAATTGGGCAAGGGTTTTGGCACAAATAGTTTATTACATTTGGGCATACTTTAAGGTTAGAGAAGAAGAAAAAGTAGAGCACATATACTTTTGCGTACCTACTGGTAATTTTGGTGACATATTTGCCGGTTACATAGCAAGAAAAATGCTCAAAAAGAAAATTCCCAAGCTTGTTCTTGCTACTAACGAAAACGACATTCTTTATAGGTTCGTTACAAAAGGAGATTACTCAGTTGGAAGCGTGAAACCCACTATAAGTCCGTCTATGGACATTCAGATTGCAAGTAATTTTGAGAGGTATCTTTATTACTTTTACAACGAGGACGCAGAAAAAACAAAAAAAGCCATGGAAAAGTTTGCAAAGGAGAAAAAACTTGAGTTTTCTTCTGAGGAGGTAAAAAAGGTACAGGAAGACTTTGTTTCTGCAAGGGTGACAGAAGAGGAGACCTTGGAAACTATAAAGGAGTTTTACGAAAAAACGGGTTATGTAGTTGATCCTCACACAGCAGTAGGAATTCGTGCGGTTAATAAGTGTTTAAGCGAAAGACCTGTTGTGTGCCTTGCAACTGCTCATCCAGCAAAATTTCCAGAAACCGTGGAAAAAGCCCTTGGAATGCCTTATGAGTTACCTTTAGAAATAAAAAGACTTTTTGAGCTTCCAAAAAGATACCAAGTACTTCCAGCAAACGAAGAAAAAGTAAAAGACTTCATTTCAAGGCAGGCTCTTTAAAAATTTAAATAAAAGTCTAATATATAAGCCTGCCCTTTTTGCGTTAGTTTTTTGAAACATCTTTTGGAGTATTATAACTATGAAGAAGAAGTACAAGAAGTTTTTAATAGGAAGTTTGATATTTTTTTCAATCTTTGGAGGATTCTGGTTTTTTCTCGTTAAAACCAACATTCTTAACGGATTGTTTGGTACATTAAACTCCTTTTTTTGGAAAAGTGGTAGGTCAATAGGAGGTGACTTAAGAGAATTTTTTAAAGACTACTTTCTTCTCGTTAATTTAAAAAAAGAAAACGAAGTATTGAGAAAAGAAGTTCTCGTTTTAAAAGCTCAGCTTGCAAAGTGTCAAGAGGCTTTGAAACTTTACGCTAAGGTTGAGAAGTTTTATCAAGTTTCAAAGGACATTAAGGGATATAAAGCAACTGCACGGGTTATTTACAATCCTCTTGATCCGTATTCTCAAATAATTTACATAGACAAAGGAAGTAATAGTAACATTAAACCCCAAGCCCCTGTGTTTGCAGTAGCATTTAACAAAACAGTGGCACTCGTTGGGCAGGTCGTAGAAGTCCACAATAATTGGAGCAAAGTGATTCTCTTAACGCATCCTTCTTTTGCAGCAGATGTAAGAATCGTAAGAACAGGAGACAGAGGAATTTTAAAAGGTACTGGGCAAACGACCTGTATAATAGAATACCTGCCCTCTACTGCAAGTCTAAAACCTGGAGATCAAGTAATTACTTCAGGAGAAGACGACTTATTTCCCCCGGATGTGTTAATAGGTACGGTGGTTTCAGTTAGAAGAGATCCTGTTCAAGCAGTTTTTAAAATAGCAGAAGTAAAACCAGCTATTAACATAAGAGACTTGCAGGTAGTGCATGTTCTGGTTAAAAATGTACGAAAAATAAAAAGGTAAAAAATGGATTTAAAGTCGTTTACTGCAGTATTGGTAGCACTTTTAATAATTTTTTCTTTTTTATATAATGCCTTGCAAAACCTGTTTGCTTATTCCTTAGGAAACATCTACTTAGCAATTCTTTTGGGTAGTCTTTTTTTCGTTGACTTCAATTGGTTAATTATAGGGTACGCATTTTTTTTGGGATGGTTAAGTGGACTTGACTCAGGACTTGAGTTTTTACATGCCTTATTTTTTAGTGGTTTGTGTTTTGCATTTTTTAAGTCTTCTTCTCTTTTTGAATTTAGAGATGTTACTAATAGATACTTGTGGTGGTTGATAGGTATAGGAAGTTACTTGATTTTTAGATTACTTATATACTTTTATCAATTACAATTAGACACCGACTTTAGCATAAGTTTTGTTTACTTAATTTGGAATTCTTTTTTATACGGGATGTTAACTTATGTTTATACTTTAATAATTTACAAAATCTGTAGAAAGGCTTTTTCTTACAGAAGAATTACTTTGTTTAAGTAACGAAATGAGAGCTGAATACATCTGGAGAAAAAAAATAAGATGGGCGTTTTACTTAGCTGGGGTTATAATAGGCATTTTATGGTTAAGGCTCTTTTACCTTCAAATTATAAGGTATTCTTATTATTCTAAAAAGGCAAAGGAAAGGTCTATAGTTACATATGCGGTTCCAGCTCCGAGAGGGAACATTTTTACTTCAGACGGAGTTCTCGTTGCAACGAATAGGGCTGTTTTTCAGTTGTACATAGATGTTCAGGCTGTGAAAGGAAAAGAAAATCAAGTTTTGTACAGGTTAAGCAAGATTTTAAAAGAAGACTTTGGAGAACTTAAAGAAGAGTATTACTTAGGAAAAAAGCGATCCTTTGGAAGGGTGTTGTTAAAGAGTAACCTTAATTGGGATCAGGTCGCAAAAATTATGGTAAGGCTTTATTACTTACCAGGAGTAAGAATAGAGGTTGAGCCTCAAAGATATTATCCTTATGGTAAAGAGTACTTTCACCTTATAGGATATGTTTCAAGGCTTTCAAAAGAGGAATACTTAAGATTAAGGGACAAGGGTTATTCAGTAGTAGATTACATAGGAAAAAGAGGGATAGAAAGAGCTTTTGAACCGTACTTAAAGGGTAAAGACGGATACATAGAAGTTGAGAGGGATGCTTACGGAAGGCTTGGAGAGATCGTTAAGAGAGTGAAACCTATTCCAGGGGACGACTTAATTATTACTGTTAATCACAAGTTACAAACCGTTGCGTACGAGCTTTTAAAGGGAAAAGCAGGTGCAATTGTTGCTTTGTCTCCAAAAGACGGAGCAATACTTGCGATGGTAAGTTCTCCTTCTATAGATCCAGAAGGTTTTATAACTGGATACACTCCTAAGGAGTGGAAGAGAATCGTTCGTTCTCCTTTAAAGCCTCTTATTAATAGAGCAATTTCTGCATATCCTCCAGGATCAACTTACAAAGTTATAACAGCTTTTGCAGGGCTTATGAGTGGTGCTATAAAAGGTCTGGGGCAGATTTTTTATTGTAAGGGTTATATAGTATATAAAGGAAGGGTTTTCCGATGCTGGAAGGCAAGTGGGCACGGTTGGGTTAACTTAACGAAAGCCATTCAAGAGTCGTGCGATGTTTACTTCTATGAAGTAGCTAAAAACTTGGACATAGATTATCTTGCAAAGATAAGTCGCGAGTTTGGGCTTGGAGAAAAGGCTTTAGGTTGGATAGAAGAAAGTAAAGGCTTAATACCTGACAGAAAGTGGAAAAAGAAGTACTTACATCAAATATGGTTTCCTGGTGAGACTTTAATCACTGCTATAGGACAGGGTTACTTAAAAGTTACGCCTTTACAAATGGCAAGGGTTTACATGGCTATAGCTAATAATGGCTATTTATATAAACCTTATGTAGTTAAAGAGATTATTCCATTTGGGGGCAAGCCTTACAAGTTTATGCCAATACTTGAGAGGAAAATAAACATACCCTTAAGGTACTTTCGTTGGATTCAGCGAGCTCTCGTGAGGGTAGTTCGTAAAGGTACGGGTAAAAAAGCTAACATACCGGGATTACTCGTTGCAGGTAAGACTGGAACTGCTCAAGTGACCTCAGGAGAGAGTCACGCGTGGTTCGTTAGTTACGCAGGTAAAAGGCGTCCAGAAATTGTTACTGCGGTATTCGTAGAACACGGAGGACATGGAGGAGAGACTGCTGCACCTATTGCAAAAAAACTTTACGAGGTATATTTTGGAATAAATGCAACAGAGGAATCACAGTGATAGATGTAAAGGTAATTCCAGGAAAAAAAGAGATTAGTTATTTAAAAGAAAACGCTTTCGTATTTTTCGTAGTGGTACTTTTAAGTTTTATGGGAAATTTAAATCAATGGATAATTTCTGGTAACGACGGAATATTTTTTAAAAACTTTCTTTGGCATCTTCTCGGATTAGGAATTTTATTTTCTTTTACTTTATGGGGAGATTATAGGAAATTCGTTTATCAATTCGTATTTCCTTTGTACATAGGGATTTTAATTTTACTCGTATTTGGAGACGCTTTGGCTTTTATTACTCACACGAAAGGAAGGTGGATTCACATAGGTCCTATTTCTATTCAACCTTCGGAATTTCTTAAACCTATTTTAGTGTGTTTGATTGCTTTTATGGCTTGTGAAGGAAGTGGATACATTAGAAGTTATATTAGAAGTTTTAGTGAAAGAAGGCTTTTAAAGGTTTTTGCTCTTGTAGGGATTCCGCTTTTACTCGTTTTAGTAACTGACTTAGACTACAGTTTTATAATAGGAATAAGTCTCTTTGTCTTTTTGTTATTTATAGGGATTCCTAAGAGGGTTCTTATTTTTTTTGGAATAGGATTTTTAATTTTCTGTATATTCGTAGTGCCTATTGTATGGAAGTCTCTTAAGCCCTATCAAAAAGGAAGAATTTACGGATATCTTTATCCTGAAAGGTACGCAAGAACATGGGCTTATCAATTAAACCAGTCTTTAATAGCTATAGGAGATGGTGATTTAATAGGGCATGGTTTTAAGAAAGGATGGTCAACGAGGCTTAATTACTTACCTGCAAAGCACACGGATCTTGCTTTTGCAGTTTGGGCAGAGACATGGGGTTTTTTGGGGGTTAGTTTGTTTTTTATTTTATATGGATATTTAATATACTTTGCTATAGATGTTTCTCGCAGGGTAAAAGACTTCTTAGGCAAGTACATAAGTCTTGGAATAGCACTATTATTTTTGTTTCAATTACTTTTTAATGTAGGAGGATGTTCTGGATTATTACCTATGACGAGCATTCCACTACCTTTTCTAAGTTATGGTGGATCTATCACTATTTCGTCCTATTTTTTGCTATCTTTAGTTTTTAACATCAATTTAAAAGCGTATTCCTTTAAATAATTTAATTTTTTATAAGTTTTTAAAACTTGACTTTTTTAAGATTTATAATACAAATGTAGCTTTAAGAAAAGTTTAAGAGATTAAGGAGGGGTATAGGAGGATGTTGAAATTAGATATTACTTTATGGATACAGATTGTAGAGGCATTGATATTAACTTTTATTTTGCACTATATTTTAACGAAGCCAGTGATGTCGTACATGGAGAAGAGGAAGGAGCACTTTAAGGCACTTGAGAAGGAGATAGACGAGCTTATGAAGTCTGTGGAGGACAACATTAAGAGGTACGAAGAAGAGATAGCTAAAGCCAGGGAAGAGGGAATTAAGAAGAGGGAGATGCTTAAGGAGGAGGGGCGTAAGATAGAGAAGGAGCTTTTAGCGAAGGTGATGAAGGAGGTAGAGGAGTACAAGAACAGGTGGGCTCAGGAGTTTGCGCGTCAGTTAGAGGAAGTTAGAAAACAGCTTCAGGCTAATATAGAGATGTTTGCAAATCTTATTGTTGAAAGAGTGTTAGGGAGGAAGGTATGAGGAATCGCTGGGCAAAGATAGCGTTATTTGTAGTTAGTTGTTTGTTAATGGTAGTAGCTGTAGCGTGGGGGGCAGAGGGGGAAGAAGCTCCTCATGGCGTAACTCACGAGCAATTAATGAACTTGCTTTGGTTTACTTTAAACTTTTTAGCTCTTGTAGCTATACTTTATAAGTATGGTAAAAAGCCTATAGCAGAGATGTTTGCGTCTCGTAGAGAGAACATTTTGAAGCAGTACAACGAACTTCTTGAGAAAAAGAAAGAGGCAGAGGCAAGGTACATAGAGCTTCAGGAAAAGCTTAAAAATCTTGAAAAAGAGGCAAAAGAGATTTACGAGAACTACATAGAGCAAGGAATGAAGGAGAAGGAGAGGATTATAAAGGAGGCTGAGGAGCAGGCAGAGAGGATAAAACAGCAGGCAGAGCTTTATATTCAGCAAGAGGTTGAGAAGGCAACAGCAATGCTTAGGGAGGAGATAGCAGAGGCATCTGTAAGGCTTGCAGAAGAGATTTTGAGAAAGAACATAACAGTTGAAGATCAAAAGAAAATATTTGCTGACTTTATAAACGAAATTAAAGGGAGGGTGGTTCATTGAGGGGAACAGTAGTAGCTTTAAAGTATGCTAAGGGTTTGTTTGTAGCAGCAAAAGAGCTTGGTAAACTTGAGGAGTTTGGTAAAGAGCTCAAGGAGCTTGGGGAGCTTCTTGAGCAGATGCCAGATGTGTTAACTGCTTTACAAAATCCTATTTATCCACCAGATCTAAAGATGGAGATATTAAACGAAGTTTTAAAGGTGGTACAGGTATCTCCAGAGGTGGAGAGGTTTTTGAAGTTGTTGGTTGAGAGGAGAAGGATTCAGTTTATTAAAGAGATCGTTGCAAAGTATCAACAGCTTCTTGACGAGGAACTTGGTATTGCAAGAGGTGAGGTAATTTCGGCTTTTGAGATGTCTGAAGAAGAGAGGAAGGAGCTTGAGACAGCTTTAAAAGAGTACCTAAAGAGAGAGGTAATTTTAGAGACTAAGGTAGATCCAGAAATAATAGGTGGAGTGAAGGTTCAAATTGGAGACCTTGTATTTGACGGAACTATAAAGACACAATTGAAAAAATTTAAAGAAATCATAAAAGGGGAGGTGCTATAAATGCAGGCTATAAAGGCACAGGAACTTAGCGATCTTATTAAAAAAAGGATTGAGGAGTTTGAGAAGAAGATAGATCTGGAGGAGATGGGAGTTGTTATTTCAGTTGGTGACGGAATTGCTCAGGTTTTTGGTTTGAAAAACTGTGAGTACATGGAGCTTATTGAGTTTCCTGACAGTGGAGAGGTTGGAATTGCGTTAAACCTTGAGTTTGATTCTGTGGGAATTCCAATTCTTGGAGACTTTGCAAAGATTAAAGAAGGAGACATTGCAAAGAGAACAGGAAGAGTTGCATCTATACCAGTTGGAGAGGCAGTAATTGGAAGAGTTATAGATCCAGTTGGAAGACCATTAGACGGTAAGGGTCCAATTGAGGCAAAGGAATATAGAAGAATTGAGCTTAAGGCACCAGGAATTATTCAGAGAAAGCCAGTTCACGAGCCAATGTACACGGGAATTAAGGCTATTGACGCGATGACTCCTATTGGAAGGGGTCAGCGTGAGCTTATTCTTGGTGACCGTCAGACAGGAAAGACCGCAATTGCAATAGACGCTATTCTTGCTCAAAAAGAGAGTGATGTTTATTGTATATATGTTGCAATTGGACAGAAGAGATCAACGGTTGCTCGTATCGTTGACACTTTAAGAAGATACGGAGCAATGGAATATACCACGGTTGTTGCAGCTTGTGCATCTGACTCTGCAGCACTTCAGTGGATTGCACCTTATTCTGGATGTGCAATTGGAGAGTACTTCAGAGATACGGGAAGACACGCATTAATTATTTATGATGACCTTTCTAAGCAGGCAGCAGAGTATCGTGAAATTTCACTTCTCTTAAGAAGACCACCGGGTCGTGAGGCATATCCAGGAGACATTTTCTATAACCACTCAAGACTTCTTGAGAGAGCAGCAAAACTTGACGATAAATACGGTGCAGGATCTCTTACTGCACTTCCAATAGTTGAGACCTTGCAGGGCGATGTTTCTGCGTATATTCCTACTAATGTTATTTCTATTACAGACGGACAGGTTTACTTAGAGCCAGGACTATTCTTTGCTGGTATTCGTCCAGCAATTAATGTTGGACTTTCAGTTTCCAGAGTTGGAGGTGCTGCACAGATCAAAGCAATGAAGCAGGTTGCTGGAAGATTGAGGCTTGAGCTTGCACAGTACAGAGAACTTGCTGCATTTGCTCAGTTTGGATCTGAACTTGATAAGGCAACTCAAAGAATATTGCACAGAGGAGCAAGACTCGTTGAAATTTTGAAACAGCCACAGTATCAACCACTTCCTGTTGAAAAGCAGATTTGTATCCTTTTTGCTGGAACCAGAGGATTTCTTGACGAGATGCCACTTGAGGTTCTCGCTCAATACGAAAGGGAACTTTACGAGTTTATAGAAAGTAAATATCCAGAAATTTTTAAAGAGATAAAGGAGAAAAAAGAGATTAGTCCTGAGCTTGAGCAAAAGATGACGAATGCACTTAAAGAGTTTAATGAGATGTTTAAGAAGAACAACAACATAGAGCCTGTACCTGTTCCGTAAAGCAGGAGTTTTTAAAAACTGAGGGGGCAAGAATATGCCAAGTTTAAGAGACATTAGAAAGAAGATAGATGCAATCAAGAAAATCGGACAGATTACCAAAGCAATGAACATGGTCGCCTCTGCAAAGCTTCGTTCTATTCAGGGGCGACTTGAAGGTTTTCGTCCTTATAGAAACAAGTTTGAGGAGGTTATAGGAAATCTTTTAAGCTCAGGAGCTGTTGAGCTTAACAAAATAGAGCTTCTTCAGGTAAGAGAGGAAATTAAGAGAGTGGGAATCGTATTGGTTACTGCTGACAGAGGGCTTTGTGGAGCTTTTAATGCTAACCTTATAAGAGAAGCAGAAAAGTTGATGTCTAAGTTTAAGAGTGAGGGTAAAGAAACAGAGCTTATATGTGTGGGAAGAAAGGGAGCTCAATATTTTGCGAGGAGAGCACCTGTTAGAGAGTCTTATACAGATGTAATGGGAAAGGTTTTAATGCAGGATGCTCGTAAGATAGCTCGTTCTGCGATGATGGCTTTTCTTTCTGGGGAGTGGGACGAAGCTTATATTATTTACGGTTACTTTATAAACTTGATTAAGCAAATTCCTAAGGTAGAAAAGCTTTTACCTATAAGTTTTGAAGAAGAGGCAAAAACTGAGGAAGAAAAACCTCAAGAGGCTTCAGCTTTGTACTTATACGAGCCTGAAGAAGACCTACTTCTTGCAGAGCTTTTACCTCTTTATGTAAATGTTAAAGTATTTGCTGCGATGCTTGAGACAGCTGTTAGTGAACAGGCAGCTCGTATGACAGCTATGGATAACGCTCAGAGAGCTTGTAGTGACATGGTTAAAGAGCTTACACTTCTTTTTAACAAAACCAGGCAGGCAGCTATTACAAAAGAACTTATGGACATAGTTGGAGGAGCAGAGGCAATAAGTAAGTAAAAGATAAATTAGAAAAATAAAGAAGTTTAAAAAGTAAGGAGGGTTAAAGTATGGCAGAAGAGAAGGTAATGGGAAAGATAGTGCAGGTTATGGGATGCGTTGTTGATGTGGAGTTTCCTCCTGGTAAGGTTCCAAAGGTTTTGGAGTGTTTGAGGGTAACAAATCCGATGATAGATGATAGAGAGTGGAACTTGGTTCTTGAGGTTGCACAGCAGTTAGGAGATAATGTCGTTCGTTGTGTTGCGATGGACTATACAGATGGTTTAAGAAGAGGACAGGAAGTTTGGGCAACAGGACAGCCGATAATGGTTCCCGTTGGAAGACCAACCCTTGGTAGAATTATGAATGCAGTTGGTGACCCGATTGACGAGGCAGGACCAATTCAATCTGACAAGTACTATCCAATTTTTAGACCAGCTCCACCACTAACAGAGCAGGATGTTACCATTAAGGTTCTTGAGACAGGAATTAAGGTATTTGACCTTCTTGTTCCATTCCCTCGTGGTGGTAAGATGGGAACCTTCGGTGGAGCAGGAGTTGGAAAGACAGTCGTCATGATGGAGATGATTCACAACATTGCTATGGAGCACGGTGGAATTTCAGTCTTCTGTGGTGCAGGAGAGAGAACTCGTGAAGGAAACGAGCTTTACTTAGAGATGAAGCATTCAGGAGTTATTGACAAGGCAGCACTTGTTTATGGACAGATGAATGAGACTCCAGGACACCGTGCAAGAGTTGCACATACAGCAGTTACTCTTGCTGAGTACTTCAGAGACGAGGAAGGACAGGATGTGCTTCTCTTTATTGATAACATTTATCGTTTTACTCAGGCAAACCAGGAAGTGTCAGCACTTTTAGGAAGAATGCCATCTGCAGTTGGATATCAGCCAACACTTGCAACAGACATCGGAGCTCTTCAGGAGAGAATTACATCTACTACTAAAGGATCTATTACATCAGTTCAGTGTGTTTATGTTCCTGCAGACGACTTAACAGACCCAGCACCAGCTACTACATTTGCTCACTTAGACGGAACAGTCGTTCTTTCTCGTCAGATTGCAGAGCTTGGAATTTATCCAGCAGTTGACCCACTTGACTCTCAGTCCAGAATTCTTGATCCTAACATCATTGGTGAAGAGCATTATAGCGTTGCTCGTCAGGTACAGCAGGTGCTTCAGAGATATAAAGACCTGCAGGACATTATAGCAATTCTCGGAGTTGAAGAGCTTTCTGAAGAGGATAAAATTATAGTTGCTCGTGCAAGAAAGATTCAGAGATTCTTGTCCCAGCCATTCCATGTTGCAGAACAGTTTACTGGTCTTCCTGGAAAGTATGTAAAACTTGAAGATACGATTAGAGGATTTAAGGAGATTCTTGAAGGAAAACACGATGACTTACCTGAACAGGCATTCTACATGGTAGGAACTATTGAAGAAGCAGTTGAAAAAGCTAAGAAGTTAATGGAAGGTTAATAACGGAGGGGTAAATGGCTAAAAAAATATTATTAGAAATAATAACCCCTGATAGAGTAGTGGTTAGTGAAGAAGTTGACATAGTAACAGCACCTGGAATTGCAGGACAGTTTGGAGTTCTTGCTAATCACATACCAATGGTAGCAGCTGTTAAAATAGGACCTCTTTTTTATCGCAAAGACGGAAAAGAGGAGTGGGTTGCAATAAGCGGTGGATTTTGTGAAGTATCTAAAAATAAGATAACTTTTCTCGTTGAAGCAGCAGAGAGAGCTTGGGAAATAGATGTAGAGAGGGCTTTAAGAGCAAAAGAAAGAGCAGAAAAAAGACTTCAGCAGTATGCAGCTCAGGCAGAAAAGATTGACTATGCTCGTGCAAGAGCAGCATTACAGAGAGCATTAACCAGATTACTCGTTGCTGAAAGAGGTAAGGCAGGAACACCTCGTTAATTTTAGACTTTTACTACTAATTGGTGAATTAAAAGCCCCCATTAATGGGGGCTTTTTTATTATTCTTTTAATTCTTTTAAAGGGCATTTTTCACATAAAGGCTCTTTTCTTTTACAATAAGTTTTTCCGCACTTTACGAGAAGTGCATGATATTCGTTAAAAAGTTTAGGATCTGGCTCAAGATTATTCATGAATAATTCTTGAATTTCGTCGTATGTTACTTCTTCAGGAATTAAGCCGTGTCTAAAGAAAATTCTGTAAGTATAAGCATCAACCACGAAAATCGGAAAGTTTCCTGCGTAAAGTAACATACTATCAACTGTTTCTTTACCAAGTCCTTTTATTCGTAAAAGTTTTTCTCTTGCTTTTTCCAATCCCAAGGCAAATAATTTTTCAAGATCACCGTTAAACTCTTCAACGAGTACTTTTAAAAAGTTCTTAAGTCTTTTTGCTTTTAGATTGTAAAAACCACAAGGTCTTATAAGTTCAGCAAGGGCATTAATAGGTAACTCGTAGAGTTTAAAAGGATCTAATAAGTCTTTTTGTTTTAGGTTATTAATTGCCTTTTCAACATTTTTCCAGCTTGCATTTTGAGTAAGAATAGCACCTACGCAAACCTCAAAAGGAGTTTCTGCAGGCCACCAATTTTGAGGACCAAAGTGTTGATACAATTTTTCAAAAACTTCCATTAAAACTTCTGATGTATTCATGTTTTTACTTTTCAAAAGACACTACTTTCGTTCCTGAAGGCAGGTCAAATACGAAGTATCCAGAGTTTTCAAGTTCGGTTCTTATTTTATCTGCAAGTTCGTAATCTTTTTCTTTTCTTGCTTTTTCTCTAATTTTTACTTTTTCTGTTATTTCTGCTGGAACATCTTTTTTTATCTTTAATTTTAAAACTTCAAAAACTTCGTTAAATTCCTTTAAGGCGTCAAAGATCTCATCTTTTAACTTTGAAGAAATCCCTTCTTTTAAAAAGGGATACAGCTTTTTAAAAAAAGTAATTAATTCAGATATTGCAACAGGTGTATTTAAGTCTTCTTTTAAGGCTTTTTTCCAGGCACTTTTAAACTCAGTTATCGTAGAGATTATTTTAGAAGTATTTGGAGTGTCTTTTTCAGGACTTATCCAGATAAGAGCAATGTATTTGTCCAGCTTTTTTAAGGTTTTTTGAGCTTCTTCAAGTCCTTTCCAGGTAAAGTTGAATGGATTTTTGTAATGAGTTTTTAAAAAGTAAAGCCTAAGCTCTCTACCAGTAAATTTTTTTTCCTTTCTAAGATTTTTAAGGGTGAGTTCTGTTTCTGCTTCAAGTTTTTTTCCCTGATAAAAGCAAAGTCCTGTGTGAATCCAGCATTTTGCTGGTTCTTTTCCTGTTAAAGCCTTGATTACAGCTCTCGTGTTTTCGTGGTGGGGAAAAATGAGCTCTTGTCCACTCGTAAACAGGTCAACTTCTCCTTTAAAGTACTTGTAAAGAATTCCTGCACAATGGATGTGCCATGTTGGTTTTACTTTACCAAACTCGGTTTCAACGAAGTACCCATTTTTAAGCTCAAGAAGACTTACCCTTTTTAGAAGAGCAAAGTCAAAAGGTTCGTCCTTGTCGTAACTTTCAAGGTCTATAGTAGCTCCGGGTTTTAACTTGTTTATGTCTATTTTTGATAGTTTTCCGTAATCTGAAAATCTGGAAATGTCAAAGTACATAGTAGAAAACTTGACATAAGCCTTATTTTTTTCAAAGAGTTTTAAAGCAAGTTCCTTCATTTCTTCAAGGTGTTCACTAACCTTGGGATAAAGATCAGCCTTTTTTATTTTTAAAAATTCAAGATCTTCGTAGAAAACCTTTTCTACCTCCTGAGTAAGATCTTTAAGACTTAATTTTTTTTCTAAAGCAGTAGAAATGGTTTTATCGTCAAAGTCCGTTAAGTTAACTATGTGAAAAACATCAAAACCAAGAAGTTTTAAAAATCTTTTTAATATGTCTATAGTAAGAAGTCTTCTATAAACTCCTAAGTGGGGAGGAGTATTAAGAGTTGGTCCACAAGTGTAAATAGTAGCCTTTTTATCTTTTGGTTCAAAAGGCTCTTTTTTTCCAGAGAAGGTATTCGTTAGGATTAAGACTGCTTTTTTTTCTTTTTCAGAAAAACTCCAAAGAGGGGTGGAAAGGTATCTTTCTCCACCGTCAGGTAAAATTACAACGATAAAACCAGAATCTATAGTTTCAGCGAGTTTAATTGCACCTGCAAGTGCTGCTCCAGAGCTTATACCTGCAAAAATACCCTCGTTTTTAGCAAGCCATCTCGTCCAATAAAAGGCTTCTTCGTCTTCTACATTAATTATCTTGGATAGGAGCTTTTTGTCGTAAATTCCTGGAGGATAGGATTCTTTCATGTTTTTAAGCCCTTGAATTTTGTGTCCAGGATTTGGTTCAACACCTATTACTTGAACAGGAAGTTTTTTGTCTTTGAAAAACCTGGCAATTCCCATTGCAGTTCCAGTAGTTCCGAGTCCACACACTACATGGGTAATCTTTCCTTCAGTGTCTCTCAATATTTCAGGAGCAGTGGTAAAGTAGTGACTTTTCCAGTTAGCAGGATTGTTGTATTGATCAGGACAAAAGTACTTATCTGGATAACTTCTTAACAAGTCATAAACTGCTTCTATTGCTCCGTCTGTTCCTTTAGAGGCAGGAGTTAATAAAAGCTCTGCACCATAGGCTTTAAGAATTTTTCTTCTTTCTATGGATGCAGATTCACTTATTGCAATCATGCACTTGTAGCCTTTAACAGCACAAACAAGAGCAAGACCTATACCTGTATTTCCACTTGACGCCTCTATAACGATTTTTTCAGGAGTAAGAAGACCAGATTTTTCAGCCTCTTCAATCATAAAAAGAGCTGGTCTGTCTTTTATAGAACCTCCTGGATTAAAGCTTTCAATTTTAACCCAGATTTCAACAGAGGGCTTGACTTTTAGTTTTCTTAGTTTAATTATTGGTGTATTACCAATTTTAGCTAAAATACTATGAGATACTTGCATAATTCCACCAAAATACTTTTGTTCGTCTTATTTTATCTCAATTTCTCGTATTTCCAAGTTTTTGCAGAATCTACCCCACCTTTTAGAATAGCAACTTTAAAAAAACACGAATTCTTGTACTTTAGAAATAGTTATTATGTAGTAAAACCAAAAGATACTTTAGTGCAACTTGCAGTTAAGTTTAGAGTAGGGTATAGAAACTTAAAAATAGCAAATCACATTAAAGATCCCTGGATACTAAAAACAGGAAAAAAACTAATAATTCCTTATCAGATCGTTCTTCCTAAGGACTTTTTAGCCTTAAAAAAAGGAAACAAACGAGTAATAATAGTTAATCTTCCAGAAATGAGGCTTTACTTTTTTTATTCTGATAAATGTTTTGTAGCTCCTATTGGAATAGGTATAAAAGGAAAGCTTCCACCAGAAGGAGTGTATTGGATACTTAGAAAAAAAGAAAATCCAACATGGTATCCACCTCCTTCTATAAAAGAAAAAAATCCAAATTTACCAAAATTTCTTCCACCTGGACCAGATAATCCTCTTGGTAAGTATGCATTGTATTTATCAAAAGGACTGTACGCTATTCACGGAACTAATAGAATTTACAGTATAGGAAGAAGAAGTACTCACGGATGTATAAGACTTTATCCAGAAGACATAAAATTTCTTTACGAAAATGTAAAAATTCCTACAAAAGTAATTATTTTGTACGAACCTATTAAAATTGCTATTCAAAAGGACAAAGTCTATATTCAAGCGTTTCCGGATATAGAAAAAAAACTAAAAAATCCATTAGTATGGGTTATAAAAAAACTAAAAGAAACATCAAAAAGACCTTTAAGAATTAATTTAATTAAACTTTACGAAATACTTAAGTCTCCAGATGGACTCGTTCACGAAATTGGAAAGGTAGTTACCTCATAGCTCTTTTAGGGATAACTACAAAGGTAAAAGATTGAGCTTCAACCTCTTCTAAACCCCCCTCTTTGTATAAAGTTTTAAGGGCTTCTATGTGCAATCTGTGCCCAGAACAACATGCGTGAACCTCTGCTTGAAGAGGAATTCCTAATGCGTATAAGTCACCTATTACATCAAGGACTTTGTGCCTTACGAATTCGTCACTACACCTTAAACCATCAGGATTTATAATCCCTTTTTCATCAAGAACAATAGCGTTTTCTAAACTACCACCTTTTAAAGCTCCTTGTTTTATTTTTTCTTGAATAAAGTCTTTAAAAGCAAATGTTCTTGCAAAACAAACTTCATTTATGTAATTTCTTGGAGTAACTTCTATTTCAAATGTTTGGTGCCCTATAAGGGGATGATTAAAAAGTATTTCAGCTTTTACAAAAAGTCTGTCAGAAGGTTTGAAGTGAATAAATCCTTTTCCATTTTTAAACAAAAATTCATCTTTTAATCTATAAAATTTTTTAGGAGTAAAACAAAACTTGTATCCAACTTCCTGAATAGCTCTTACCCACTTATAGGCAGAACCGTCAAATATTGGTATTTCTTCACCGTGAACTCTTACTTCGGCATTGTCAATTCCCATTGCGTGAAAAGCAGAAAGAAGGTGTTCCACCAAATAAACGATGTGAGTACCATCTGTAACTGCAGTTGCTCCTTCAAGTCCTATAATTGTATCTGGTTCTACTTTTATTTTTGGTCTTCTTTTTAAGTCAGCTCTAACGAAAACTATACCTGTATTTTCTTCTGCAGGGAAAATTTCAACCAAGATTTCTTTTCCAGTAAATATTCCTTCTCCTTTAACTTCTATTCTTTCTGCAACAGTTCTTTGATACTGCATTACTCCTCCTTCTTTTTGTGAGTGTTTACTTTCATTTTAAATGGAAAGCAAATTTTATACCTATTTAAACAAAGAGTCAAGCTAAGAATTTTAGAGGAAATGTATTTGAATGTGTATTTTTGGTGTGTTAGGATTAACTTACATGTGTGTAATTTTTTACACACACGATTACATAAAAAAAGGGCTCTGGAGAGTTCTCTCCAGAGCCCTTAACTACCTAAGTTAAGGAGCTTTTAGAAAAGAAGCTGAAACTCTGCGCAGAAGAGGTTGTTGTCAATAGAGTTGTGTCTTTCATTAGCAAATACATAATCAGCCCTAATAGCTGCCTGCCATCCATTAATGAGGTAGTATCCTCCAATAGAGGTGTAGTCTGCATCGTATTCGTCGTCAGCTTTGTCGTTAGGATCTACCCAGGAGTACCTTGCAACGAGGTGTAAATTTTTAATTACAGGAACTGCATAATCTGCCTGAATATACCATCCCTTTGCTTTTCCAAGATTAGCTGTAGCATTGTTTACTGCATCAGGGCTATCATAAAGATAGCCACCCTCAAAAACCGTTCCGTATTGTTTAAGAACAACTTGAGTTTCAACATCTATAAGACTTCTTTTAACTCCACCAGCTGAATAGACTTTGTTATAAATAAGGTTACTATAAGTATCATGTCCACACTCGTATCCAGCTCTTATTCTCCAGGAAATAGCGTCGCTTACATAAGGTTTTGCATCAACCACGAATACATAAAGGTACTTACCGTCTTTGTTGTAAATTTTTTCTTTATTCGTCCATCCTTCCCCATTTAAAAGGCTTGCGATAAAAGTTACATTTTTAATAGGCTTAACCTTTACCGTAATTCCGGTATCTCTCCAAACAGGAGCAAGTGTATTTACTGCAAGTGGTCTCTCAGGGAACCAGAGTTTTACTCCCTTTTTCACATAAGACATAGAAATCGGATTCTTGTACATACCAAGCTCAATCTCAGTAGGAATAGGAGACTGCTTAAGAGTGTAAGTAATGTAAGCATCCCAAAGTTCTACTGCACTTTTTCTATCTGCACGGATGTGAATAAAGTACTTGATTCCGTCGTTAAGCTGTCCGTGAAACTTAACTCTTACTTTTCTTAACACAAAACCACTGTTAGGATCACCATAAATTGTTTGATGATACTTATCAAGCATTTCGTTTTGGCTTTGAGAAAACCTAAAAAGAATTCTTCCATCAACCTGAAGAAGTTTAGTGTTACTACGAGACTTTACCAAGGTTTCAGCTACTGCTTTAGGAACAAACGCTTGCGCCATGAACAACAAAAGACCTAAAAATAATGCTAAGTACCTTAGCATAGCCATACCCTCCTCCCTCTAATTTGTTTTTTTTTATTAAAACGGTATTTTATATAAAAGCCGTAAAAAATCAAGGGCAAAATAAAATATTTCTCAAATTTTTTCAACGCAAACCCTTACTCCTTTAAATGCAACCTGCCCTGAAATAGGACAAAGTGCACTACAATTAGTAACGAAGTTTATACTTTTCCAGTGTGAAAAAGGCTCGTTTGCTCCGT
Organism: Thermodesulfobacteriota bacterium; assembly: GCA_013153525.1. Classification (GTDB taxonomy): domain Bacteria; phylum Desulfobacterota; class Thermodesulfobacteria; order Thermodesulfobacteriales; family Thermodesulfobacteriaceae; genus Thermodesulfobacterium. The sequence goes on from JAADEG010000048.1 coordinate 74,161, forward strand.
AAGAATAAGGAACGAAAACAGTATCTTCCCTTATACCCTCAGATACTACTGCAAGGCAAAAAGTTTCTCCATAAGGAGAAACTACTTTTACTTTTTCCCCAGTAGATATGTTAAGTCTTTTGGCTATCCTTGGATGAATTACACAAACTTGATTAGGAGAAAGTCTTGCCAGCATTTTAGACCAGTGAGTTGCGTCCCCCATAATTGCTTCAGAAGGTCTTCCAGTAATTAAGTTTAAACAAAACTTTTCTTCGCTTTTTTCCTTTTTTACGAGCTTAACAGGTCTCGTAAGACACTTACCCTTTTGAAAAGGTGATGGAATAAGTTTATTTTCGTACTTTAAAGTAGTTTCCTCAGGAAGTGCAATGTCTGGATCTACATAGAATTCAGGAAAAGAAGAAAGACCATAAACTTTAAACTTGCTTTCACTTGACACGAAGTGAAACTTTTTATCACTCGTGTGGAATTTTCCTCCTATAAACAGCGTTTTTCTGTTTTTAGGAGCTCTTAAAGCGTGAGTGGCTTTTTCTTTTAAAAAGTCTTCTACAGAGTAACCATACCTTCCACACGCATAATTTATTAATTCTTTCCAGTCTTTCAACTTTTCTGGAATGTACTTTTCCCATCCAAACCTCTTAGCAAGCTCAATCCACCACCACCTATCGGGTTTTGCTTCACCAGGAGGATCTATTAACTTAGGAACGAGTGCAAACCTGCTGTCGTCAGAAACAGGAGCTATAGTTCCAGCTTCTATCCAGGTTGCTGCAGGTAAAATGTACTGGAAGTACTTAACATTAATACTCGGCACTATACCGTTCCACACGCTTAACTCAAGCTGAGAAATCCACTTTCTTATTTTTTCCTGCTCTGGCCACTGGGTTAAGGGGCTACCCGTAGAAATAAGGGCTTTTAACTTGTAAGGAAATTCTTCAGACTCAAGAGACATAAGCCACATAACGGGATTTTTTCCTAAGCTTGGGGGGGTTTGAGGAATAGCGTGTTTTGGAACAGGAATACTTCCAATTTTAGCTCCTCCATTGTTAAGACAACCATAACCCGTGGAAGGATATCCGTAGTGCCCAGTAAGTGCGGTAAGAAACATCCAGGCTCTGTGAGTTTGAACTGCATTAGTGTGATGACTTATTCCTGAATTACCAATAATTATAGCTTTTTTAGTGTTTACATAAAGCTTTGCAAGGTAAATAATCTTTTCTTTTGGGATTCCAGTTACTTTTGATGCCCACTCTATATTGTAATTTCTTTTCATTAATTCAGACTTAAATTTTTCAAATCCCTTTGTATGTTTTCTTACGAACTCTTCGTCGTACAGATTTTCAGAAATTATGTAATGTGCCATTCCAAGAGCAAGTGCAAGGTCTGTTCCAGGTCTTATGGAAATCCATTCGTCACTCCACTTTGCAGTTTCACTTTGTCTTGGATCTATGCATATGAGTTTACATCCCCTTTTTCTTTTTTCTTCAAGAATGTTTGAAAAAATTACGGGTCTTGTTGCAGCCATATTACTTCCAACGAAAATGTAAAGATCTGCTGAATAAAAGTCTCCCTCTTCGTATATCCATGGAGTGTGCCTCGTTCCGGTAGTCGTTTTTCCAGCGATCTTGGCAGAGTAATTACAAAAAGGACCTGTTTTTTCCCAATTAGGAGTACCGTAAAGTTTGGCAAAGGCTTTATTTACGAGTCTGCCGTCAAAAGAACTTCTTCCAGAAGCCCATATCCCAAGAACATGCCCTCCGTATTCGTCTCTTAACTTTTTTAACTTAAAGGCTATTTCGTCAAGAGCCTCGTCCCAGCTAAGTTTTACAAACCTATCTCCTATTCTTTTCATTGGATACTTAATTCTTTGAGGAGAATTCAAAATTTCCAAAGTTCCTAAGGGTTTTATGCAAATTCTACCTTTAGTTACAGGATCTTCGGGATTACCCGTTATGTGAACTACTTTGCCATCTCTTATATAGACGATCATCGTACATCCACTTTGACACCACAAACATCCAGTAATGTACTTTTCTGCTCCGTCAACTTCTTTACCACCAAGAGAAAGGGCATCTTTATAAGAAAGCACAGGATATACGCCAGTAATTAAAGCAATATACATTAATTTTTGAATAAACTCTCTTCTCGTCATAAAACCTGCCTCCTTTTTCAAGGATTTAAAAAACTTTGATTTAATAGCAAAATTTTAAATTAATGAAAAAACTTTGTGAAGAGTTTTGAATTATTCGTTTTTTCTATGAATATTTAAAATTTTTATTGAAATTTTTTAAAAAGTAAATACTTCTTTGCGTCTTATCACTAATTTGACTTTTCCCTTTAGTTCTTTATTTAAAAATGGAGTATTTTTACTTTTTGATTGGATTACCTCTGAAGTAAGTACGAATTTTTCCTCTGGATCAAATATTACGACTTCTGCTGGGCTTCCTTTTTTTAGGCTTGGTGGATCAACATTTATCACTTTTGCAGGATTGGTAATGAGGTATTCTGCAAGTTTTAAAGGAGTTAAAGTTCCTTCTTCAACCAACCTGTAACTTAATGTTAAAAGCAGCTGAACTCCTATCATTCCAGGTGAAGCAAGCTCAAATTCTACTTCTTTCTCAAGACTGCTGTGTGGAGCGTGATCACTTGCTATTACTTCTATAAGCCCTTCTTTTAAAGCCAGTTTTATAGCTTCTACATCTTCAGCTGTTCTTAAAGGAGGATTTACCTTTGCGTAGGTATTGTATCCATCTACTTCTTCTTCTGTTAACAAAAAGTAATGGGGGCAGGTTTCTGCAGTAAAAGGTACACCTTCTTCTTTTGCCCATTTTAAAAAAGGAATTAATTCCTTGGTTGAGATGTGAGCAAGGTGTAACTTTGCATTAGTTTCTTTACACAAAACAAGATCTCTAACTGCTGCAACTACTTCTGCACTTGCTGGAACTCCTTTAAGCCCAAGTTTAGCAGACATTTTTCCTTTATTTATTTGCCCTTTGTAAGAAAGCTTAGGATCCTCTGTGTGGGAGATAACCGTAAGGTCAAATTGTTTTGCATAAAGAAGCGCTTCTCTCATTAATTGAGAATCCCTTACCCACTTCCCATCATCTGAAACCGCAACTACTCCAGCAGACTTTAGCCTTCCAAATTCCGTGAGCTCCTCACCTTTTTGCCCTTTTGTAATTGCTGCAATTGGATAAACTTCTACCCATCCCTTTTCTTTAGCCTTTTTAATTATGTAATTAGTAACTTCAACTGAGTCATTAGGTGGTTTGGTGTTGGGCATACAGGCAACTCTTAAAACACCTCCGTAAAGAGCTGACTTCGTTCCTGTTTCAATGTCCTCCTTCCACTCCTCTCCTGGATCCCTTAAGTGAACATGAATGTCTATGAGCCCTGGTAATACCCACTTTCCACTTGCATCAATTACTTGAATCTTTTCAGAAATCTCTATGTTTGAATCAATTCCAACGATAACTCCGTTTTCTACGAGAACATCTCCTACAAAGTCCTTCCCAAGAGAAGGTTCTATAATTCTTCCTTTTTTTATAAGGAGCTTCATTTCTACTTTTCTCCTGTAAGAAGAGTTAAAAGCACAGCCATTCTTATTGCAACTCCGTTTTCAACCTGATCAAGAATAACTTGAAAAGGATATTCTTCCATTTCAGGTGCAAGCTCAACTCCCCAGTTTATAGGTCCTGGATGCATTAACAAGGCGTTTGGTTTTATTATGTCAAGGTGTTTTTGACTTAAACCGAAAAACTCATGATACTCTTGAATACTTGGTATAAGAGCTTTCCCGTGTCTTTCTCTTTGGATTCTGAGAGCTATTATTACATCTGCTTCTCTAAGCCCTTCTTCAAGTTTATTGCAAACTCTTAGCTTACCAGGTTTAACTTCGTAATACTTAAGCTCATCAGGTTCAGGTAAAAGTGAAGCAGGTCCTGTAACGAAAACCTCAGCTCCCATTTTTTGAAAAATAAGCATGTCAGAGTGAGCAACTCTACTGTGTTTTATGTCTCCGATAATAAGCACTTTTATTCCTTCAACCTCTCTAAGTTTTTCTTTTACTGTTAATAGGTCCAAAAGGGCTTGGGTAGGATGTTCGTGAGAGCCATCACCAGCATTAACTACTCCTGCTTTACTGTGTTTAGCAACGAAATGGGGGGCACCAGCAAGAGGATGCCTTATAATAAAAAGCTCTGCTCCAATAGCCTCAAGATTTTTTATGGTATCAAGCAGAGTTTCTCCTTTCTCTATACTTGAGCCTTTTGCACTAAAAGAAAGGGTATCTGCAGACAAAGCCTTTGCAGCTCTATCAAAAGAAAACTTCGTTCTCGTAGAGGGTTCGTAAAATAAGTGAACTATAAGTCTTCCCCTTAAAGTTGGAACTTTGGGAATAGGTCTGTACAAAACTTCTTTAAGACCTATTGCTAAGTTTATTAAAAAGTTTATTTCCTCTTTTGATAAAGATTCTATGTCAAGCAGGTGTTTAAGTTTTATATCCATAGGTATTCCTTTATGTGTTTAAGTGCTTCTTCAGGCGTATCTACAATCCTAAATAAATCCAGGTCTTTTTCTGAAATTTTTTTGTTAGGTAATAGGTAGTCTTTCATCCACTTGTACAAAGGTTCCCAGAACTCTTTGTCAAGCATAACTATTGGAACAGGACGAATTTTTTTCGTTTGAACAAGAGTAAGTACTTCAAATAGCTCATCCATAGTGCCAAATCCACCTGGGAAAAATACAAAAGCTACAGAATACTTAGCCATCATCACCTTTCTAACGAAAAAGTAGCGAAACTCAAGTTTTACATTTGCATAAGGATTAGGCTCTTGTTCTAAAGGTAACTTTATGTTAAGACCCACGGAATATCCACCTGCTTCTGCAGCACCTTTATTTGCAGCTTCCATTATTCCTGGTCCACCACCAGTAATAATGGAAAATCCTGCATCAACCAGCTTTCTTGCCAGCTCTTCAGCTCTCTTGTAATCCGGATGGTCAGAAGGAGTCCTTGCAGAGCCAAAAATAGTAACTGCAGGATAAACCCTTGGTAATACTTCAAACCCTTCCACGAATTCTGCAAGAATTTTGAACAGTCTCCACGACTCTTTTGCTGCAAGTCCTTCCAGAACATATTGTCTCTCTTCAAAAATTCTTCCATTTGAAAACTTATCCATGATTAAGCTCCTCAAACAAGTGTTTTGCAGAACTTAATTCTATGTCACAGTGAAGTTTAAGAAAGTTTTCAACGAGTCTCTTTGTTCTGTCAAACATCTTTAATTCAACATTAAAGTACTTTTCTAACTCGTTTAAACTATTCCTATCTAAAGGCATTTTACTTAATTTTCTTAAAATATCAACAACATTTTTTTCTAAAAACTCATCTTCTTCTTTCCTACACTTATAGCAAGTAATACCTCCGTCAACATAAGAAAAGTAAAAAACTCTCTTAGGTAAGTAACCACACCTAACGCACCTCTTTAATTCTGGCGTCCATCCAAGAAACGAAAGAAGTTTAATCTCTACGAAAGGTTTTAAAACTTTTAAAAATTCGTATTGATCAAAAAAACGCACTAACTTTACGACGAACCAAAAGTAATCTGCTGGTAAGTCTTGGAAACTCACTTTGGAAAGTAATTCAGTTAAGTAAGAAGAAAAAAAATACTTTTTAAGGTCATACCTAAGTGATTCTGGAATGAACAAAATGTCAACTTTTTCTATTATTGGTAAAGCAGTAGTGTTTTTTCTTAAGTGAACCTCTATGTAATTTAAATCTTCAAATGCATTTAAAAACCTTTTTTTGCTCTTTTGCCCACCTTTAGCAATACCCCATAGTTTTCCGTCTTCTGTAAGAAGCTCAACTAATAAGTCTATTTCTCCTATGCTTTCTTTTCCTAAAACTATTGCTTTTTTTCTTAAAAACACCTTTTAAAAGGAAAAAACTTTAATGTACCTCTTTTCTTTTAACTCTTTTATCAACTTTTTTATAAACTTTTGTGCTTTTTCTTGAAATAGCTTTTGATAAAGGTGATTTTTAACTTCTGAAAAAGGTAAGGGTTTGACCTCACCTTTGTAAAGAAGTTTTACGACGAAGTATTCTTCTCCGATTTTTACTGGTTGACTTATTTGCCCAGGTTTTAGCGCATCTAAAACTTTTAAAACTTCTGGGCTAAGGTCTCTTTTTAAGTAATTAACTTTAGGAATAAAACTTACCTCACCGTTTAAAGTTTTTGCTACATCTTTTAAACTCTTTTTGCTTTTTAAAAGTTCGTAAGCCTTTTTTATTACTTTTTCGTCTTTACTTTTTAATAAACTTATTACATACTGATATCCTGTAGGATGCACTTTTTTAAAGTTTCTTACATACTCTTGATACGCCTTTTTTAACTCCTGATCAGTAATAAGAATTTTTTGATGCACTTGAAGTTGAACGAACTTTATTGCAAGAAGCTTCTTTTTTATTCTTTTTTTGTATTCTTCCAGAGAAATTCCTTGTGCTTTTAAAAATTTCTTAAACGCCTTTATTCCACCTAATGCCTTTACTTCGTTTTTTATGTAATTTTCTACATCTTCGTCACTTACGCTTATTCCGTACTTTTCTGCTTCTTGTTGAACTATAGTGTTTTCTATCCAGGACTCAAGTACGCTCTTTTCAACTTCTTCAATCGCTTTTTTCTTTTCTTCTGGTGGTAGTTGTTTTTGACTTAAGTCTTCTAAAAAGGGTTTACACAGCTGTTTTAATTCGTACAAAGTTAAAAATTGATCTCCAACTACTGCAACTACTTTATCAACGAGTTTAAAGTTACTTTGAGCAATGGAAATTCTAAAAGAGCTTATAAAAAATAGTATTGAAAAAAGAAAAGAAAGATAAATTTTAAAATTTTTTTTACTTTTCATTTGACTTCGTTAGACCTCAGGGGGCAAGAGCCCCCTTAACTTTATTCGTTTTCAAGACTAAGAGTTACATAGTACCTACCTTTTGGAACTCTTATACCGAGTAAAACTCTTTTCGTTCTTAAAGAGGGTTTTAATGCCTCGTAAAATTCTCTTAAGTTTTTAATTTTCTTTCCGTTAACTTCGTCTATAACCATTCCCGGAGTAAGTCCTGCGTAATCAGCTGGTGTTTCAGGAATAACCTGTTTGATTACGACGCCTTTTACATTGCGTCCGATTTTCCTTGCTTCCTGTGGAGTAAGTTCTCCAACTACTATACCAATTTCTTCTGCAAATTGTTCAAGTTTTTTAAACATTGCTGAAGAAGTGAAAAATTCACTCTTTGGAGAAGCAATTTTGACTTTTACTACTTTTCTCTTTCCGTCTCTTATAATAACGAGTTTGACCTCTGTCCCGGGTTTCGTTAAAAGTACATAACTCTTAAGTTCTGCAGCGTTTTTAACATCGTGTCCGTCGTACTTTATAATTACATCTTTTTCTCTAAGCCCTGCTTTAGCAGCTGGTGTGTGAGGAACGACTTCTGTTATAAGAGCTCCTTGAGATACTGGAATGTGAAGTTCCTGAGCAAGAGCTGGAGTTAAGTCTTGAACCATAACTCCAAGAAATCCTCTTTCAACTCTTCCTTTGGTTTTAAGCTGGGTAATAACGGTTTTTATTATGTTACTCGGAATAGCAAAACCAATTCCCATGTAACCACCAGAACGGGTAAAAATAGCAGTGTTCATACCAATTACTTCACCTTTAAGGTTAAGAAGAGGTCCTCCGGAGTTTCCAGGATTTATGGCTGCGTCAGTCTGAATAAAGTCTTCTATGTCAGAAATACCAATTCCACACCTACCTTTTGCACTTATAACTCCAACGGTAACCGTGTGAGTTAATCCAAAGGGATTACCAATAGCTATTACCCACTGTCCTGGCTTTATCAAATCTGAATTTCCAAGTTTAAGGGTTGGTAAGTTGTGAGCATTTATTTTTAAAAGCGCGATGTCTGAAAAGGGATCTCTTCCTATAACCTTAGCTTTAAAAGTTCTCCCATCTGCAAGTTTAACAGTGATTTTTTGAGCTCCTTGAATAACATGGTTATTAGTAACTATGTATCCGTCTGAAGAAATAATAAATCCAGAACCTGCTCCTCTTTCTCTGTACCTTGGAGGAGAAAAAAACTTTTTAAAAAAGTTGTCTCCAAAAAAGTCAAATGGAAATAGTTGAGAAGGTGGTAAAGAAACGACCTTTTCCGTTTCTATATAAACTACAGCAGGAGAAGCCTTTTCTGCTACATAAGAAAAGGCTTCTGAGATCTCTTGAGCAAGTTTTAAGTTTTTTTTGGAAAAGTTTTTTCCGTCAACAGCTATTGACTGCTTAGGTTTTAATATTGAACCTTGGTGTACATAAGACCTAAATACATAACCTAAAACAAATGCAAGCAATACAAAAAATAGAATCTTATACCTATTTTCGCTTTTGACAGGCATAATTTATCCCTCCTTATTTAAAAGTTTTTTTATTACATATTCCAAAACGAGTTTTAAGTTTATTACATCTTCTTTGTTGTAAGTGATAAGGGTGTCAAGAGCAGATCTGTCTTTTTCTTTTTCCCAGCGTTGCCACAATTTAACTGCATGATAACCATTCATTCCGTCTGTTTCACGAGCTATACCTATTGCTTTTTCTATTTTTTTTAGACCACCTTTTAATCCAATCCTTCTCGTAAGAAAAAATAGGTCAAGGTGAATTATAGGAGTATTTAAAAAAGGAAACTTCTTTTTAATAAAGGGTAAGTCAAAGTTTTCTCCTCCAAAAGTAATCCACACAGGAGTAGCCTCCAAAACATCTACCGCACTTTCTAAATTTATTCCTTTTATATAAGCATTATAAACTCCATTTTTATAAATTCCAATAAGGGTTATGTCGTTTTTTTCCTTAGAAAGTCCCTCTGTTTCTATATCCACAAACAGACACTTTTCTGGAAATTCAAGATATACCTTCCAGGTTTCTTTTTCGTTAAAACTAAACTTTAACCACTGATACTTCGGACACTCCACTTTTTTACCTTTTTAAAAACTTATCTAAACTTACTTTTTGGAGGAAAAATTCCAGGACCTACTGTTTTCCCTGGAAAAACAAAACTACCTTTTCCAAGCACAGTTCCTGGTTGTAAGACAGAATTGCATCCAGTTTGAGCATTATCTCCGAGGATTGCTCCTAACTTTCTCATACCCGTGTGTAAAACCTCTCCTTCAATTGAAAAAGTAATCACCTTTTTTAAAAACTTTAAATTAGCAAGTTTAGTTCCTGCTCCAAGGTTTACATTTTTTCCAAGCAGACTGTCTCCTACATAAGCAAAGTGTGCAGCTTTTGCTTCAGACAGAAAAATACTATTTTTCACCTCTGTAGTGTGTCCTATTACTGCACCTTTACCTGCATAAACACTTCCTCTTACATAGGCTCCGTGTCTTATACTGCTCTTTTCTGAAAAATAACCAGGTCCTGATACATAGGCAAAAGGCTCTACTACTACACCATTCTCAAAGTACAATTCTCTATCAGTAAAAAAAGAGCCAGCGTAAATAATAGCTCCGTTAACCTTTTTTCCTTTAAAGAAAAACCCTTCTTCAGTAACTTCTAATTCACTTAAGGGTATAAGTTCTTCGTTTTCTACTAAAAGCAAACTTTGAGGGACTGGTTCGTTTAAAGGGAAGTTTGAGGGTAATTTTTTTGGTAAGTTGTCTTTTAAAAAGCTTTTAAGATTTTTTATACAATCCCAGGGATATTCACAAGAACTTACCAGGTTTTTAAATAGTGGATCTTTTTCAAGGTCTTCAAAAAGCATCTCCAGAAATTTCATAACAGATTAATTATAAACCTAAAAGCCCACTTGTCAAAATAAAAAAATTGATTAAAATTTAGAATAGCAACCACAAAGGTGCCCCTGTAGCTCAATAGGATAGAGCAGCGGCCTTCTAAGCCGTAGGTTGGGGGTTCGAGTCCCTCCGGGGGCGCTTTTTTATTTTCTAAATACTCAAAAAGGAGAGGGTTATGAAAAAAGGGATTCATCCTGAGTATTATCCTGACGCTGTTGTTAGGTGTGCTTGTGGTAATGAATTTAAAGTAGGTTCTACAAAACCAGAAATAAGGGTAGAAATTTGTTCTAAGTGCCACCCGTTTTTTACTGGTGAAATGAAGTTCGTTGACACAGAGGGTAGAATAGAAAAGTTTATGAAGAAGTACAAAGACTTTTACAAAAATCTTGAAAAAATGAAGAAGTAATTTTTAGTTATGAGTTTAGCAAAGTTTTACCTTACGAAACTTGAGGCTTTAGAAAAGAGATTTGAAGAGATTTCTCAGAAGCTTTCCGATCCTGAAGTGCTTTCTGATCGCGAAACCTATGCAAAACTTGCTAAGGAACACGCAGAGCTTTCTGAAGTAGTAGAAGTGTTTAGGGAATACAAAAAAGCACTTAAAGAGATTCAAGACAACAAAGAAATAATTGAAAACGAAGACGACGACGAACTCGTTGAGCTTGCTAAGGAAGAAATTAAAGTTCTTGAGAAAAAAGTAGAAGAGCTTGAAGAAAAGCTTCCTATTTTACTGTTACCAAAAGATCCAAACGACGAAAAAAATGTCATTTTAGAGATAAGAGCTGGGGCAGGTGGTGAAGAGGCTGCGCTTTTTGCAGCAGACCTTTTGAGGATGTATCAAAGATACGCAGAAAGACAGGGATGGAAGTTTGAAATTCTTGACGCTAATACCACAGGGCTTGGTGGCTTTAAAGAAGTCGTAGTTAAAATAGAAGGTAAAGGGGCTTACAGTAGGTTAAAGTACGAAAGTGGAGTACATAGAGTACAAAGAGTACCTGTTACTGAGAGTTCAGGTAGAATTCACACTTCAACTGCTACTGTAGCGGTGCTTCCTGAGGTTGACGAGGTAGAAATAGAAATAAGACCAGAAGACCTAAGAATTGAAACAATGCGTGCAAGTGGTCACGGTGGTCAGCATGTAAACAGAACCGAAAGTGCAGTTAGAATTACTCACATTCCTACTGGAATAGTCGTAAGCTGTCAAAACGAAAGAAGTCAGCATCAAAACAAGGCAACAGCCTTAAAAATTTTAAGAGCTAAACTTTACGAACTTGCAATAAGGGAACAGAACGAAAAGATTCAAAAAGAAAGAAGGGCACAGGTAGGAACAGGAGAAAGGTGCGAAAAAATAAGAACATACAACTTTCCACAAAATAGGGTAACAGATCACAGAATAGGACTAACTCTTTACAATCTTCCAGAAATTCTTGACGGAGATCTTGACGAATTTATAGACGCACTTATAACGCACTACAGAACAGAAGCCTTAAAACAAGAAGAACAAAAACTTAGTTTGGCAGCGTAAAAGTTATGATAGAGTCTTATTCTTTTGGAAGACTCGTTTTTAACGGAAAAACTTACACTCGTGACTTAATAATTCTTTTTGACGGAGAAAACTTTAAGATTTATCCTGACTGGTGGAGGAAAGAAGGGCACTTTTTACAAGAGGTTGACCTGGAAGAGGTCTGGAAGTTTAAACCTGAGTATCTCGTAGTTGGAACAGGAGCTTATGGAGTGATGAAAGTCTCACAAGATGTGTATAAAAAAGCTGATTCCTTAGGAATAAAAATAAAAGCACTTAATACTTCAGAAGCAACTTCAGAATTTAACAAACTTATAAAAGAAGGGAAAAAAATCGCAGGTGCTTTTCACCTAACTTGTTAAATCTTAGCAGTTTCTCCTGGTTTAAGAGCTAAGACTTCAACATCTACTTTAAATTCACTTAGCCACTTTTTAAAGTCTTCAACACTACCACTTAACACTGGAAAAGTTCCGTAATGCATAGGAATAACCACTTTTGGTTTTAAGAGTTCACATGCTTTAGCTGCTTCCATAGGTCCCATTACATAGTGATCACCAATAGGAAGAATAACTACTTCTGGAGAATAAAGTTCTCCAATAAGTTTCATGTCTCCAAAGATTCCTGTATCCCCTGCGTGATAGACTTTTTTACCATTTTCAAGAGTTATTACGAAACCACAAGGATCTCCACCGTAGCTTCCATCAGGAAAAGAACTGCTATGAACAGCAGGAACCATAGTAAAAGTAAGTTTTCCGCTTTTGTAATTTCCACCTATGTTCATTCCAGTAACTCTTGGAACGCCGTTTTTCAAAAGAAATTGCTGAATTTCGTGAATACAGACAACTTCTGTAACTGAAGTTCTTGCAAGTTTTAATACATCTCCAAGGTGATCACCGTGGGCATGAGTAATAAGAATGTAATCATAAGGACCAAGATCCACTTCTTTTGGTGCAGAAGGATTAGTAATCCAAGGATCTATTAAGATTTTTTTTCCTTCTTCAGTAACTAACTTAAAACAAGAATGTCCGTAAAATGTTATTTCCATTTGTACCCTCCTAATGCAGTTTTATACGAAAATTATTTTACTTTTTTTTTAAAATCTTTCAAGAATTTTGAAAAAAGAGAACTTTTGAACTAATGGAGCGGGCGACGGGATTTGAACCCGCGACCTGCTGCATGGCAAGCAGCCGCTCTACCAGGCTGAGCCACGCCCGCACTTGATACATAAAAATATAACTTAAAAATTTACCATGTCAAGATAAAAAAAGGGGGCTAAAAGCCCCTACTTATTTTATTCTCCAAAGCATTCAGCAAGTCTTAAAAGTTTTTCGTATTCCTGATTTACTCTTTCTTGAATGTAAGATATTTGTTCAGGAGTGAGGTGTCTGAATCTTCTTTGAAGTTTTAAGTATTCTTCAACTGGCTTGGGTTTGTCAACTTTACGATTAATAATGTACTTTCCGTCTATAACTTCGTACAAAGGAAAAACTCTCGTTTCTACTGCAAGCTTTGCTACTTTAATACTGTCCTCTGGCTTGCATCCCCATCCAGTTGGACAAGGAGAAAACACATGAATAAAAGCTGGTCCGTTTACGAGTGCTGCTTTTTTAACTTTATTCATTAAGTCCGTTGGAAAAGCAGGTGAAGCAGTTGCTGCATAAGGAATGTTGTGAGCAACTACAATTCCCATTAAGTTCTTTTTCCAGGTAACCTGTCCTTTTATTTTTTTACCTGCAGGGCTCGTGGTAGTGTGAGCTCCGTAAGGAGTTGCAGCTGACCTTTGAACACCAGTATTCATGTAAGCTTCGTTATCTAAACAGATATAAACGAAGTCGTGCCCTCTTTCCAGTGCTCCAGAAAGAAACTGAAGTCCTATGTCAAAAGTTGCTCCGTCACCTGCAAATACCACGATGTTTATTTTCTTTTTTCCCCTGATTTTACCCTTTCTTCTTAAAGCCTTTATAGCAGCTTCAATACCAGACGCAACAGACGCTGCGTTTTCAAATGCTACATGAATCCAAGGTACATTCCAAGATGTATAAGGAAAAGGGCTTGAGATAATTTCCATACATCCAGTTGCAGATACTGCAATAGTATTAGGTCCAAGAGCCTTTAAAGCAAGTCTTAAAGGTAAAACAGTTCCACAACCCTGACAAGCCCTGTGTCCAGGTGCAAACCCTTCGTACTCTGGTACATTTTTAAGGGTAAACCCTTTAAACCTTTTAAGTTCTTCTCTCATAGCCTTACTCCTTTACTCCGTAGATTTCATAAGGAACTTTTGGTCTCTTACTTATTGCCTCGTAAGTTCTTTCTAACATCTCTTCAAAGTCGTCAACAGTCACATCTCTACCACTAAGTCCTGCTATAAAGTTAACGACCTTTGGACGCTTGTTAGACTGATAAAGAGAAGACCTTACTTCAATCCCTACAGGTCCTCCAGTTGAACAATGACTTACTGCTCTATCAACCACTGCAAGAGCCTTTACCTTGCCTATCGCCCTTATGAAGTCTCTGTGTGGGAACGGTCTCCAAAGTCTAAACCTTAAAAGCCCCACTTTCTTTCCTTTTTTCCTTAAACGATTTATTGCGTTCATTGCAGTTTCTGCAAGACTACCCATTATCATAAGTGCTACTTCTGCGTCTTCCATCTGATAGGTTTCAACTGGCTGATACCTTCTTCCAGTGAGCTTTTCAAACTCTCTCCAGCTTGCCATTATGGTTCTATAAGAGGCTTTAAGTGCTTCGTCTTGAGCCTTTTTAGCCTCTGTGTAAATTTCTGGAAGTCCTATAGCTCCAATACTTATGGGCTTTTTAGGATCAAGCTTATATTTCATTTTTAAAGGTGGTACGAACTTGTCAACGAGTTCTTGATCCATAAGTTCAACTGGTTCAACCACATGAGATAAAGTAAATCCGTCAATGTTTACTGCTACTGGTAAAAGGGTCTTCTCTGCTACTCTGTAAGCGTGATAAATAAGATCCACTGCCTCTTGACCGTTCTCAGCAAAAGTGTGAATCCATCCAGCATCTCTCATGCTCATTACATCTGAGTGATCATTCCATATACTTATAGGTGCAGAAACTGCTCTATTAGCAATCACCATAACTATTGGTAGTCTGAGTGCCGAAGCTATGAATAAATTTTCGTACATTAAAAGAAGTCCCTGCGCTGCAGTAGAAGTAAAAGTCCTTGCACCTGCTGCAGAAGCTCCTATACACGCACTCATAGCTGCGTGTTCAGATTCCACTGGAATGTATTCTGCGTCAAGCTCTCCGTTATTTACGAGTTCTGCAAGATGTTCAACTATGTGGGTTTGTGGAGTAATAGGATAAGCTGCTATAACATCTACTTTACACTGTGCAACTGCGTCTGCTATTGCAATAGAAACCTCTTTTGCGATTCTTTTTCCCATCTTAAGCCTCCTCTAATACCATTGTAATGGCACCTTTTGGACAATTAGCAGCACAGATTCCACATCCTTTACAATAATAAAGATCCACCTGATAATATCCCTCTTCGTCCTTGGTATAGCACAGATCAGGACAAAAGATGTAACACATTCCGCACTTTATACACTTCTCTTTGTCAAGTACGGGTCTATAAGCTCTCCAATCTCCTGTTTTAAACTCTCTTGAATTACCAGGTGTGTCTAAGTACATACCAGGTAAAAGCTTTTTCCAGCTTACGAGTCCTTCGTGCTTTGGCATGGCAAACTCCTTACTCGTAAATTTTTGTTTCTTTTAAAGCCCTGTGAAGGGCATTAATGTTCTTTTCTGCAAGCTTACCAAATCTTCCTTTTAATGCTTCTTCCATGTGCTCAATGGATACCAAGTTACAAGCCTTTAAAAATGCTCCAAGCATCGTGGTATTAGTAATTGGCAAACCAAGCTCTTCTATAGCAATCTTCGTAGCGTTTACCAAAGCAAGCCTGCCTTTGTAGCCCCCAAGAATTTCTCTTATCTCCTTTTCGTCAAGATGCGTATTCAAAATTGCAATTCCATCCTCTTTAAGCCCTGTAGTTACTTTTACTATCTTAGGAAGCGTGGGATCAAGCACGAGAATGATGTCTGGGTTGTAAATCTTTTCCCTCGTTCTTATTCTTTCCTCAGATACCCTTGCAAACGCCTGAACAGGAGCTCCTCTTCTTTCAGGTCCAAAACTCGGAAACGCCTGTGCAAACTTACCCTCACTAATAGCTGCTATGGCTATTAACTCTGCGGATGTAACTGCTCCTTGACCACCTCTTCCGTGTAATCTTATTTCTATCATAAAACCACTCCTTACAAAAGAATTTGTTTACTTTATTAATTTCTTGTCTATCACAGTTTGTTTATCTTGTCAAGAGAAAATGCCAAAAATTTTGCAAAACTTTTGAACTTAAGGGTAATTCAGTGAAAAATTTCACTTGTGATAAAGTGTTACTGTTTTAAGTTTTTATAATAATTCTGAATTTCCTGCCACTTTTCCCAGGCTCTACCAGAAGAAATAAGCTCTTTTGCTTTTTTAATCCCACCTTTAAAGTCTATTGCTTTTTCACACATGTACAAAGCTCCTCCAAGATTTAACAAAAACATGTCCATTATAGGTCCTTCAAACTCACCTTTTAAAACTTTTTCCAAAATCTCTTTGCTTTCCTCTGGTGTTCGTATCTGTAATTCCTCTGGCTCCTCACACCTCTCAAAACCAAAGTCCTCTGGATCTACATAGTATGTCGTAATGATGTCGTCCCTGAGTTCTGAAACCTTGGTAGATCCTGTAATAGTTATCTCGTCGTATCCATCCTCTCCAAACACCACCAAAGCCCTTTTTACGCCTATTGAGTCAAGTACATAAGCCATCTTTTCAGTTAGCAAAAAGTCAAAAACCCCGAGAAGCTGGTAGTTAGGTTTAGCAGGATTTAAAAGAGGACCAAGAGTGTTAAATATCGTTCTACCGAGTTTTTTTCTAATAGGTGCCACTTTTTTAAAAGCTGAGTGGTAAATCGGAGCAAATAAAAAGACAAAACCTACATCTTCAAATGCTTTTACAGCTACTTCTGGGGGAAGCTCAAGAGGAATCCCACACGCTTCAAGAAGGTCTGCACTCCCACACTTGCTTGAAACACCTCTATTACCGTGTTTTGCAACATAAATTCCGTCCTCTGCAGAAAGAGCAATTGCAACTGCTGTGGAAAAGTTAAATGTATTCTTTCCGTCTCCACCAGTTCCACAGGTGTCAACGATTATTGCATCCTCTGAAAGGCTGTGTTCAAAAGGCTTCATCACTTCTCTGTAAGCCTTAACTGCACCTGCTATCTCTTCCCAAGTCTCTTTTTTCTTTCTAAGCAAGTCCAAAAATTTTTCTACTTCTTCTGGATTAAAGTCTTCCATTGCTATTACTTTAAAAACTTCGTATGATTCGTCCTGAGTTAAAGAACTTCCACTTTTTAACTTTTCTATAGCCTCTGCTATTGTCATAGTCTTCCTCCTATCCTATTTCCATGTCTTCTACGAGAAGACTTGGGCTTCCGTATTCTCCGTAAAATTTTAGGTCTGAACCAACTTTAGACACCCGCTTAAATATGTCAAAGATGTTTCCTGAAAATCCAGCCTCTTTATAGTAGTCTGCCTCTTCTCCATTCTCGTAAAGTATTCCAGAAAGTCCAACAGAAAATGTACCTGAAATAGGATCAGCAGTGTGGGCTCCAAGTATTTCAATAACTTCAAAAACCAAAGGATACTCTTTTATCAATTCAGTTTTGTCGTAACTTCCTTCTTTTATAAAAAGATTGGTAGAAGAAACCGAGGGATGAGAGGAAATACTACCTCTTCTTGCGTTTCCTGTAGAGGCTTCGCCTGCCTTTTTACCCCAGTAACTGTCCCACAAGAAGCTTTTTACTTCTCCTTTTTCTAAAAGAACTTTGGTAGTCTGAGGAACTCCTTCGTCGTCAAAAGGTCTGGTTTCTGGTAAGCCCTGTTTCAGTCCGTCGTCTATAATGGTTACCTCTTCTGAAAAAAACTTCTTTCCAAGCTTATCCTTTAAAAAAGACCTGCCTTTTACCACTTCTTCACCTAAGAAAGAAAATTCAAGTACCTGCAAAAGCTCTATTCCTGCGTGGGGTGGAAACAAAATCGCAAGCTTTCTTGACTTCCCTTTTTTTGCCCTGCAAAGGGCAAGGGCTTTTTTACATGCTAAAATACTTCTTTCCAAAACTTCTTCAAGCGGAAATATAGCCCCCTGCCACCACTCGTAAGCTGTTGCCTCGTTTCCTCTTTCCTTAGCCACCACAGAAATAACAAAGGAAAAGTACGGTTGTCTCCAGCTTAGCTCCAGATCCCCTCTTAACAAATTTAATTCCACTTCTGAAACCTTTATACTTAGCTTGTCAATCTTGGTTATACCTTTCTGAGAAAGTACAGCATCTTTAATTTTTTCTACCCACTCTTTTATGTCTTTTACTTCTGGTAGCTTTAAAGATGGAGGTTCTATAGAAGGATATTGGTCTGTTTTTTCAGGAAAAACACTCTCTTTTCCAAAAAAGGAAAGAGCCCTTGCCCTTTCAAGGGCTTGATCCAGAAGCTCTTTTGAAAAACCGTTTACATAATAAAGTCCAGCCTTTCCTTTGTCAGAAAGATACCTTATTGCAAGCTGAACCTCACCTGAGTTTTTCTCCAAAAACTCGCATCCCTCTTTTAAAACGAAAGTATAACCCCTTTCAAATTCTCCCCAAACTTCTACTAAATTCGTACCTCTAACTACTTCTCTTAAAACTTCTTTTTCCATTACTTTAAAAACAACTCCTTTCCAGCAAAAATTGCTGAAGAACCAAGAGACTCCTCTATTCTTACGAGCTGATTGTACTTTGCAACTCTTTCTCCTCTTGCAGGAGCACCACTTTTTATTTGTCCAGTGTTAAGCCCAACTGCAAGGTCAGCGATAAAGGTATCTTCTGTTTCTCCAGAACGGTGAGAAATCATGCACCTCCAATTGTTTCTGTAAGCAAGCTCAACCGCCGAAATAGTTTCAGTAACCGTACCTATCTGATTTAATTTAATGAGAACCGCATTTGCAAGTTTTTCTTCAATTCCCCACTTTATTCTTTTTGGATTGGTAACGAAAATGTCGTCTCCAACTATTTGTATTTTATCTCCGAGCTCCTGAGTAATGAGTCTGAAGCCTTCTGGATCGTCTTCTGCCATTGGATCCTCTATGGAAATAATTGGATAGGATTCAACGAGCTTTTTGTAGTATTCCACCATTTCTTCTCTTGAAAGTTTTTTATTCATACCCTTTAATTCGTAAATGCCGTCTCCTGCGTAAAACTCTGACGCTGCTGGATCAAGTGCAATAGCTATGTCGTCTCCGGGTTTGTATCCAGCCTTTTCAATAGCTTTTAAAAGTAGCTCTATTGCCTCTTGTGGAGAGGCGATTTGTGGAGCAAAACCTCCCTCGTCTCCAACTGACACGCTAAGCCCTTTTTCCTTTAATAAAGACTTGAGTGCCTGATATGTCTCTGATCCCATTCTAAGGGCTTCTCTAAAGTTTGGAGCACCCCAAGGAGCAATCATAAACTCCTGAAAGTCAAGAGGGTTATCTGCGTGCACTCCACCGTTTATGACATTCATAAAAGGTATAGGAAGTACCCTTGCTCTTACCCCACCTAAATAAGTAAAAAGAGGTACTCCGAGCTCTTCTGCGCTTGCTCTTGCACAAGCCATAGAAACTGCAAGAATTGCGTTTGCTCCGAGTTTTGACTTGTTTTCTGTTCCGTCAAGTTCACACAAAAGTTGGTCTATTTCAATTTGATTAGAGGATTCAAGTCCTTCAAGCTGAGGAGCTATTATCTCGTTTACATTAAAAACCGCTTTTTGTACGCCTTTTCCGTGAAATCTACTCTTGTCTCCGTCCCTTAACTCTAAAGCCTCGTGTTTTCCAGTAGAAGCTCCAGAAGGAACAGCAGCTTTACCGTAAAAACCACTATCAAGCCAAACCTCAACCTCTATAGTAGGGTTTCCTCTTGAATCAAGTATTTCCCTTGCCTTAATACACAATATCTTACCCATCTTTAAACCTCCTATTTAAATTTTTCCATTATGAATTCTTTAACCTCTCTCCAGAATACAGGTTGAGTACCTACTTTTCCAACTACTATTCCTGCAGAGACATTAGCAAGTTCTACTGCTTCTTTTAAAGATATTCCTGTTAAGTAAAACGCAGAAAGAGAGGCTATTACAGTGTCTCCTGCTCCAGAAACATCATAGACTTCCTTAGCATAAGCAGGGAGTTTTACGCTTCCCTCCTCTGGGTGAAATAAATAAATTCCTTCCTTACCCAAGGTTATCACCAAAAATTCAAGTCCGTACTTTTTAACGAGTACTTCACTTGCAGAGTCAAAGTCCTTATCTTCAAGCCCTTCTATTGCTAAAACCTCTTTAAACTCTTTTAAATTCGGAGTAATTACAGTTGCTCCGGTGTACTTTTTCCACTTTGGTGTTTTAGGATCCACGAACACCTTTTTTTCTCTTTTAATCGCTTGGGTAATAAGCCAGTTGCAGAATTCATCCTCAAGAAAAACCCCTTTTGCATAATCAGAAACGATAACCCCATTTGCTCTTTCTAAGAGCTTTAAATAGACCTCTTTCAAGCAACTTTTAGCAGAATTGTCAAGAGGTTTTTTTTCTTCTCTATCTATTCTTAAAAGCTGTTGTGCCTGAGCAATAAGTCTTGTTTTTATTATGGTTGGTCTCGTGGCGTCTGTAATAATTCCACTTATACCGATGTTTTGTTTTTCTGCAAGGGCTTTTAACACTCTTCCTTTGTCGTCTTCTCCAACGACTCCAACGAGGTCAACATCAACACCAAGCCCTCTTAAGTTTGCAGCGACATTTGCTGCTCCTCCCAGCCTGTATTGAATTACTTTTAAGTCAAAAACAGGAACAGGAGCCTCTGGAGAGATCCTGTTCACTTCTCCAAAAAAGTACCTGTCTAAAATACAATCTCCTATTACTATTAATTTTATGTTTGAAATGTTTCCTTCTATTTTTTCCAAAACTTCAGGTTTAACGAACTCCATCCTTTAAGGTTTTACTCCTTTTAAAAGCTTTTCTTCTTTTGGCTTTGCCTCTTCAGTCTCTTTTTTAGGAATTGGCAGTCCTGCGAGCTCTCTTATTTTCATCTCAATTTCTCTTGCGAGTTCTTTATTTTCTTTTAAGTACTTTCTTACATTTTCCCTTCCTTGTCCAAGTCTTTCTCCTTTGTAAGAGTACCAGGAGCCACTTTTTTCTATAATTTCCATTGCAACTCCAAGATCTATGAGTTCTGCCTCTTTTGAAATTCCTTCACCAAAGTACATGTCAAATTCAACCTCTTTAAAAGGTGGAGCGAGTTTGTTTTTAACGATCTTTACTCTTACTCTGTGTCCAAGCACTTGAGTTCCTTCTTTTATAATCCCAGCTTTTTTAATTTCCATTCTTAAGGAAGCAAAAAACTTAAGTGCCATGCCTCCGGGAGTAGTTTCAGGAGGTCCTCCGTATCCTCCCATTCCTATCTTCATTCTGGTTTGATTAATAAACACTACGGCGGTATTACTTCTTGAAATAGCTGAAGTAAGTTTTCTCATAGCCTTTGACATGAGTCTTGCTTGAAGACCCACATGTTGTTCGTCCATTTCTCCCTCAAGCTCAGCTTTTGGAACGAGGGCTGCAACTGAGTCTATTACGATTATGTCAACTGCTCCGCTTCTTGCAAGAACCTCTGCGATTTCAAGAGCCTGCTCACCTGTATCTGGTTGAGATACGAGAAGCTCGTCAACATTTACTCCGAGTTTTCTTGCGTAATTTACATCAAGTGCGTGCTCAGCATCTATAAAAGCAGCAACCCCTCCGAGTTTTTGTGCCTCAGCTACCATGTAAAGTGCCATGGTGGTCTTTCCAGAGGACTCAGCACCGTAAATCTCCGTAATCCTTCCCCGTGGAATCCCTCCAATACCCGTAGCTATGTCAAGACTAAGCGAACCCGTAGGAATTACACTGACCTCTATTTTTTTACCAGAATCTCCAAGACGCATTATAGAGCCTTTTCCGAACTGCTTTTCTATTTGAAGAATAGCAGACTCTATAGCCTTTTTCTTGTCTATTTGAGCCATAAAAAACTTTCCCCCTGTTTTAAGATTATAACCTTATTATACTTTTAAACTTCTATAATTTCAATCTCTATTTACTTTCTTTTTCAATTAGAGGTGAGAGATGGTATATACGGTAAGAGCTGATTGATAGATTATTTGTATTACATCTTTGATAAGGGGTCTCCACATTATAGGTACTTTTATTTTTGTTGGGACGATGATAGCGTCTCCGGGTTGAGGGATGTATCCGAGGCAACCACCCCAGAGGACGAACCTTTTTTTGTTTTTGTCCCAATAGATGAAGCCTTTACTATTTGAGAAACTGATAGCAGAGCCATTAGGTTTGATGATGAAGATGTTTTCAATGTCAGCGTACTTAGTGAAGCCACCAGCTTCTTTAATGTAGTCTTCAACAGTTAGACCGGGTTGATATACGAGTGCAGATGGATTGTTGACTTCACCGAATATTAGGACTTCTTCAGGTTTTTTAGGGACGAAGATTTTATCACCGTCTTCAAGCAAGATGTTGTAAGGGGAGTTTTTAAGGAGTTCAATGTTTTTAGGGATTTGGAGACCGGTGATTCTACCAGTTACTTCGGTTTTTTGCATGAGCTCTAAGAGTTTTCTTTTAGCTTCTATAGCAGCTTGACGAGCTTGGAGTTCACCTTTGGTTAGGTCAGCTTGGAGTATGCCTGATTCTTCTTTTTCAAGTTGTTTTTGCATTTTAATGATGGCTTTAGAGAGCATTTGTTTTTGCATTTTAGCAATGGAGTTTCTGAGGATGACGATACCTTGAGGATATGCTTCTTTTCTGAAGCCACCAGCTTCTTTAAGGAGGTCGTAGAGGGTCATACCGTCTTTAAGAGGATAAATACCTGGTTTTTTGACATAACCAGCGATAGTAACTTTTTCTATAACTTCTTGAGGAGAAGTAGGTTTAATAAGAATTTGGGTTCCAGGTAGTAAAGGTATGTTATCTTTTAAGTTGTTTTCTACTAAAAGGTTGTAAAGGTAAATAGTTACAGGTTGAGTTAAAAGATAAAAGTAGTGGGAAGTTTGTAGAAAAGTAGAATTAGATGTAGAATTTAAAGAAGCATTAGAACTAAGGGAAGGAGAACCAAAAGGAGGGTTATTAGTAGCGTTTAAAAAAGTAGCATTGTGTATTAAGTAGAAGGTAGCATTTTTAGAGGGTAAAATAACTGCTTTTAAGTTTTTTACATCTCTACAAAACCTTACATCAGCAAGGGCGTCTTTAAGAGTTATTCCTGGATGATAAGGAATGTACTTGGGATTTTCAATACAACCAGAAACTTTAATAGGAGGATAGACATACTTTGGAAAGAACTTTATTACATCAAGGGGTTGGAGAGCTATGTCTTTTTTGTGCTCTAATACTTCTAACGGAGAAAACTTTATTATTTTTTTAATTTTTAAAGTATTTAAGTCTCTTCTATCAATTTCTGCGTAGTTTAAGTCCGTATCAGGTAGTAACATGTCTTTGGTTAGTATGTCAGAAAGTTTTAATCCTTTTTTGTATTCGTAAATTCCAGGATACTTAACATAACCTTTTACTTCAATGGAATTTTCTATAAAAGGAGAGATTCTTTTTATAAAAACGAGGTCTCCTGGTTTTAGTTTTTGACTTAGGAAAGAAGTGTCGTTAAGAGAGCCTTCAAAGACCTCAAGTTCTTTGTGAGCTTTGTACCTTTGTAAGACGATTTTGTATCCGTAGCTTGAGGGTAGAATACCACCAGCCATGTTTAATAGGGTTTTAATGGTGTCACCGGGTTTGAATTCGTAAATAGCAGGTCTTTGTACTGCTCCAGCGATACCAGCTACATTTTTAATACTCGGTACGAAGATGACATCACCATCTCTAAGTCTTATGTCAACGGGATTTCCTTTAAGGAATAAGTCGTAGAGGTCAATTTTAATTTTTTTTGTTTTACCATTAATTTTTCTTGTGAGGATGATGTTTCTGAGGCTACCTGTTTTTTTGACGCCACCAGCCATGATGAGTGCGTCAAGGACGGTGTGGAGAGCGGTTACAGCGATAGCACCAGGGGTATTGACTTCACCGGTAACATATACAGGGAAGGTTCTGAGTTTTCCGACGGTAAGTTTAATGTTTATTTTGAGAGCATTAGAGATTTCTTTTTCAACTTCACCGAGGGTTTTACCCCAGACATAGAACACGCCGAGACCAGGGATGTAGATTTTACCTTCTCTGTCAACGACAAGAGTTTGAGGGAATTGAGACATGTCAACGCCAGGGATTTGACCTATGATGTAGATGAAGAGCTGATCACCTGGACCGAGAATGTAAGAGCTGTCAACGCAGACAGAGGGAGGGATAGGGATTTCGTTTTGGAAGAAGTCATAACCAAATTGTTTGAGTTTTATGTTGTAGTCTTTTAATCTCTCCCAAAAACTCTTTTCTATAGAAGAAGGTTTTTCTTGATAACTTATCGTCTGTTTAAAAGTTTCGTACGGAATTGCTTGAGTTTCGGAAGTTTTAGGAGAAATGTTAGCTGGTTTAAAAGTTTTGTTTAACTTGATTTTTCCAGATTGATAGAAGTTCTGTCCTTGATTAAATTGAGAATAACTTTCTTTTTGTTTAATTCTTTGAAAGTTAATTAATTGCTGAATTTCCGAAAGATTCTGAGCCTTTAAAGAAGAATTAAAACACAACAAAAAAAGAAAAAGTATCACAAAAAGTTTTAAAAAATCTATTTTTTTCATCTTTCCCCCTGAGTAATAATTCTTTAAGTTAAATCTTTTCACAATATACTAATAGTTTTTAAAATATCAATACTAAGATGCGATTAAACCAAAGATAGTTTGGAAGTGTCTAAGTTAAGCATTGAGTGATCGGTAAGATCGTAGTGAAGGGGAGTTATAGTGATGTAACCTTCTTTTAAAGCAACTACATCTGTTTCTGGATTAGTTTCAGTGTGTTCTTCAGCTCCCTGCCAGTAATAAACCTTTCCATGTAAGTCGTACCTTCTTTCAAAAAACTCCTTTAACTTTGCCTGGGACTGAGGAACCACCTTTATTCCCTTAATTCTTGAAGGATTAACAGAAGGAAAGTTTATGTTTAAACAAAACGGAGTTTTTAAACCCTTTAAAGGAAGTTTTTGTAGGAATTCTGCAATAAAGTTTGCAGCAAAACAATAATCAAGGTCTTCGTAGCCGTCAATAGACACTGCTATAGCTGAATATCCCAATATTTTTGCCTCTGTAGCTGCTGAAACAGTACCAGAGTAAACCACATTAACCCCTACATTTGCCCCTCTGTTAATTCCTGAGATTACCAGATCAACCTCTCCTACGAGCTCGTAAATAGCAAGCTTTACGCAATCTGCAGGAGTTCCGCTTACTGCGTATCCCCAGAAGTACTTGCCTCTTTTTACCTTACTAACTCTTAAAGGCAGGTGTATCGTAATTGCGTGCCCAACTGCACTTCTTTCTGCTTCTGGAGCTACTATATATACCTCGTGTTCAAAAAACAAAGCTTCGTACAAAGCACAAAGCCCCTCTGCATAAATTCCATCGTCATTAGTAAGTAATATTCTCACGCCTTAACTCCTGTACATAGCGTTTATCTCTATGTACTTTTCAGTAAGATCTCCTGTTAAAACCTCGTAACTTTGTCTGCCCTCCTTTAACTTTATAATCAACTCTTGATCCTTGTTTTCCATGAGTTTTTTTAACTCCTCTTCAGAAGCACAGGTTTTTAAGTTATTAACCCAACAAACCCCGTTTAAATAAACCTCAACTTTGTCAAAGGCAAACTCTATGCCGGTTTTTCCCATAGCAGAAAAGAGTCTTCCCCAATTGGGATCAGCTCCGTAAAAAGCAGTTTTAACCAAGGGAGAATTGGCTACGGCATGAGCAAGCTCTTTTGCGTGTTTTTTTGTCTTTGCTCCTTTTATAACGATTCTTATAACCTTAGTTACTCCTTCTCCGTCTTCAACAATTTTATAAGCGAGTTCCTTCATCACATCAAGTATAGCCTGTTTTAACTCTTGATAATCCTTTACTTCTTTTCTATTACTGCTTACCAAGTAAACGGTGTCATTAGTGCTCGTATCCCCGTCTATGGTAATTCTGTTAAAACTTTCCTCTGTGAACTTTGGAAGAAGCTTTTTAATGGTTTCTTTTTGAAAAACCCCGTCTGTAAGTATAAAAGCAAGCATAGTTGCCATGTTAGGGGCAATCATTCCAGCTCCTTTAGCAATTCCAAGCACTTTAATTCCGTTTACTTCCCTGTAAGAGATTTTTGGTTTCGTATCAGTGGTCATTATTGCCTTTGCAAAGTCCTCTATTCTAAGGGGTGAAAGTCCTTCAACCAAATCCTTTAATTTTGGTAAGATTTTATTCACAGGAAGTCTTTCTCCTATAACTCCAGTAGAAGCAGGTAAAACCTCTTTTTCGCTTACCTTTAAGTGCTCTGCGAGATCGTTTATTATTCTTTTTGCGTCTTCCAGCCCTTCTTGTCCTGTACAGGCGTTTGCATTTCCACTATTTACTACTATAGCTCTGTGAACCTCAGACTTTATTATTTTTTTTCCAAGGAGTACAGGGGCTGCTTTTACGCTATTTTTGGTAAAAACTCCCCAGGCAACCCCAGGAAACTCACAATAAATTAAACCAAGATCAAACCTGTTTTCGTACTTTATTCCACACTCAACAGCTGAAAACTTAAATCCTTCTGGAGCTTCCATACCACCTCCTTTTTAACCGAATCTTCCAGTAATGTAATCTTCTGTAAGTTTTTTTTCTGGATTCGTAAAGATTTTTTCAGTAGGTCCTACTTCTATAAGCTCTCCGAGGTACATAAACGCAGTAAAATCTGAAATTCTCGCTGCCTGCTGCATGTTGTGAGTTACTATAACTATGGTTACTTTGTTTTTAAGCTCAACGATCAAGTCCTCTATCTTTGCAGTAGAAATAGGATCAAGAGCAGAAGTAGGTTCGTCAAAAAGAAGCACCTTGGGTTCCACTGCAATAGCTCTTGCAATGCACAACCTCTGTTGTTGTCCTCCAGAAAGAGAAAAGGCGCTTTCTTTTAGTCTGTCCTTTACTTCGTCCCAGAGTGCTGCGTCTTTTAAAGCCTTTTCTACCCTGTCCTTTAACTCACTTCCTTTTATTCCTTTAAGTTTAAGTCCGTAAGCAACATTGTCAAAAATACTCATTGGAAACGGAGTAGGTTTTTGAAAAACCATTCCAATCTTTGATCTAAGTTCTATTAAGTCAATGTTTTTGTCAAGTATGTTTTTTCCTTCAAAAATGATTTCTCCCTCGTACCTCGTTCCTACATAAAGGTCGTGCATTCTGTTTAAACACCTCAAAAAAGTCGTTTTTCCACATCCAGACGGTCCTATGAGTGCAGTAACCTTGTTCCTAAACACATCCAAGTTTATGTTTTTTAAAGCCTTTTCTTTTCCGTAGTAAAAGTTTAGGTTTCTAACCTTAAGCTCTATGTCTTTTTCCATGCCTCACCTCTACTTTTTCCTTCCCTTAAAGATGTTTCCGTAGTGAAGTAAGAACTTTGCAACGAGAGAACATACCAATATGAAAAACGCAAGGCAAAAAGACGCTGCCCAAGCCTGGTCGTGCCAGTACTTGTAAGGGCTCATTGCGTAGTCAAAAATGGTTACCGTGAGAGAGGACATAGGTTTAAAGATGTCAAAAGAAAGGTACTGATTGTTAAAAGAAGTAAACAAAAGCGGTGCAGTTTCTCCAGAAATTCTTGCAACTCCAAGGATAATTCCAGTAAGTATTCCTACTTTTGCAGACCTTAAGACGATGTCTTTTATCATTTGCCACTTATAAGCACCCAGTGCATAAGCTGCTTCTCTTAATGTAAAAGGTACGAGATTTAACATTTCGTAAGTGGTTACGCTTATCACTGGTACCATAAGCATTGCAAGTGCCATACTTCCTGCAAGAGCGTTAAAGTGTCCTAAGGGCACCACGAGCAATGCGTACATCACTGCACCCATTATTATTGAAGGAGTGCTTACCATGATGTCCGTAGTGTTTCTAAGCACCCAGAAAAACTTGGAGTTTCTACCGTATTCAGCGTAATAAATCCCTGCAAATAGCCCAATGGGAACCCCTATTAAGGTCGCAAGAACGGTAATTATAAGGTGTCCTACGAAAGCCTGTCTTAAACCACCTATGTTAAGCCCTGGTGGACCTGAGTCTTCAAGAAAGAGCTTTAAGTCTATGTGCTTAAACCCGTTAACGAACAAAGTTCCCAAAATCCAGAATAACCAAAAAAGCCCGTACATAGCTGCAAGAAAAGAAATAAAAAGCATTATTCTGTTTATCCACCTTCTCTTTAAAATCCTTAGCTTTTCCATTTTTTCTCAAGCCTCAATACCATAACTTTTGCAATTATTAAAATTATAAAAGAAACCACGAAAAGAATCAAAGAGAGGTAAAAGAGTGAAGAAAGGTAAAGTGGGGTGTCAGCTTCAGTAAATTGATTAGCAAGGGCAACCGTAATAGTGGTAAAAGGCTGAAACAAAGAAGTGGGTATTTTAGCAACATTTCCTGCAAGAAAAGTAACAGCCATGGTTTCTCCAAGAGCCCTTCCAGTTGACAGTATTAAACCACCAGCTATTCCAGAGGCAGTATAAGGAATAACTACATCCTTTATAACTTCCCACTTGGTTGCTCCAAGTCCATAAGCTGATTCCTTCATTACTTCTGGAACCAGAGAAAAAGCGTCTTTTACTACGGATGCCATAAAAGGTATTATCATTATTGAAAGAACTAAAGAAGTGGTAAGCACATCTACACCCGTAGGAGTTCCTGAAAAAAGTTGACCTATAAGTGGAATACCTCCAAAGACTTTTTGTAAAAAAGGTTCAACGCGATTTCTCATAACTTCTGCAAGAACCAAAAATCCCCACATTCCGTAAATTATACTTGGAATTGCTGCAAGAAGCTCCACTGCACTTACTATAAGACCCTTCATCCAGGAAGGAGCAAGCTCTGTAATAAAAATTGCTATTCCTATGGAAACAGGAGCTGCAATAAGCATTGCTATAAAAGTACTTATTAAAGTTCCAAATATCATAGGTAAAGCACCAAAGTCCTGTTTTACTGGATCCCAGGTCGTAGAGGTGAGAAACTTGATTACTCCAAAGTGCTGAATCGCAAGTTTTGACTCATAAAGCAGTATTAAAAATATTACCAGAGGAAACAAAAATCCCGTAAAAACAGCCCAAAATCCCAAAAAGTACTTAGTAAACTTTTCTATTATGTAAGAAAAGTTCATTTTTTCGTGGCGTGGGTTTTTTGGTTTTTATTCTAAACTCTTTATGTTAAAAATTTGTTAAATTTTCGTTAAAATTTGGTTAAAAATCAGCCCCCAATAAAAAGGTGTACAGAAGTTCCTTTACCAACTCTGCTTTCTATAACCATTTTCCAGCCGTGAGCCTTGACGAAGTGCTTAACTATGGCAAGTCCAAGTCCTGTTCCTCCAAGCTCTCTTGACCTTGCCTTATCAACCCTGTAAAACCTCTCTCCCAGCCTTGGTATGTGTTCCTCTGGAATCCCTATTCCCGTATCTATAACGCTTATACACGCCTTTTTGTCCTCATACTTTAAAGTAACACCTCCTTTCTCAGTAAACTTTATTCCGTTATCTACCAAGTTGATCAGTATTTGAATAAGCTTGTCCCTGTCTGCGTAAATTTCTATCCTTTCTCCGTCTTTAAGCTCTTTTTTCAAGTAAAGTCCTTTTTTTCTTGCCTTTTCTTCAAGAGTCGTTATTACGGTGTCAAAAACCTCTCCAAGACTTATCCAGCTTCTGTTTAACTTTAACTCACCGAGTTCTATAGCAGAAAGTATTAGCAGGTCTTCTACAAGAGAGTTTAACCTTTCGCTGTGTTTTTTAATAATCTGTAAAAATCTTCTTGCGTTTTCTTTATCTTCTAAAGCACCTTCAAGTAGCGTTTCTGCAAACCCTTTAATCGCAGTTATAGGGGTTTTAATCTCGTGAGAGACCGCTGCTACGAAGTCGGTCTTCATCTGTTCAAGTCTTTTTAGTCTGGTTATGTTGTAAAAACTAAACAACGCAGTGTCTTTGTAACCGCTTCCCAGATCTAAGTTAACAGGCTTACCAGTAACGAGAAATATTCTTTTTTCTGGATGCTCTACTTCAACCTCTTCTCTTACTTCCTCGTCAGTTGAAAAAACTTTCTCAATTATTTCGTAAAGTCTTCTGTGTTTTATCACTTCATACAAAAACTTGGGGAAGTTTTTTTCGTTTATTCCGAAAAACTTCTTGAATTGTTTGTTAAAAAATAATATTTGGTAATCTTTATCAATAAGCAAAATAGCCTCTCTTATGTTGTCAAGAAGTTCCAAAAGAATTTTAAAGCCCTGAAAGTTTTGTGGTAAAAGTTCAAAGAATTTATTATTCGTCATCTGGGATGTAATAACCAAAGCCTCTTTTAGTCTTTATGTAAGCTGGACGAGTTGGATCGTCTTCAATTTGCATCCTCAGTCTTTTAATGTGGACATCTATAGTGCGTGGATTTATGTATCCGTCTCCTCCCCACACTGCGTCTATAAGCTCTTGTCTTGAGCACACCCTGCCTTTGTGTTCTGCTAAAAAACACAAAATTTTAAACTCTGTTGCACTAAGTTCCACAGACTTTCCGTTAACTTTTACTTTGCATCTATCTTTATCTATTAGCAAATTTTTTACTTTAATTACCTCTTTTTTTACCTTTTCAGGGCGGGTTCTTCTCAAAACCGCTTTTATTCTTGCAACGAGTTCTCTCGGACTAAAAGGTTTGGTAATGTAGTCGTCAGCACCGAGTTCAAAACCGAGAATTTTGTCTGATTCAAGAGTTCTTGCAGTTAGAAAAATTATAGGTATGTCTGCAAGATCAGCCTCTTCTCTTAACATTTTACAAAGTTCAAAACCACCTATACCTGGAAGCATTATGTCAAGAAGAATCAAGTCGTAATCTCCGTTTCTAATTTTGGTTAAACCCTCTTCCCCGTTGTAAGCAAAGTCAACCGTAAATCCCTCTTTGGTTAAGTTGTAAACTATGAGTTCTACGATGTCTTTTTCGTCTTCAATAATAAGAATTTTGGGCTTCATTTTAAAAATGTTGGTTTAATATATGCCGTACTTTTTCCAATAAGCCCTTATTTTCTGTTTGACCTCCTTAGGGAGAGGCACATAGGTAAGTTTTTCTGCGATTTTGTCTCCGTGAGAATACGCCCAATCAAAAAACTTAACGACTTCTTTGTCAACCTGTTTTCTTTCTCTTGCGAGCAAGATGTAAGTTGCTCCAACTATTGGCCATGCGTTTTTACCAGGAGCATCTGTAAGCCATACATAAAAGTGCTTTGAAGGATCAAGATTACCGGTTCTTGCAGCAGCCTTAATGCTGTCCTCAGAAGGATAAACCACCTTTCCAGCTTTATTTTTCATGGTTACGAAGTTTAAGTGATTTTGAAACGCGTATGCGTACTCAACATAACCTATGCTGTAAGGAGTTTGTTTAACATAATTTGAGACCCCTTCGTTTCCTTTTGCACCTATTCCAACTTTCCAGTGTACTGCTGTTCCGTATCCTATTTCCTTTTTCCACTCAGCACATGCCTGAGACAAATAGTGGGTAAATATTGCGGTGGTTCCAGAACCATCTGCTCTATAAACAGGGGTTATCTTTTTGTCAGGAAGCTTTATTCCAGGGTTTAACTTGGCTATTTTTGGATCGTTCCACTTTTTTATCTTTCCGAGATATATTTCACACAAAGTTTCTCCGTCAAGCACGAGGTGTTTACCTTTAAGCTCTGGTATGTTTACTACTGGAACGATGGCACCTATGACTGTTGGAAACTGAAGAAGCTTGTACTTTTCTACTTCTTGAGGAGGGAGTGGTCTATCACTCGCACCAAAGTCAACGGTTCTTTTAATTATTTGCTGAATTCCACCTCCAGAACCTATGGATTGATAATTTATCTTTACCCCTGTAAGTTTGTAATACTCGTTTGCCCATGTTGCGTAAAGGGGATAAGGAAAGCTTGCTCCTGCACCGTTTAAGAACTTTTCCTTTTTTCCTTTTTTAGAACAGCTCCACAAAGAAAAAACCGCAATCATAATTACTAAAAACCATACAAACCTCTTCATACCTCCCTCCTATCCTTCCTTTTTTGAGGTATAAGCATCTACTATTTCTTTAAGAGTAAAAAACGCTTGAAATTGATAACCTTTTTCCTCAATAGCCTCCCTTCCACCCTCTTCTCTATCCACGAGTGCTATTATTTTAAGTACATTTACTCCTTCTTGTTCAAGGGCTTTTACTGCCTTTAGTACAGATCCACCTGTAGTTACTACATCTTCTACCACCACGCCCATCATTCCGTCTCTCACATTACCTTCAATCTGTCTCCTTGTTCCGTGAGACTTAGGCTCTTTTCTAACGAGTAATCCCTCAAGAGGATAATTTTCCTCTGCAGCTTTAGCAAGTACTGCCCCAACTATAGGATCTGCTCCAAGACTCATACCTGCCACAGCATCCACTCCTAAGTACTTTACTTCCTGCCAGAATAGCTCTCCTACTATGTCAAAACTTTCTGAAAACAAAGTAATTTTTCTACAATCAATGTAATAAGGACTCGTTCTTCCACTTGATAAAACTATAGGATTTTCAGGACTATAAATAAAAGCCCTTTCCAAAATGTAATTAAGAAGCATCTCTTTGTAAATTTTAATGTTGAGAAGTTTTATACCCTGAATAAGAGGATAAGCCTCTCCAAGAAACCTCATCAATTCTTTTTCTGCTTCTTCCTCAGAACCTAAGTTGTAAAAAATAAACTTTTTAAGATGTCCAAAACTCTCTGGAGAAATGTAAGTAAAGACGACTGCAAAACCTTTACCTGGTTCTGTTCTTACTACTTTACCTTTAAAAAAAATTTTAATAGGAGGCTCTGTTCCGTCTATAGAAAGATAAATGGGAATTTCTGCTTTTTTATTTGGTATTACATCAGAATATAAAAAAACCCCGCCATAACTAACATCTTTAATTCTTGCTGGGTACTTTTTATCGTTCCATACAAATTCTGCTGAAGTTGAAAAGTCTATTCTCGTGAACTTTCTCTTTTCCATTTTCTAAAACCTCAACCAACCCCACCTCCACCTTCTTCTTTTACAACCTCCGTATCCACAAGGAGATGGAGTAGTACTTAAAAGCTCTACTTCTATGTTTTTAGCTATGTCGTAACTTATTACGAATCTGTGAATACCGTTTTTCAAGAGATAGTTTCTTCCCCAGACCCGCATTACCTCAAACTCGTCACCTCTTCTAACTCCCATTGCTTCTATTTTTCTGAGAATCTTATCGTCTCCAAGAAACTTCAAAATTTTTACTTTATCACCACACTTAGCGTCTATTAGTAGCATGATTATTCCTCGTTCCTACAATTATTACACACCCCAAAAACTTCCAAGTGGTAACTCAAAAGAGTAAACCCCTTTTGATCAGCGTATTCCTTAATCAGCGTTACCAGCCTTTCGTCTTCTATTTCTTCAACATTTTTACAATTAAGACAAATAAAGTGAATGTGAGGCATTTTGTTTAAAACCACTTCGTAATAAGCTCTGTTATTTTGCTTGTAAACCTCCTGAACATAACCAGCTTCTATTAAAAGAGGAATAGTTCTGTATATAGATGCCTTTGAAACCTTGCTTCCTCTTTTCTTAAGCTTGATGTAAAGTTCGTCAACATCAAAGTGTTCTTTACACTCAAGTATTTCCCTTAATATTTCCTCCCTTTCGGGAGTGTATTTTAAACCCTTGCTTTTTATAAACTCTCTAAAGTTTTCTACAACTTCTGATACATTTACCACTTACCCACCCCCTTTGTCGTGGTTACTTATAATTTTAATTTAAATTAAATTAAAGGCAACTTCTTAGGCAAAAAATTTTATTTGATTAGTAAAAAACATTCTAAGATTGAAAAAGTTATATTACCTTGACAAAAACTTGATACTTCTTAAAATACTCTTTTAAAAAATACAGAAAATACGCAAAGGAGTTTAAAATGGCAAATGTTCCTCCAGTAATCAGAAAGACTTACAAAGACTTTGGAATAATTAAGCGTCCGAAAAACATGTCTGAAGAAGAAAAACAAAAGTTAATTGAAAAGCTTTTTGAAAAAGATCCAACTATGTTTACAAGTGATCCAGAGATTCAAGAGAAGATAAGAAAAAGACTTGACTGGATAGACGGATACAACTACATTCAGCCAAAGCTTCCAGAACTTAAAGCCTTTGCAGATGAGATAAAAAAAGAGTTCAAAAGCGTGGTATGGTGCGGAATGGGAGGTTCTTCTCTTTTTCCTCTGGTCTTAAACAAAATTTTTGGACCAGCAG
This sequence comes from Thermodesulfobacteriota bacterium, assembly GCA_013153525.1. GTDB lineage: Bacteria > Desulfobacterota > Thermodesulfobacteria > Thermodesulfobacteriales > Thermodesulfobacteriaceae > Thermodesulfobacterium. Next base: position 108,006 of record JAADEG010000048.1, read on the forward strand.
AAGGGTATCCTGAGTTTTATGTACTTGACACGAACGATCCCGAAAACATAAAAGAAATTGAAAAACTTGACCTTAAAAACACTTTGTTCGTTATAGTATCAAAGTCTGGAACTACCGTAGAAACCCTCTCTCACTTTAAGTACTTCTGGAAAAAGGTTTCAGACCTAAGTAACGAACCAGGGAAAAACTTCGTTGCTCTTACTGATCCAGGATCTCCTCTTGAAAAGCTCGCTAAGGATTTAAAATTTAGAAAGGTATTTCAGCATCCTCCTTTCGTGGGTGGAAGGTACGCTGCACTTACTGAGGTAGGATTTCTTGCAGCAGCACTTCTTGGTCTTGACTTAGAAAAGGCGGTTGACTACGCAAAAAAGATGTACGAAGCCTGTACACCTGACATTCCCTGGAGTTACAACCTCGGAGCATCTCTTGCAGAATTTCTTATAGAAAGCTACATTCTTGGACAAGACAAACTTACCTTTATTACGGATCCAATTTTAAGACCATTCGTACTTTGGCTTGAACAGCTTATAGCAGAAAGTCTCGGAAAACAACTTACTGGAATAGTTCCCGTGGTTGGAGAATCTCCAGGTTCTCCTACCGTGTATGGGACTGACAGGGTATTCGTGTATCTTACCTTAAAAGGAAGGGAAAAAATTTATCAAAGACTTATAAACGAACTAAGAGAGGAGGCTTTTAGGATCAAGACTATTTCCTTTGAAGACAGATACGAGGTGTTTGCTGAGGTCTATAGGTGGATGATAGCAATTGCCCTTTGTGGGTACTTTATGAGTTTAAATCCGTTTGACGAACCAGATGTAGTACTTACGAAACAAAAAACTAAGGAACTTCTTGAAAAGTTTAAAAAAGAAAAGGACTTTGGTATAGAGTTTTACCTTGACGAGGACACAGGCTGGGGATTTTACTACGAAAAGACCGTTTCTATTGAGTATCCCAAGTTTACAGCCTTGTTGAAGAAGTTTTTTAAAGACATGTCTCCTTGGAGTTTCGTTGGTTTTCTTGCTTACTTACCAGAAGACGAAGAAGTTGAAGAAATTTTTAGAGACTTTAGAACACTGGTTAGAGAAAAAAGGACCTGTAGTACGGTGTTTGGTTTTGGACCAAGGTACTTGCACTCTTCTGGTCAGCTTTACAAAGGTGGACCTATTCTTTGTAGGTTTATAATTTTTACGAGAAAAGGAAGAGTAGAAGAACAGGTAATTCCTGAAGAAGGATACACCTTCTGGGATCAGCAATTTGCTCAGGCTTGTGGAGACTTTAGAGCTCTTGAAGAGAAAAACAGACAGGTAATAATGATTTACCTTACGGAAAACTATAAAGAGGACCTAAGAAAGTTTTACGAATACCTTAAAAAAGCCCTTGAATTAGGATAACGGAGGTAAGCCATGTTTTTTCCAGAATACAGACCAAGAAGACTTAGAAGAACAGAAGAAATAAGAGCACTCGTCAGGGAAACTCACTTAACGGTAAATGATCTGATATATCCTCTTTTTATCTGTGAGGGTAAGGGAATAAAACAGGAAATTCGCTCAATGCCGGGGATTTACAGGTTTTCCATAGACGAAGTCCTAAAAGAGATTGAAGAGGTGATGAATTTAGGAATAAAAGCAGTGATACTTTTTGGTATTCCTGACAAAAAAGACGAAGTTGGTACCTCGGCTTATGTAAAAGACGGTATAATTCAAAGAGCTGTAAGAAAGATAAAACAGAAGTTTCCCAAGTTGGTAGTGATTACGGATGTGTGTATGTGTGAATACACCTCTCACGGGCACTGTGGAATTATTAGAAACGGAGAGGTTGACAACGACTTAACTCTTGAGCAACTTGCAAAAATTGCAGTTTCTCATGCAAAAGCAGGAGCAGACATAGTAGCTCCTTCTGACATGATGGACGGAAGAGTTGCGAGAATTCGTGAGGCACTTGACGAAGCTGGTTTTCCTAATGTTGCAATAATGAGTTATTCTGTAAAGTACTGTTCGTCTTTTTACGGACCTTTTAGAGAAGCTGCTGAGTCAGCTCCTAAGTTTGGAGATAGAAGAAGTTATCAGATGGATCCTGCAAACAGTAGAGAGGCTTTAAGAGAGGCGTACTTAGATGTAGAAGAAGGTGCAGACATAATAATGGTAAAACCTGCTATGCCTTATCTTGATATAATAAAAATGCTTAGAAGTGAATTTAATCATCCAATTGCAGCTTATCAGGTAAGTGGTGAATACGCAATGATAAAGGCAGCAGGAAAACTCGGTTTTCTTGACGAAGAAAGAGTTATGTGGGAGAGCTTAATCTCAATAAAAAGAGCAGGAGCAGATCTTATAATAACTTACTTTGCTAAAGAAGTAGCCAAACTTCTTAAAAAGGCATAAGTAGTGAGGTTCGTTTTAGTTCTCGTTTTAGCAATACTTTTTTACGGTTGTGCCAGACCTCCCCATCCTGTTAAGGTTAGAGTTTATAGGTATCACCTGTCCAGAACCATTCCTGGTTGGTTAAAACCTTACAAGATTAACGGTAAAACCTATTATCCTCTTCCAGTGGCAAGAGGATTTCAGCAGACCTGTATAGCGTCTTGGTACGGACCGAGTTTTCACGGAAGGGTTACTGCAAGTGGTGAGGTCTATAACATGTACGCCTATACTGCTGCACACAAAACTCTTCCTATTGGAACCTATGTTCTCGTGAAAAACTTGAGAAACGGAAGAGAGGTAGTGGTAAGAATAAACGACAGAGGACCTTTTGTTAAAGGTAGGTGTCTTGACTTAAGTTACGCAGCTGCAAGAGCACTTGGAATAATAAAAACAGGTACTGCTCCAGTTAAACTCATAGTGCTAAGTCCTGGAAAAAAAGCTGGGAGAGAAATTGTTTATGAAGATGTTCCAGAAATAGAAAACGGAAAGTACTACCTACAAGTAGGAGCATTCAAGAGTCTTCAAAACGCAGTTAAGCTTAGAATGAAGTTGTTAGAAAGGTTTAGAGTGGTTGAGGTAGAGCCTTTCGTAAAAAACAATCAGCTCTTTTACAGAGTCCAAATTTATCTTGGTGAAAACTACTTCGTAGCCCTAAAACGAGCAGAAAAGCTTAAAAAGTGCTGTTTTAAAAACGCCTTTTTAATAGCTAAGTGATGCCTAAGGATCTTAAAGAGTTTGAAAAAATTCTTGATGTAGAATTTTCTAATCCCCAATTGCTTCAAACCGCTCTTACTCATCGCTCTTACAAAATTTCTCACAGAGAGCTCAAGCTTGAAGACAACGAAAGACTTGAGTTTCTCGGAGACTCTGTACTTAATCTTTGTATTTCAAAGATGCTGTTTGAGAAGTATCCAGAAGACACAGAAGGCGAGTTAACAAAAAAAAGGGCTTACTTAGTGTGTAAAACCACCCTTATAAAAGTTGCAAAAAAAATAAAGCTTCTTGACTACATATTTCTTGGGAGAAGGGAAGAAAAACTTGATACCAAGAGCAAGGAAAACATCTCAGCAAGAGCACTTGAAGCACTTATCGGAGCTATATTTTTAGAAAAAGGGTTTGAGTACACTTGTGAGAAGATAAGAAAGTGGTTTTCTCCTTACTTAAGAAGGTTTCCAAAGACGCCTTTTCACGACTACAAAACCAGGCTTCAAGAGATTTTACAAAAAGAATTTCACGAAAGACCGACTTACGAGGTAGTTTCTATTTCTGGACCACCTCACAATCCTGTTTTTGAAGTAGTGGTAAAACTAAAAGACAAAGTCCTTGCAAAAGCAAAAGGAGGTTCTAAAAAAGAGGCAGAAAACCTTGCTGCTAAAAAGGCAATTAATGTTATTTCTACTGAACAAGCGAAAAAACATTAAGAAGACTCCGTTTTTATAAGAGAAAAAATTATTCCACTAAAGCACAAGCCTGTAAATACTACGAAAGCGACTTTCATGCTCGTCAAAAGAAGAGGATAGTACTTAGGCGTAATTTTTGACTTTCCAATGTAAATTGCAAATATGAGCATAGCTATTCCCATGCTAAATGTTTGTCCTAAAAGCCTCATGGTTCCACGAAGAGCTGAGGCAACTCCGTAAAACCTTCTTTCAACAGAACTCATAACTGCGTTCGTATTAGGAGAAGAAAAAAAGGCAAGTCCTAAACCGAGAAGTACCAAGTTAAAAATGACAAAGCTTAAGTTGGTGTTTTTGCTTAAAAATGTAAAGGAAAACAGACTTAAAGTTGCAAAACCCATTCCAATTGAAGCAATGATTCTTGGTTCTATTTTGTCTGAGAGTTTCCCTGCAAACGGTGAAAAAATAGTCATTACTATTGGTTGTGAAGCTAATATCAATCCTGCTTGTTGAGGAGATAGGCTTTTAATGTACTGCAGGTAAAGACTTAATAAAAAAATAACTGAAAAAGTAGAACTGTAAGCAATAAGTGCTGATAAGTTAGAAAAAAGAAATACTGAATTATTTTTGAAAAGTTTTAGGTCAAGAATGGGATTTTCGGTTTTTATTTCCCACCAAACGAAACACGAAGTTGTTATAATTCCTGTTAAGACTAAAAGAATACCTTTAGCTGAAGGAAGAACAGAGAATCCGTACATTATGGAGATAAGGGAAACTCCGTAAATTATTGATCCGATAAAGTCAAACTTCTCTTCCTTAGCCTCAGCCCATTCCTCTTTTAACTTCCACAAAATCAAAATAATTATCGTTAAACCTAAAGGAACATTTAAAAGAAAGATACTTCTCCATCCAAAGTGTTGAGTAAGAAGCCCTCCTAAAATAGGACCAAGAGTAAGTCCTAAGTAAACTGCAGATACATTTATTCCCAGTGCCTTTCCTCTTTCTCCTATGGGAAAAACTGAGGTTAAAATTGCAACGCTCGTTCCTGATATCATGGCACTCCCAATACCCTGAAAAATTCTAAACCAGATTAGGACGATTGCCGAAGGAGAAAGTGCAGAAAAAAGAGAAGAAAGAGTATAAATCAAAACACCGTAAAAAAATACCTTTTTTCTTCCGTATATGTCTGCGATTTTACCAAAGGGCACCAAAAATATAGCACCTGCTAAAAAGTAAGAAGTAACGATCCAGCTTAATAAAACAGCGTTAATTGAAAAATCTTTACTGATGGCTGGAAGTGCTATGTTTACTGAAGAACCTATAAAAGTCATTAAAAAAGAAGCAATTGCAGTAGTTATTAAGATTCCTACTTTACTCATTGAAAAGCCAAAAACTCACTAATTTTAACACAGTTTAACACTTTTTAACGAATTTGCTAAACTTTTGATTCCCTTGAAGTTTTCAAGATATGAATTAAAGTTTTTTTAACAAAATGAGGAGGCTTAACCAACATGGAAAATAACGACAAGGCTTCGGTTGAAGAAAAAGTTGAAGAAAAAAAGACGAAGTCAGGGTTTGTTGCAATTATAGGGCTTCCGAATGTAGGAAAGTCAACGCTTTTGAATCAGATGCTCGGTACAAAGGTTTCCATAGTAAGTCCAAAACCTCAAACTACCCGTTTTAATGTAAGAGGGGTTCTTACCAGAGACAACGCTCAGATAGTTTTTATAGATACTCCTGGAATACACGACGCAAAGTCTCTTTTTAACAAAATAATGGTAGAAGAGGCACTTGCAGCTCTTGAAGATGTAGATGCGGTTTTATGGGTACTTGATGTTACGCACAGACTTCCTGCAGAGGAAAAAATTCTTGAAATAATAAAAAAAGCCAACAAACCTACCATACTCGTGCTTAACAAAATAGACAAAATAAAGAAAAACGAGCTTTTGCCTATTATTGATTACTTTTCAAAACTTCACGACTTTAAGGCGATTATTCCTATTTCTGCTCTTAATAACGATGGTGTTGACATAGTTATTGACGAATTGATAAAAATTTTACCAGAAGGTCCGTTTTACTACGAACCTGATAGAATTACTGACATACCCTTGAGTCTTCTCATTGCAGAAATCATAAGAGAAAAAATTTTTCTTCTTACCTTTGAAGAGGTTCCGTATTGCACTGCTGTAAAAGTTGAAGAAATAAGAGAAGAGCCAGAAAGGAACTTTCTTTACATACAGGCAACCATTTTCGTAGAAAGAGAATCTCAAAAAGGAATTTTAATAGGTAAAAAAGGACAGATGCTTAAAAAAATAGGAACTCTTGCCAGAGAGGAGCTTGAATTTTTACTCGGAAGAAGGATTTACTTGGACTTGTGGGTAAAAACTCTCAAAGACTGGAGAGACAAAGAATTTCACATAAGACGAATTGCTATTCCTTTAATAACTTCGTAAAAAATTAATAAAAAAGAGAAATTTCTTCTTCGTCCTTAGAAGAAGTTTTTTTCTTAGGAATGTTTCTTATGTCTTCTTTTTTAAAAGAAAGTATTTCAAACTTCTCAGCAAGTAAACTTTTTAATTCGTCAAGAGTTTTTTCGTCAACTCCGTGAAACCTTACGAATACTTTCCTTCTACAAGGAGAATCGTAACAAAATTCGTCCTTCCATTGAAGCAGACTGTATATAACTATATTAAACTTCTTAAAAACTTCTAAAATTTCTACTATTTCTTCTGTTGAGTCTATAAAAAGGGTTATTTGATAAGGGCTGTAATACGCTCCTGTTATGTTAACGAATAGCTTAAAGATGTCAGTCTGGGTAATAATACCTACTACATACTTGTTAGGATTTATTACGGGTAGTCCTGATATTTTGTTTTCAAGCATAAGAATAGACGCTTTTTCTATGGTATCTTCTGGATAAACGGTAATTGGATCTCTTGTCATAACATCTTTTACTTTCAGTTGAGAAAACATCTCAAAAAATTCGTCAAATTCTGGTATTCCGAGTTTTGGAGGAGTTGCTGCTTTTATGTCTGTGTGAGTAATTATTCCAGTAAGTTTTCCATTTTTAGTAATGGGTATTCTTCTTATTTTAAATTCTTTAAGTATTTGAAAAGCTTTTATAAGAGGCTCTTCCTCTTCCAAGGTTATAACGGGTTCTGACATCCATGTTTTTACGAGCATTTTTTCCCCTTTTTAAGTTAATTTAAGAGGGCGTTGCATAACTGTGAAGCCCAGCAAGGAAGAAGTTTACTCCAAAGTAGGTAAACAGCACTGACATAAACCCTATAATACTAAGCCAAGCCATCTTTTTTCCAGACCAGCCTCTCATGAGTCTTGCGTGGATTGCTCCTCCGTAAATAAGCCATGTGATAAGTGACCAGGTCTCCTTTGGATCCCAACTCCAATAGCTTCCCCATGCCTGATTTGCCCAAACCGCTCCAGTAATAATTCCTATAGTAAGCCAAAAAAATCCAAAAAGTATTAACCTGTACATTAGGTTGTCCAAAGTCTGAGGAGACGGAAGGTACTTCTTTAAATTTTCTTTTCCACTCAAAAGGTAAAAAATTCCAAGAGCAAACGCTACTGCAAACGCACCATATCCCAAAAAACAGGTTATAACATGAGCTATAAGCCAGTTACTTTTTAACGCAGGAATAAGAGGTCTTATAGAGGCATCAGCCTTTAAAGAAGCATAAGCCATTACAAAACTCGCTACCAAAAATACTATACTTCCAAAAATCTTAGTAGGTATTTTAAATTCTGAAAATAAGTAAACTCCAGCAATACACAAACCAAAAAATACAAGAGACTCGTAAAGGTTTGATAAAGGTACATAACCAAAACCAGCCTGATAAGTTTGGATCCACCTAACTATAAACGCTACGAGGTTTAATATAAAACCTCCCCAACCAATAGCAGACCCAAAAAAAGCTCCTTTTTCCCACTTAAATATCCAGTGAATTAAATACACAATTCCAGCAGTAAGATAAATAAATGTACTAAGTCCAAATAAAATGCTGTTATCAGGAAGTATAGAACCACTTTTAAGAGCAGTGAGAATGTAGATAATTGCAAAGATTACGAAACCGAGAAGTAAATTTGAAAAACTTCTTTGTTGTAAAGCTTCTGTTTTCATATAAAAACCTCCTTAAGAAAAATTTTTATCACGCATTAATTATACGAAGTATTTTTAATAATGGCAAGAGCTTATAACAAATTTCCATCCAGGATTTTTTTCCTTCTTCAACCTCGTCCATAAACTTTTCAAGCTCTCTCGTAAATTCCTCAGACACATACTCCTTGTAATGACTTACTAAATAATTATATACCTCTTTTCCCAAAGGGGTAGGTACTAAGCCTCCATTTTTAAGCTCATACACATAATACCTGTGAAGCAAAGTAGATACTATTTCTGCGTATGTTGAAGGTCTTCCAAGCCCTCTTTTTTTCATTTCCTGAATAAGAGAACCCTGATTGAAAAGAAATACCTTTGGAACTTTTGAAAGTTTTACTTCTTTTACTTCAACTTTATTCGTTTCAAAGGTTTGCACTTTTGACCAGAAGTAATCGTGTCCTGGTTTTAAGACCTTAAGAATAACCGTGTCCTCCCATGTGTAGTCTCCTGCTTTTAGTTTAAGTTTAGCCTTTAGAACTTTAGTCTTTCTGGTTTGGCTTGCCATAAACCTTCTAAATATTATGTCGTACAATCTAAAGCTGTCTCTTGCTTTTTTAAAGGATATAAGTCCGTGAGCTACCCTTAGTTTAAGTTCTGCGAGGTCCCAGGGTTTTGTCGGTCTAATTCCTTCGTGTGCCCCTTCGCTATACCACTCTCTTGGTACGAAAAACTCCTCTCCAAGCTCACGAGTTATGTAAGGCTTTGCAACTTGAAACCTTCCGACCTCTGAGATCCTGGTTGAATCAGTTCTGTGGTATGTAATAAGTCCAAGCTCAAAAAGCTCCTGAAGAAGCTGCATAGTGTATGCAGAAGAAAACCTAAAAAAGTGAAATGCGTCTTCAAGTACTGCATCTGTGGTGTATGGAGGAGGGGCTGGAAGCTCGTCTTCAAACTCTTGAGTTACCTCAAAACTCAGTTCTTTAAGTCCGTCTTTTACCTTTTTAGCGAGGTTTTTGTCTTCAAACTCTAAGGAAAAAGAAATGCCGTTTAAAACGAAACTTACTCTGTACTTGTGTTGTTTAGCTTGCTCAGCTCTTTCTATTATCCATCCGAGAACAGGCGTTTGGACTCTTCCTGCAGAAAGGTAGTGTTTTTTAAATACCCTCCACAATTCCTGAGAAAGAGAAAATCCTACCCACCTGTCTGCAACTCTTCTTGCAAGCTGTGCCTTAACCCTTGAAAGGTTTATGTCCTGAGGAGAGTTTAAAGCAGAAATAAGAGCTCTTTGAGTAATTTCGTGAAACTCAAGCCTTTTAACATTTGGTTGAAAAGGTTTAAGGTTTATGTAAAGGTCGTAAGCAATTTTCTCTCCTTCTGCATCCGGGTCAGAGGCTACGAATGCCTGATCTGCACAAAAAGCAAGAGTTCTCAAAACCTCTATTATTTCTCCTTTGTCAAAGAGTTCCTTTGCAGACTTGGGTTCCTCGTCAACATATTGTTCACCAGTTTCTCTGTCAATCTTTATGCTTCCAAAAACAGGATAAAAGTTTCCGTTTTCCTTTAAAACCCCGAAAATTCCCTCCCTCCTTGAAAGATTATACACATGCCCAAGAGAAGCACACACAGAAAGTAGTATGTTTTCCATAGGTATTTCATAAACCCAAACATTTTTAATCCTTCTTATAGAAGGTTTTCCAAAAAAACCAGCTATAGTCTTTGCCTTGTGAGGAGATTCAACGATGATTAGGTAGTTTTTAAAGTCAACCTTTTCTCTTTTTAGTTTTTGTCTTTCTTCTCTTATCTTTTTATCTATTTCCTCTGCAGATTCAGGAGAAAGCTCTTTAAACTCAACTTCTTCTCCTAAGTAAAACCTTAACCTCTTTTTAAGGCTGTTAAATGCCTTTTGATCCTCTACGAGGATAATGGACAATCCTGGTAACAATCCTCTCGTCGTGAGTCTTGAAACCCTTCCTGATGCCTGTAGGTAAGAAGAGGCATTTCCCACTACTACGAAGTAACCTCCATCAGGTGAGTGCTTTAAAAAGACCTCTTCGCTTTTTTCAAGTTTTTCTATAAATTCAGGAGAATTAAGCTTCTCCTCCAAAAACTCTTTGATTTTTAAAACTCTCTCGTAAATAGCCTGATATTGAGGAAGTTGTTCTTCTTTAAGGGTTAAGTAGCGTCTTAGGTAAGAGGTGTGAGACATTGCAGTAATTCTTTCCTCTTCAGTAAAAAGAGGCATGAGAGAGAGAAGTATGTTGTACAAAAACTGAGGGGAAAGGGAAAGACTAAATCCTTCTTCTCCTGAAATAAGAGGAAAGATGTGTTTAGGCACCCCTAAGAATATTGCATACCTTAAGACCTCTGGCAAGTCAATTCCTCTTACGAGTGGATTAGAAAGATGACACAACCCAACTGCAACTTCTACCTCTCCAGCCTTGAGTACCTCAAGAAGTTCGTTCTCTCCTGCTTCAAGATAAGAGATAGCCTTTATACCAGCGTCTCTTAAAAATTGCGTAACTATTTGAACCCCCTCTTTACCAAAAGCCTCCTCTACGAAAACGAGCCCTCCTTCTCCAAGTCTTTTAATTAACGGAACTGCATCCTCAAGAAGTTTTTTCAAAACATCTTCGCTTTCCTCAACTTCAACTTTTATGTAGCCGTCAACTACCTTCCTTAAAGTAGAAACGAACCTCGTAACCTCAAAACCAAGCAAGTTTTGAAATAAAAGTACCCTATTCGTTCTGGGTTTAAGGGTAGCAGAAGAAATAATAAGCTGAGTATGAGGTACTCTGCGATGTTCCTCTTTAATAGAAGTAAGTTGATGATAATCCTCTTCTGTTTTGTTTCTTTTTAAAGCAAGCTTTATCTCTTCTTCTGTAAAACCGAGTAATAAAAACAGGTTATCTACATTTTTACTACTCTTTAAAAAGGAATCTACATCGTCAACGAATACAAAGGAAAACTCAAACGACTTTAGTATCGGAAAGTTTTTGTGCAAAAAAGCAGAAGTACACACGAGTATGTCAAACTCACCAGCTTCAACCATTGCTTTTTCTTTTTTAGAACCCTTGTACGCAAGAATTTTCTTTTCTTTTAGTTTATTCTCTGCCTTTTCAAGATAGGAAAAAAGGCGTTCTTCTACCTGAGTTACCAAAACTTTGGTTGGCACTATTATAAGACTCTTTCCAGGGTTTAAGAGGCTCATTATAAGCCCAAATGTAGATTTTCCAGTCCCAGTAGGAGCTACTATTGCAAAAGACTCTCCAAGAAAGAACCTTTTTGCCCAACTTTTTTGCAGAGAAGACGGCTCAGTGCCTATGATCTTTTTAAACAGATTAATGAAACCCTTAACCTTATTTTCTACTTCACAAAACTTTGCAAGCTCTTTTAAACTACCGTTTTTCTTAAGGATGTTACATACCTTTTTTACGGAAATTCCCTTTTCTGGAGGCGTATCTACGCACTTTTCACACGGAAGACCTGTGTAAAGCCTTTCGTCTGAAATTCTTCCCCTACAATTAGGACAACCTTTGTCAACATAAAAAAGCATGTCTCCTCCTTTTTCCTGAAATGTTGTATAATTTAATATTAAAAGTAAGAAAATACAATACCAATGTCTAAATTAAAATTTTACATTCTTACTAAGGCTGCAAGTTACGACAGTCTTGGGGTTTGCAAAGTTGGTAACCTTAAGCTTCCCGTATTAAAAATCCTTTTTACTAACTTCTGTAAAAATAATTGTAAGTACTGTATAAACAGGTGTCAAAACGATGTAAGAAGGGCAAGATTTTCTCCAGAAGAGCTTGCTTCTCTCGTAATTAATCTCGCAAAAAAAGGAATAATAAAAGGTCTGTTTCTGAGCTCAGGTATAGAAGTGGATCCTGACGACACTATGGAAAAAATGATACAAACCGTATTAATTTTACGGAAAAAGTACGAATTTAACGGATACATACACCTGAAAGTTTTACCTGGTAGCTCTTACGAGCTCGTTAAAAGCGTGGCTCCTTATGTTGATAGATTGAGTTGTAACTTGGAATTCGTTACGAAAAGCAGTCTTTTAAAGTGGGCACCTGAAAAGTCCTCTTTACAACTGGTAAGTACTTTAAAAATGCTCTCTAAAATTCAAGAAGAAGTAGAAAAACCCTTTTCTGTTTCTACTCAGGTAATAGTTGGTGCTTCTGAAGACACTGACAAAAGAATTTTAGAACTCGCTTGGAAGCTTTACAAAAATAGAGTAATCTCAAGAATGTACTTTTCTGCTTATGTTCCGGTGAACGAACCTGGAGCAGGAAAAAGACCTCCTTATACACGAGAGTATCGGCTTTATCAGGCTGACATGTTAATAAGAAAGTACGGATTTAGACCAGAAGAGCTTTTTGAAGAAAGAGAAAACTTGCCACAAAGTATAGATCCAAAACTTGCCTGGGCAAAAAGACATCCTGAATTTTTTCCAGTGGAACTAACTAAAGCTGACTACTACGAACTTCTAAGAATTCCAGGGATAGGACCTGAAACTGCAAGAAAAATCCTTAAGCTTAGAAGGAATTGGGAACTTTCTGAGCTTAGTTTGAAAAAAATCGGAATATCTCTTGAAAAACTCGGAAACTTTGCAACACTCAGAGGAAGACCCATTAAAAAAGTCGTTCAATTAGCTTTAAAATGGCATTGAGTTACTTTGATAAAATAGCAAAAAAGTACGATTCTTGGTTTGACACCAAGGTCGGTAGGTATGTACTTTCTACTGAAAAGAGGTTAGTAAAAGAGCTTCTCCCAGAGGTAAAAGACAAGCTCGTACTTGACCTTGGATGTGGCACTGGACTTTTTACTGAGCTCGTCCTAAGTGCTAAGAAAGTTTTTGGTTTGGACCTTAGTAAAAACATGCTTGCAATTGCTAAAGACAAACTAAAAAAGGCTTACTTCGTAAACGGAGACGCCTATTTTTTACCGTTTAAAAGTTCTATTTTTGACTTCGTGCTTAGTATAACCGTGTTTGAGTTTATTAAAGAACCTGAAAAAGTAATTTCTGAGATATATCGGGTGTTAAAACCCGGGGGTAAAACCTTAATTGGCACTATGAACGCAAACAGCTCGTGGTTTTTTTTCAAGAGGCTTAAGTCTATTTTCGTTGAAACTGCTTACAGATACGCGAGGTTTTACACTCCTTACGAGCTTGAAAGACTTTTTAAAAAAGCTGGTTTTGTTGAGGTTGAAACAAGGGGTATAATATACTTTCCTTCGTTTTTCCCCTTTTTAAAACTTGCAGAAAAGTTAGACGAAAAACTTAACAAAGTTTTAAAATTTGCAGGTGCTTTTATACTTTTAAGAGCAACGAAACCCGATGGAGGAAAGAAATGAAAAAGGATTGTATATACCTTGACTACAACGCAACCACTCCTGTATTACCTGAAGCTTTAGAGGCTTTTAAGTTGTACGCATCGGAGTACTTTGCTAATCCGAGTTCAGCTCACGCCTTTGGTAAGTTAGTAAAAGAAAAACTTGAGGAGTTTAGAAAAGAGGTTGCAGAGTTTATAGACGCAAGCCCAGAAGAAGTAATTTTTACCTCTGGAGGTACAGAGTCAAATCACCTTGCTATTTTAGGTACGGTTCTGGAACGCGAAAGAGGACACATCTTGATAAGTGCCTTTGAACATCCTTCAGTGGCAAAACCCGTTCAAAAGTTAAAAGACATGGGATTTGAGGTTGAACAAATTCCCGTTAGTCCTGAAGGATACATAGATCCAGAGGAGGTAAAAAAGAGAATTAAGAAGAACACCCTTCTCGTCTCAGTGATGTTCGTTAATAACGAAATTGGAACTATTCAACCAGTAAAAGAAATTGCTGAGATCTGTAGAGAAAAAGAGGTCGTCTTTCACACAGACGCTTGTCAAGCCTGTGGAAAAATCCCGGTTAGCGTAAAAGAGATTCAGTGTGATTTTTTAAGTGTTGCAGGGCACAAAATGTACGCTCCAAAGGGCATAGGAGCTCTTTACATAAGAAAAGGAGTAAAAGTTTCTCCGATTTTTCTCGGAGGTGGGCAGGAAAAAGGCTTGAGAGCAGGCACAGAACCCGTGCCTTTAATTGCTTCCTTAGCTAAAGCGTGTGAAGTGTTAAAGTCAAAGTTAATTGCTGAAGTAGAAAGACTTAAATACTTAAGAGAGCTTTTGTACGAGGGTTTAAAAGACATTTACGAAAACCTGCATCGCTACGGCATACCAGAAAAAACAGTCCCTAATACTTTAACCGTTTCTTTTAAAGGTATAAGTGCCTCTAAAATGCTTTCAGAACTAAAGCAAATTTGTGCTTCTACAGGAGCTGCGTGCCACGATAGAAAGGGCTCTGTTACTCTATCAGCACTCCGCATAGACCCTGAAACCGCAATCGGAACGATAAGGTTTTCAATAGGAATGTTTACTACTCAAGAAGACATAACAAAGGTAATTGAAATCGTTAAAAATTACTTTAAGAGGTAAATAGTGTTCAAAAAAATTGGAAGCTTATTTTTAATAAAACCTGGGAGTCCGGTTAGCTCTGAAGAGCTTGAATTTTACGAGGACCTCGGTTTTAACAAGTTTATTCTGTTTAAGGAACACTTTTTAGAAGACGCTTTTCCTGAAAAGTTAAGAGACTTAGGTGGTATTTTTGCTGTGGATCAAGAGGGAGGAAGAGTTTGCAGAATACCTGGTAATTTTCTTTCACCTCTTGAAGCTGCTAAATTGTGGAGTGAAAAAAAAGAAGAATTTAGGACCTGGGTAAATACCATAGTTAAGGCACTTTTAAAGTACCGCATAAAGTTAAACCTTGCTCCGTGCGTTGACCTTGCAGACGAAACTGCACCAGAATTCCTGAGAACCCGAACATTTTCCAAGACGAAAGACCTCGTAATTCGTCTTGCAAAAGTTTTTATAAAAACTCACAGAGAAAAAGGGATTCTAACCTGTATAAAACACTTTCCAGGACTTAAAGGCGTAAGCATAGATCCTCATGTTAAACTTCCCAAAAAAAAGAGCGTGGATAAGGAGAGTTTAGAAGTATTTTCTAAAATTTTAGAGGAGGAAGAAACTTTTGTTATGACCACGCACCTCGTGGTTGAAGAGTTTGATCCTTTACCAGTTACTTTTTCAGAAAAGTGGATAAGGTTCTTAAGAGAAAAGCTAAGTTATCAAGGGGTAATTTTTACTGACGACTTAGACATGGGAGGTGCAAAGGTCTTTGAATTTGAGGAGTGCATTTTAAGGGCTTTTGCCTCTGGTCACGATGTATTAATTTTTTGTGGAAACTGGGAAAGACTTTGTGAAGCTCTGTTTGAGATTAAAAAAGAGCTTGAAAGTAGTCGCGTTCTTAGAAAAAACTTAGAAATAAGCCTGGAAAGAGTTGCTAAAAGCTTTGTTTTTTAATGTTTTAATATGGAAATATAAGTCAAGGATGTTATAATAGTGGTCTTGAAAAACGAAGGTGGTTTAAAATTATGGAAATACTCGTTGCAGAATCCAAGAAGTCTTTAAAGCACAAGGCACTTCAATACTTAATTTTAATTTTAAGCGTAGCAGGTCTCGTTTTAACGATAACTGAGGTGTATTTAAATTACAAAGGTTCTTCTTTGTGTCGTTCTGAGGGTTGCCTCGTAGTTCACCTATTTGATGTACACAATGTTTTAAACTTCCTTGGAATTTTAGTATTTGCTTTTGTTTTTTTAATATCCATTTTAGATTTGTTTAACATTCTTACATCGCGGGTTTTACTCTTACGAAGTATTTTACTTTCGGTTTGTATAATCGTTGAGGGATTTTTGTTTGGATTTCAAGTGTGGTTCGTAAAAGAGGTGTGTCACTTTTGTTTAAGCGTGTTTTTGCTTTTGCTTGGCTGTTTTTTATTGGACTTTTTTTATCAAAAAAACAACTTTCTGTTTTTAGGAGCCTCTTTGGGTTTTGTAGGAGTTTATCTTGCTACATCTTTGGTTCATGTGAACTTAAAACCTTTAAACTTAAACAATCCCGTACTTATTTATCAAAAAGGGTGTCCCCATTGTAGAAGAGTAATAGAGTTTGCCAAGAGAAACCACATAGATCTTAACATGTATTCTGTAACGAGAAGTCTTGCACTTTTAAGAAGTCTTGGAATAAACACCGTTCCAGACCTGATTTACAAAGAAAAAGGGAACTTTTGCATACTTAACGGAGACAAGGCAATTATAGAGTGGTTAAAAAAGAAGTACCTTAATGCTAAAAAGCAGGTTAGTAAAGTTGAGGCTAAAGGATCGTCTGATTCAATTAAGGGTAAAAGAGGGGTTAATCTTTTTCTCGTTCCAGGAGATAATTCTTTGCTACCTGAAATAGAACCTCAGGCTTGTGAATTAAATCACAGTTGTAATCAATAATAAGGGGGGTAAAGATGAGCGTTCTGGTTGAGTTTAGTATATTTCCATTGGATAAAGGAGAAAGTGTAAGTGAGTATGTAGCAAGGGTACTTAAGATTGTTAAGAATTCAGGTGTAGAATATGTTCTTACTCCAATGGCAACGATCGTAGAAACCGAGGATCCAGATTCAGCTATGGAGCTGATTAAAAAGTGCATAAAGGAGTTGGAAAAGGACTGTAATAGAATCATTCTTAATCTTAAGATGGACTATAGAAAAGGAAAAAGTGGCAGACTGACGGGAAAAGTAAAGTCTGTAGAGGAAAAATTAGGAGAAAAATTAAAAACGATTTAAAGGAGTTTAAAAATGAAAGTAAGTAAGGTAGTTCTTGCTTATTCAGGAGGGCTTGACACTTCAGTTATTCTCAAGTGGCTTATTGAAAAGTATCAGTGTAAAGTTATTGCGTTTTGTGCTGATGTAGGACAAGAGGAGGATTGGGAAGAAATAAAGAAAAAAGGGCTTAATTGTGGTGCTGAAAAGGTGATCATAAGAGACTTAAAAGAGGAATTCGTAAAGGATTATGTATTTTTTGCTATAAAAGCTGGGCTTAGGTATGAGGATTGGTATCTTCTTGGGACATCTCTTGCAAGACCTCTTATAGCAAAAGAACAGGTAAAAATTGCACTTGAAGAAGGGGCTGATGCAGTTTGTCATGGAGCAACGGGTAAGGGAAACGATCAAGTGAGGTTTGAACTTACTTATTCTGCACTTGCTCCTCACTTACGAATCATCGCCCCTTGGAGAGAGTGGGACTTTAAAGGAAGACCGGATCTTATAGAATACGCAAAAAAACACGGAATTCCTATACCAGTAACTCCAGAAAAACCATACAGCATAGATTCAAACTTATTTCACACGAGTTACGAAGGAGGTATTTTAGAGGATCCGTGGGTAGAACCACCTGAAGACATGTTTTTAATGACGGTTTCTCCTGAAAAGGCTCCTGACGAGCCTGAATACTTAGAAATTGAGTTTGAAAAAGGCGAACCCACAAAACTTAACGGACGAAAATACACACCAGCTGAGCTTTTAAAAAAGCTTAACATCATAGCAGGAAAACACGGAATAGGAAGAATAGACATGGTAGAAAACAGATTCGTAGGAATAAAGAGCAGAGGGGTTTACGAAACCCCAGGAGGAACAGTCTTACACATTGCTCACAGGGCACTTGAGCAAATAACCCTTGACAGAGAGGTAATGAGACTTAAGGACACCTTGATGCCTAAAATAGCAGAAATGGTGTATTATGGATTTTGGTTCTCCCCGGAATTTCAGAGCTTAAAGTCTTTCGTGGAGTCAACACAAGATACAGTAACAGGGGTGGTTAGGCTTAAGCTTTACAAAGGAAATGTAATTATTGCTGGAAGAAAGTCTCCTTGTAGTTTGTATAACAAAGAACTCGCTTCTTTTGACGAAGCAGGAGGATACAGTCACAAAGACGCAGAAGGTTTTATAAGACTTCAAGCTTTGAGACTTAAAACCGCACACAACATCATCAAAAAACAGGAGGGGTAGGTATGAAGATCTTTATAGACACCGCGCAGATTGACGAAATAAGACAGGTAAAGGAGTGGGGACTTCTTGACGGAGTAACCACTAATCCAACCCTGCTTTCCAAAACTGGTAAACCCTGGAAAGAGGCTGCTCAGGAAATCTTAAAAGAAGTACCTGACAAACCAGTTTCTCTTGAGGTAATTGCAACTGACTTTGAAGGTATGGTAAAAGAGGCAAGAGAGCTCGCAAAAATGGGAGACAATGTAGTAATAAAAATACCTTTTACCATTGACGGAATGAAGGCTGTAAGAGCACTTAAAGCAGAAGGGATAAAAACCAATGTAACTCTCGTTTTTTCTCCACTTCAGGCATTGATAGCAGCAAAAGCAGGAGCAGATTATGTCTCACCCTTTATAGGAAGACTTGACGACATTTCTCACGACGGAATAGGAATGCTTGAAGAACTCGTAGAAATTTTTGCTATGTACGGATTTGAAACCGAAATAATTGCAGCAAGCATAAGGCATGTAGATCATGTTAGAAGGTGTGCTTTAATAGGAGTTGACATCGCTACCATTCCTTTTAAAGTCATAAAACAAATGTTTAAACATCCTCTTACAGACATAGGACTTGAAAGGTTTTTAGAAGACGCAAAAAAAGCAGGTATTTCCATTCTTTAGGATGCTTTAAGGGGCTTTTTGCCCCTTTTACTTTTAAAAATCTATCTTTTGCGGAGGCTAAGGAATTTTAAATTGGGATGTTCGGCTATTTTACCTCATAAATCACAAGAGATTTGAGTTGTTTGGTAAGTTTTTGGCTTTGTGCAGTTATCCAAAGTTTATTTACGCTTTTTTTATTACTACTTCACTCGTAATTTTAAAAAGACATCGCATAAAACAGGCAATTTTGATTTACTTTTTCATGATACTTGGTTTTTTGTGGGTTGACTTTAGCGTAGCAAGAATTTTAAAGCCTTTAATAAAGAGACACAGACCTTTCGTAAGCATAAAAAATGTTTATGTAGGTGAGGGTAAAAAGTTGCTAAAAAGACCACTAAAAGTAAAGGCAAGCTATAGTTTTCCTTCGTGTCACGCAAGCAATGTGGGTTTTGCAGGATTTTACTTGAGTTTTTTTGAGCCTTTATTTTCTCCTTTTTGGATAATTTTCGTGATATTAGTAGGTTGGTCAAGAATTTACCTTGGAGTACACTATCCTTTAGATGTCTTTGCAGGCTGGATTTACGGTGCGTTTTGGGCTTATGTGTTTTACAAGCTCGTTAAAAAGCTAATTTACGAGCCAAGATGAAAAAGAGACATCTATTAGCAATTTTTTTAGTTTATGCAATTTTAAAACTTCTATTTTTGTATTGGTTACCTCTTCCTTTGAGTTTTGACGAAGCTTATTATTGGGACTGGAGTCGTCACCTTGCCTGGGGATATTACAGCAAACCACCTATGGTTGCCTGGCTTATAGCCCTTTCTACTCACATCTTTGGCAACACCGAATTTGGAGTAAGACTACCAGCTCTTTTGTGTAACCTCTTTAGCCTTTTGTTCGTGTGGTTAATTTTAAGTGAGTTGGTGGATAAAAAAAGACTTATCAAAGGCGTTTTTCTTTTTGCAGTAATGCCAATTTTAACTATATACAGCTTTGTGATGACCATAGATCCACCTCTTGTTTTGTTCTGGCTTGGAGCAACTTACTGGACGATAAAACTCGTGAAAAGGCAGTCTTTGAGTTACTCAATTTTAGCGAGTGTATTTATAGGCTTGGGAGTTTTAACTAAACAAACTGCTCTGGGATTGTGGGTAGCAACGCTAACTTTCGTGGTGTTTTTTTCGTCTTTAAACAAGAGACTAAAAGTCTTTTCAACCCTGTGTTTAATAATTATTCCAGCGATTATGTACTTCCCTAATGTTTTGTGGAATCTTAAACACCACTTCGTAATGTTAAAACACACGGAGTCTCATTTTAGTAGAAAGGAGCACAGCTTGTTACCTTTTTTGAATTACCTTGCAGGTTGTACTGCAGGTTATACCCCTGTTTTTTTGTGGAGTTTACTCTCTGGAATTTTTTACTTTAAAAAGTTAAGAGACGAAGTTTCAGACTTTTTGTTCATTTCTGGAGCTCTTTTTTTAATCGTTATTACGATAATGGCTGTATTTATTAAAATTAATATAAACTGGGTTTTACCGTTTTCTCTTGTCGCAATAATACTTTGGTTTAAAAGAGGATATAACGAAGGGGTACTTAAGGTTTCAGCAGTATTAGGAATAACTTTTTCGTTAATTTTGTGTGGAATAGCTTACTTTCCTTATAATTTTCCCAAGCCTTTAAATAGACTTGCGAGTAAGTTCGTGGGATGGAGAAGTCTTGCAAAAAAAGTAGAGGAGTATTACGAAAAAGGGTATCCTCTTGTTACTACGGACAGGCACTTTGCTGGAGAGCTTGCGTTTTACCTTAGCTCTCATCCAGAAGTGTATGTAACAGGAGAGACCATAACGAGTCAGTATCAAATATGGAGAAGGGTAAGTGATCTTTCTGGAAGAGAGGTGTTTTTCGTAAAACAAGGGGACGAAGTTCCTAAGTGTTTAGTTAATCCAAAATTAGTAAAAAGCTTTTGGATTGAGCTTGGATTTAAGAGAGTCAAAATAAGTTTGTGGAAGGGAGTGGTAAGGGGTTAAAAATGGCTTTTTACTGTCAAGAGTGTGGTTATAAAAGCATTAAGTGGTTAGGAAGGTGTCCTGAGTGTGGAGCCTGGGATTCTTTCGTAGAAGAAGTGGAAAAAAAGGGAAAAAAGGTAAAGAGAACTGGTAAAAAGTCTCAGATTTTAAAACTATCGCAGGTAAGTTACGAGACTAAAAAGAGGATTAAAACCGGGATACAAGAGCTTGATGTAGTACTTGGCGGAGGAATAGTTCCAGGTTCTTTGATTTTAATAGGAGGAGATCCTGGAATTGGGAAATCTACACTTTTAACGCAGATAGCCTCTCTTCTTACGGAAAGAGGTCTTAAGGTGGTTTATGTATCTGCTGAAGAGTCTGCTCAGCAAGTAAGGTTAAGGGCAGAGAGGCTTGGAGCAAATCTTGAGTTTTTCTTTATATCAGAAACGGATCTTTCTTCAATTTTAGAGGAGGTAGAAAGCATTTATCCGAGTTTATTAATAGTTGACTCCATTCAAACCGTGTATTTACCTGAGCTTCAGGGGTCACCTGGTGGAGTATCTCAAATAAGGGAGTGTACTAATGCACTCATGAGGTTTGCTAAGGAAAAAGAAGTAGCAGTTATTTTAGTAGGACACATTACTAAGGGTGGAGCTATTGCAGGACCAAAAGTTCTTGAGCACTTGGTGGATGTCGTGCTTTACATGGAAGGAGAAAAGGAGACGGGTTTTAGGATATTAAGAGCTGTTAAAAACAGATTTGGGGCTTCAAGCGAAATTGGAGTATTCGTAATGACTGAAAAAGGGCTGGTTTCTCATTCACAATACGAGGACCTTTTTCTTGGAGCAGGAGAAGGAGCTATATTTTGTACTATAGAAGGTACGCGTCCTATTTTAGTTGAAGCACAGGCACTCGTAACTAAGAGCTACTTTTCAGTACCAAGAAGAACTGCGGTTGGATTTGATCCTATAAGACTAAGCCTACTCGTAGCTATTCTTGAGAAAAAGCTTGGATTTAGATTAGGAGGGCAAGACATTTATTTAAAAATTTCTGGTGGTTTAAGGATAAAAGATCCAGCAGCAGACTTAGCAGTAGCAGTTGCGATTATAGCAAATTACCTTGAAAAACCCATTCCAGACAAGACCGTATTTATCGGAGAGATAGGACTTGGTTCAGAAATAAGACCTGTAAGAGACATAGGTTTGAGGTTAAAAGAAGCAGAAAAAAAGGGTTTCAAAACCGCATTCGTTCCGTCAGGAATAGGAGTGGAGTCTGGTTTAGATGTTCGTTTTTGTCGTCGTTTAAAGGATGTGTGTAAGCAGTTATTTTAAAATAAGAG
Organism: Thermodesulfobacteriota bacterium; assembly: GCA_013153525.1. Classification (GTDB taxonomy): domain Bacteria; phylum Desulfobacterota; class Thermodesulfobacteria; order Thermodesulfobacteriales; family Thermodesulfobacteriaceae; genus Thermodesulfobacterium. The sequence goes on from JAADEG010000048.1 coordinate 129,854, forward strand.
TTTCAAGTTAAAAATTAACAAACAAAATTTAGGGAAGGCACTTGACTTTATAGTAAAAGGTATTAATATTAAAAGTGGTACTGAAATTGAAACTGATTATCAAAAAGTTTTTAAAAATTTAAAAATTTTAAAGTAGGAGGTGATGAGTGATGCCCTGGTTTGGACGCGGATTTGGCTGGAGATTTGGTTGGGGAAGAGGCTGGGGTAGAGGTTTTGGAAGAGGTTGGAGATGGAGGTGGTGTTGGTGGTTTGGAATGCCACCAGTTGCTTGGAATTTATCAGGTTGGAGTAAAACTTGGGCTGAGGTAGAAAGAGATTGGCTTAAAGCTGAAGCAGAGTGGTTAAGAAGAAGTCTTGAAGCAGTAGAAAGAAGACTTTCAGCACTTGAAAGTGCTGACGCTGAAAAATAAACGAGGAGGTGAAAGCTATGCCATGGGGAGATAGAACAGGACCACTTGGGATGGGACCGAGGACAGGAAGAGGGCTTGGATATTGTAGTGGATT
>JAADEG010000016.1 GCA_013153525.1 Thermodesulfobacteriota bacterium
TCTGTGTGTGTGTGTGTGTGTGTGTGTGTGTGTGTGTGTGTGTGTGTGTGTGTGTGTGTGTAAAATTATGTCAGTTAAAAGGCAACCTTTCATGTCAACTACATAACATCCGTGAATAAATTTATAGCTATGTAAAACTTTTTTTAATTCGTTTTCAAGTTTTGAAAAATTTTCCACTTTAGATAATTTTTTAGAAAATTCTTCTATAAAGTTTTTAAACTTGTTGTAAAGTTTCTTTTTTCTTAATACTTGCAGTTTAAAATAAGAAGAAAACTTGTTTTTTAAAATTTCCATTTCTTTACAAAGTTTTGAAATAGTTACTTGTTCAGCAGAAAAAGGTTTACCTAACAAAAATCCTTGATGAAAGTTTATTCCAAGTTCAAGAGTGGTTAATATTTCTATTTCTTTTTCTACCCCTTCTGCAATGGTAAAACTTCCTATTTCTTTAGCAAGATTAGCAAGAGCTTTAATTAATTTGCTTTTGTATTCGTCTCTTTCTATTCCGTAAATAAGTTCTTTATCTATTTTTAAAAAATCTGGCTTAAGAGGAGGGATTCTGCTTAAATTTGAGTATTCAATTCCTACATCATCCAAAGCTATTAAAAAGCCTTTACTTTTGTAAAACTCTACGAAACTTTTTAAGGCTTTAAAGTTTTTTACTTTAGTTTCTATTACTTCTATTACTATTTTTTCTGGTGGAAGCCCCACTTCCTGGGCTAAAGAATGAATTTTCCAACTGTACTCTCCAGGAAGGTCAAGAATGGAAGCGTCAAAGTTAAAAAACAAAATGAGATCTTTGTATTTCAAAAACTTTTCTTTAAATTCTTTAAAAGCCTTTTTCCGAGCAAAAACATCTAATTCTAACCTTAATCCTTTATTTTGAGCTATGTTAAAAAGCGTGTATGGATAAATCGTAGTTCCGTTTAGACTTAGCCCTCTTAAAAGTGCTTCTACCCCTATAATTTTTCGCGATCCTATACAAAATATCGGCTGAAATTCTACGAAAAGGCTTTTAAGACCAAGAACATTACAAAGTTCCTTTTCAGATAAACTGACCTCCACGGATGACCTCTCCTGTAAAAGGAGAGATTAACTTATTTTTTTAAAATTTAAGTATTTTTAAAAACTCTTCAAGAATTTAAAGACTTTAAAATTTCATGTTCCCAATCACTTAAAGACGGACAAATTGAACACCCTAATCTATAAAAACCACATAAATAAAGTGGATGTAAAGGAATACGATTTTTTAGAAGAAAAAGCTGAACCATTAACGCACTCCAGTGTTTTATAGGATAAATCTCTTCCAAAAGCCTTTTTGTGTGACTTTTCCTTTTCCTTCTCTTTTTGCTTTCGGCTTCTCTATCACCAGCTACTAAAACATCAACTCCAAGCTCTTCTGCAGATTCTTTTAAGCCTAAAAGCTTAATTTCAGTGCACCACCTGTTCTCGTGCGTAGGATGCCCAAATCTTTCTAAGTCAAACTTTACTTCTTTTATCACCAAGTTTACTTTTAACTCGTCGCAAATCTTTACCACATAATCGTAAGTATGCGGAAGTTCAAAGTTAGTTTTAACATAGATTGCGGTTACATCTTTAACCACCTTTTTAGTTAGTAAAAGAACTGCAGTACTGTCTTTTCCTCCACTAAAAGGAACTGCTACTTTTTTACCCTCTAAGGTTTTTAGTAAAAAGTTAAGAGAAACTTGCTCCAAAAAATCTAAAAACCTTTCGTTTTCTGCAAGTGTCTTTTTAATAGAAACCTCAAAGGATTCTAAACTGGGATCGTAAAACAATACCTCTGGACGAACCCCAAGTTTTTTACTTAAAATTGCTTTTAATCTCGGAGCGTAAAATTCTTCTTCGTTGTAAAGCTTTCTTAAAACGAGTGCTCCTTGAGGAATCTCAACATCAAAAAATTTTTTTAAATTTTCAACGAACTTTTCTCCGATTACTATGTAAGCGTCGTAATCAGGATGTATCTCTTTAAAAACGAAAGGTTTTTCTAATCCGTGAAAGGAAAAACACCAGGCAGAATTTTTATAAGTGATTCCAAGTCTGATTTCTGCTTTTGCTCTTTCAAAAGCGGAAATCAATTCAGAAAGTCTCGCGTTTCTCACGGACTTTTTGTTTAAAATTACCACGCGAAATATTATGTTATGTTTTAACAAAGCTTGAGTTAACTCTTCTGCCAAAGTTATGTCTTCTTTACCAAAAAAGAAAACGGGTATTAGATTCTTAAAAGTTGACAAGTCACACTCTTCAAGACTTCTTACTCCTCCAAGACTTAAAACTTCTTCTTTTAAAGCGTGTTTTAAAGCCTTAGCATCTTTTTTAGCTCTTGCAACTGCCACTATCATGATTTGATTACAAACACTGCCCACAAAAGTAAACACACCAAAAGGACTGCAGGAGCTAAACTCTTATAGACCTTGTTTAAGTTTGCATTGTAGTACTTTGCAGTTAAAACGAGACAAAGGTGTAGAGGGGACATCATTATTCCCATAAAGCCTCCTCCAAAAACCAACATAAAGTTTAAAGGATGAAAACTACCTGCAAAGCCTGTAAATTCTGCGAGGAGTGGCAAAACAATCGCAGCAAATCCTACTTCAATACCTACGGCTATTCCAATAATAAAAGCAAGTATAAACGAAGCAATTGCAGGTGGAATGTGCATACTTTTTAAGTGATAAAAAAACAGAGTAGCAGAATGAGAAGCTATTATTAAATTTTTGTAAAACAAAACTCCTACTACGAGTATTAAAATCTCTGGATCCAAAGTTTTAGAAAAGATTTTCTTTAACCTGGTTAAAGATGGCTTTTTATGGAGCATCAAAACTACAACCACACTTGGCAAGACGAAAACGAGTTTTATGTGAAGCACGAGGGAAAAAACTATAACCACGATTATAGGATAAAAAGATGTTAAAAAGTCCCTTAAGTAAGAAAAACTGAATTTTCTTTTTCCTTTAAAGCTAAAAAAACTCCTTAAAAAAGTTACGGAGATAAAAATCATAAAAAGCGTTATTAAGTAGTTTGCCAAAATAACTTTTAAGTAGTGTACTTCTACAATACTTGCAGCAAGTACGAAGCTTGGGAAAAGTGGCCAGATTGGTATCCACAGGTGTCTGCACCAATAGTTTAAAAAAGTTGCTTTTTCTGGGGAAAGTCCTTGTTTGTCAACGAGGTCTTTTATCATTACTGCAGAAACGAGAGCTCCTCCAGGCATTGGCAAAAGTCCAACGAGAGCAGGTAAGAGAATAAGGCTAAACTTTCCGAAAAGAGCCTCCACGCATTCGCAAAGCCTTTTTAAAAGCCCAAGCTCTTGCATAGAAAAACCAAGAGTAAAAGCAGATATTATTATGATGAGAAGTCGTAAGGTTTCAAACGAAGTAAGGGTGTCTAAAAACAGCGTAAAGGTGGTTTTTCCCAAAGTAAGAAAACCAAGCAAAAACGCTCCTAAAATTATCGCAAGAGTTACATTTTTTTTAACTCTTAAAGCTACGAGAATGAATATTATGGAAAAAAGCAGAGCTACTGAAGGGTCCATTTTAATTATTATAAAACTTATATAAAAAATTAAAAGATTTTTTTAAGAGCAATTAGCTACTAAGTAAAAAATTATTCCTGCTGCAACTGCTACATTAAGGGATTGTACTTTGCCAGAAAGAGGGATCTTTACGATTAGGTCTGCTTTTTGCATCCAAAACCAGGCTATTCCTGATGCTTCGTTCCCTAAGATTATCGCTGACTTATTGGGTAATTTTACATCAGTAGTATAAGTTTCAGTTTGAAGAGAGGTTGCAACGAGTTCAAATCCTTTATTTTTTAAAAAATCTGTTAGTTCGTTTGGATTTTCTACTTTTACTACCGGTATAAACAGAAGACTTCCAGCACTTGCTCTAAGTGCTTTTTCAGAAAAAGGGTCTGCTGTTGCTTTTGAAAAGAAAACCGCACTTGCTCCAAATGCAACCGCACTTCTTATAATAGCCCCTACATTTGAGGGATCTCTTATTTCGTCAAGAATTACGACGAAACTCGTCAACTCTATGTCAGGTAAGTTAAAAGACTTTTCTTTAAATACTCCCATTACTCCTTGCGGAGTTTTTAAACTACTTAAAGAATTATAGAGTTCTTCTAAAAAAACCACGCACTTTATCTTATTTTTGTCTATACTTTCAAGCAAACTTTTAGTTTTTTCTTCTTGCAAAAGGTCTTCTCTTATTATTACGCATTCTAAAGGATAAAGTGTTTTGTTTTCTATTGCGTCCTTAAGAAAACTAAAGCCTTCCAGCAAAAATTTCTTTAGTTTTTTTCTTTTTTTAGGATCTGAGAGTTTTTTTAACTCTTTAAAAAGTGGATTAGAAAAGCTTTTTATAACTTTAAACCGATGTTCCATGTGGAACACCTCTTGTTTTTTTTATTTTTACTTTACCAAATACTTTAATTATTACACTACCTTTCGTTTTTAAGTGTTTGTATTTTGCAAATAGCAAGAAAAAAACTATTAGTATAAAGTTCACCAGAAAACTTATATTGAGTTGTGATGGGAAGATTGTATTGTTGTACTTATCTCACTTAAAAAATTTTTCGTAAATATGTCTAATATAGTTTTCAGTAAAAACCACAAAACCGTTTTCCAATCTTTTTAGCTTATCTTGTAAATATTCATCCTTTTCAAAATCTAAATCATAGGGAATATCAACCGTATTGATAGGAGTTTTGCCTTCGGTAATTTTAAGAGCCTCATGTCTTCTACTTCTCTTCTTTATTTGAAGTCCTATAAAACAATCTTTGACCTTTCCGTATATATCTACACCTTTCAAATCTAAAATAACATCACTATCCATTTTGATAGTATCTATAGTCTTATTCCAAATATAGCTTAAATCAAGTTGAGTAAGTAATGATATCCATGTTCGATACATCCTTGCTTTTAGTCCCACGAGGATATATCCTTTTATAAGTTCATTAGTTCTTTCAGTTTTAACATCTTCTTCTTTCAAAAGAATAAAAAGACCTTGGTCTTTCTTTATTTCTTGAATAATTTGGGATTTTATTATCTCAACATCTATAAAATTTTGATGTTGAGAAATAAACTCGTTTAAATCAATATTATTTTTGTATTCTTTCCAAAAATCTTCAAAAGAAGGAAACATATAGTTATCTGAGATTAATTCTTGCTTCAATTCTATAAAATTTATAGGAAAAACTCCTTTTGAATATTTCTTAAAATATAACCAATTTATAAACTTTTCTTCACTATCAAAACCCAAACATCCTAATAGTTGATACAACGGGATCTTTCCATTAAAATCTTTTAATAAGTTAGCTAAATTTTTAAGCTTTTTGTAGCGTGAAGGTACATCATTATTAATCAAAACTACAAACTTTCTTTTCCAATAAAGGTGATAAATTAACGACAAATGTAAACTCCGATATTTTCCTGATAGGTCAAATTCTACAGTTTTAATTTTTTGTAAATTTTTACGATATTCAGACAAAGGAATAGTTTTTAAAAATTTCTCGTATTTTAAAGTAAGTTTTTCCCAATTAGCTATTTGAAGCTTAGGTAAAAAAGATTCGTATAATTTTTCAATAATTTTTACCACATCTTTGCTCACAAAAATTTCTCCTTTTTAAAAAATTCAAATAGTTGTTTAAGTTCTGACTTAGTTGGTAAAGGTATTATTTTTAATTGAGTTATATTAAAGTGATAAGTTATACTTCTAAAAACATCTTTTATGTATTTTTCTATAATTTTTGAATTTAAAAACTCAACAACTTCTTTATCAGTAAGATCAAAGTGTCTGTTAGTTAAAGTATGTTTTCTCAATAAGTGATAAACATCACCCATCCAAGGGTATGCTTTATAATCATAAGCTGAGCCTAATTGTCCATTTCCTCTAAATCCTAATCCAACAACAATGTGAGGTTTATCAAAAAATTTCCTTAGCAATGTTTTCTTTTCTTCCTCAATCCAATAACCTGTAATAGGTTCATAGATTATTTCTCCAATTTTTAGGTTTTTACTATTAAGAATTGGAAGTAAATTACCTTGATTTTGTTGTATTTCCTTAGCTTTTATTACATTTTTATTGTATTTAATTTCTGGAGTCCTTGGTGAGATTTTTATCTCGTAGATATCTTCCAGTCTAAAACTACAAATTTCTTCTACTTTTCTGCTAAATTCAGTAGAAAATAAAATTATTTCTCCTGTCCAATTAGTATATTTAGCAATCAGTTCACAATTATTATTAACATAATCAAATAAGGCCAACTTATGACGCTCAGATTTAGACTTTACGAACTTCAAAATTACAGTCGTTACATCTGCTTCTGGTTTAAAAACATTACTACCCATGTATATGATCTCTGTTTTCCCATGAAATGCAAGAAAATTGCGAAGTTTTTTAAATTCGTCTAAAATCATAAAAGTTGCAGGAACTATAAAAATAAGCTGACCATTATTTTTTAACAGTTTTATTGACTTTTCAATAAATGCACCATAAACATTATATTTGCCATACCAGGTTTCAAAAATTTTTTTGTACTTCTTTTTAGTTTTATTATCCACTCGTATCGTATAATGTTCTGACAGACTGGGTATGCCATAAGGTGGGTTTCCTATAATTACATCAAATCGTTCTTTTGGGTCCCAAAGAAGATAATCTGAATGAATTATATTTATCTCCTTAGCAAGATTATGAGTATAAATATATTCTATTACCTCTTTATTAATTTCTACTCCAATCTTTACTACCGCCTTTTTAAAAATATTTCTTTTAATTTTTTTAATTCCATATAAAAATTGACAAATCCCACAAGCAGGTTCGAGAATGTTAAGATCCTTTTTATCTAAACTGTTTTCATCTATTAAATTAACCATAAAATCAACCACCCACTGTGGAGTAAAAAATATACCCCAATCTTTCTTAATATGTTTGACTTGGTTATTTGCAAAAGTGGAATGTAGTTCAATATCTATCATCTTTCTATAAAAAGAAGTTTTCTTTATTTTATAATAAAAAACTTAAAATTACAACAAACCTTTATTCCTCACTTTTTTTTAATTGAAGGTGCTTTTAGAGTGAAGTGCCCCAATATATTAAACACCATAATACAAATTTTTAAAATATATAGTAAATTATTTAACAATAATCATTAAAGAGCTTTACCAAGAGACAAACTAAAATTACCATTGACCAGATTATCAAAATCCTCGCTGAAGCTGATCTCCCTGGCTCATTCCTTATTAATCTTTCTAAAACAACCTTGAAGTCTCAACATTATAGAAAACCTGTTTGCAAAGAGAGTAAAATACTGCTACAAACTTTTATACTGCTAATCAACTTTGATAGCGTCCCCGTTCCCCGAACTAATTCCATATCCCTATTATTTTCAAACCTACCTGATTACTGCGTAATAGATCAGTTGAATTATTGCGAGCGAGTATATAGAATAACTTCTTCTATAGAAATGTTTACTGTATCTGGGTATCGCGTTTTAAGGCAAAAATCTGTAAGTTCAAGATTAGATATTTCTGCCAATCTCGCTAAATTATGAATTTTAGGAAGTAGCTTATTGTGTTGTTTTACAAAAAAAATGCTTTATAGTTTTTTCTGTATGTTCCTCTTTTTTTCATTTCTCTACTACTTAAACTTTAATGCCTTTCCTTTTTAAATTTATTTTAAAATTTTTTGAAATTTTTTCAATTTAATACCCAAATTCATCAGTTTGCCGTATGATGAATTAGGTGGAGTGGTTAAACTTTTCAATAGACAGTATCATCCATCTACTACATCGTAGATTTTGTGTAAAAAAGAGTCAAGTATATAAAATTATACTTTCATCTGCGGTAAAAATTTTATTAGGTCTAACATTACTTATCTGTTTAAGACTCCCCTCTTCAAAATCTCCCTCTGTAATTTCGATAGCATATTCGTCTTTAACATTTTTACTTGTTATTTGACACAAAATCAAATCATTACCTTTTAAATTTGTTATAACCAAAGCTGGTCGTCTTTTTGCTAATGACTACTACATCACCTTTTATAAATCTTTCCATGCTTCATCTTCTTCTGATAAAAGCCAATCTTTAGCTAAACTTTTTTCACTTAAAAATAAAGTTTCATTTTTTTCTATCTTCGATTTTAAAAAATCAATAAAATCTATTACCTCTTGCCAATATTTAGGTGGTAACTGTTTTAATTTTTCTAAAATTATTTTCTCACCTTCTGTTTGAATATGCATAATTTCCCCAATTTTTTGATTTTATATTTTTAATTTTACTTTTTATTTTAAGCTTTTTATAAAAATTTTCAATCTAACTTTACACTCATTAGTGGACAAAAAGGGTATTTTTGTTTTTTCGCTCGTAATACGAAGTTTAGTGAAACATCAATCTATGTTCCACATGGAACACTTCCTTTAACCAAAATTTAACTCAAATTTTATTCAACTTTAACGAAATTGCAAAGTCTTTTTAACTTTCAAAAACTATAATCAATAATCAAAAAAATCGTAGGAGGTTTGAGATGAGAGGGACTGCAAAACTCACAATGTGCTTAGGGATTCTGCTCATTTTGGCGTTTTTTGCAAAAATTGGGTTTGCTCTTGAGCTAACAGGTGCAGGAGCTACATTTCCACAGCCTGTAATACAGGCATGGGCATGGGAGTACTACAGACACACAGGCATCAAAATAAGTTACGAAGGAATAGGTTCTGGTGGAGGAATAAGACAGGCAGAAAGCAAGACCGTTGATTTTGGAGCAAGTGATAAGCCTTTAAAGTCAGAAGAGCTCAGAAAGTACGACCTAATTCAATTTCCAGACATTATAGGTGCAGTAGTAATCACCTACAACTTACCTTCTTTAAAACATTTATCTATTAAGCTGACAAACAAAGCAGTGTGTGAAATCTTTTTAGGAAAAATCAAAAAATGGAACGATCCGTACTTAAAAAAACTAAATCCTGGTATAAAACTGCCTAATCTTCCTATAACCGTCGTTAGAAGATCTGACGGTTCTGGCACGACTTGGCTTTTTACTACATATTTAAGCAAAGCGTGTAGAGAGTGGAAAAAGCGAGTCGGAGCAGGAACATCCGTTAATTGGACAGTAGGGATCGGAGCTAAAGGTAATCCTGGTGTAACCAATTATGTAAAAGAAACTCCAGGAGCTATAGGATATGTGGAATATACATATGCAAAACAGAATGATCTTCCCATGGCAAAACTTCTTAATAGAGACGGGAATCACTTCGTAACACCTTGTATAAAAAGCATGCAGGCAGCAGCTTCTCACGCTAAGTGGAATCCAAAAAAGGACTTTTACATGGATCTTACTTATAAACACGGTTACAATTCCTATCCCATCACCGGGGTTTCCTTTATTCTCTTACCTTATAAAGGAAAACACGCAAAAGATGTAACCCGCTTTTTTAAGTGGGCTTATACCTACGGAGATTCAATTGCGGAAAATCTTGATTACATACCTCTTCCAGACTCGTTAGTAAAGCTGATCTTCAAGTATTGGAAAAGTTACAAAGTATATCCCTATTAAAAAACTTAATTAGGAGGTAAAAAGATGAAAAAGAAAAAGCTGAGAAAAGGACTTGGAACTACGGTCATTGCCGGAGCACTTTTTCTTGGAGCAACGCTACCGAACAACGCCTCTGCAATAACCGTTAACAATCACCTTAAAATTGGTGGTGAGTGGTACATTTCCTATCAAACCGCTTCTCAAGGTGCTCCAAGTCAGCTTAAACTTGAAAGAGGTTACTTAAGGTTTACTCAAAAAATAAATAACTACTTAGACGCTCACATTACACTTGACATAACCCAACCCAGTGACAACACCGAACTTGACGGTTCTGAAGTGGTGAGAACCAAGTATCTTTTTGCCAGATTTAAACTTCCTACGATAGGTTTCCTGTACAATCCCAAAGTGGAAATAGGACAGGTTCACTCCCCCTGGCTTGATTTTGAAGAACACATAAATTTTTACAGGTGCCAGGGCACGATGTTTACTGAAAGAAATCACCTTTTTAACTCTGCAGACTTTGGAATAACGATTTTCGCTCTTCTCGGTGGAGAAATGCCAAGTTGGTATAAAAAGAAAGTAAATCCTTATTACGCAGGAAAGTACGGAAGTATAGCTTTTGGAGTGTATAACGGAGCTGGATATCACGGAAGAGAAAAAAACAATAATAAGCCTTTGGAAGTGCGTATAACCTTAAGACCTCTACCCCGACTTGTTCCAGGGCTTCAAATCTCTTACTTTGGAATAAGAGGTAAGGGCAATTCCCCTTCTCATCCCGACTGGAAAGTAAACTTAGCCTTTTTAAGCTACGAATCTCCTCTCACGACTTTTACTACTCAATACTACTGGGGAAAGGGAGAAATGTCAGGAAGTGATTCTTATGAAAAAAGAGGATACTCTTTCTTTGCAGAATTTAAATTATACGATTTAGTTCCTCAAACGCACCTAAGCGTCTTTGGTCGTTACGATTACTTTGATCCAAACACATCCTTTTCAAACGACGAAAAAAGAGAATACATTGCTGGAATTGGATATTACATTGATAAACCCCATAAAAATATGCTCGTTTTATCTTGGGATAAAGTTAAAAACGAAAAGAAAAATGCGAATTTTATAAAAGTTACTCTTCAAGTAAAGTTTTAAACACTAACTTCTTACTTCGTATTTTGGGGGCTTAAAGCCCCTGTTTGGTTTACGCACACAATAGGAGTAAAGAAACCAGGAATAAGAGTATTTTCGTAATAAAATAAGCTCTTAACCCTGTAACACTTAAGCTTTTTTGGAATTTCCGTTTGAAATTGGGGTTTCTTTAGAATTACTTTTTTACTTGCATTTGAAGAAAGCTCTTCAAGAAGAAATAAAAGATTCGTCGTAATAGTTGAATTATACACATCTACTTTAACTGGTATCCAAGTAAGTCTTAAAATCCCAAGATCTTTTATTACTTGAATACTAAGGTTCTTTGGAGGAAGAAGAGGTGCATGCCAACAAACTCTTTTCCATTTAGAAAAAGGGCTCCTTACAAACATGTTTTTCTCAACCGAAACCCGATATTCGCAACATTCACCTGACTCAACTTCAGAATCAAGATATGTTAATATTCTTGCAAACGGATGACACTTTGGAAGTACTTCTATAGTTTCTTCGTTTTCTCCACACTTTTTTTGAATAATCACTTTTTTTAAAGAATATAGGGTATAACCTGCTTTATTTCTTTTTGGAAGCTCTATCTCTAAAAGTATTCCTACCTCTGTAGCTGAGGCTTTAAGCTTGGGAGAAGAAGGGGTGCTTTCACTTATCGTAAGAGGCGGAGACTTTTTACCACAGCCCAAAAACAAAACACTTACCAGAAAAAAAACGACTAACAAAATGCGTCTTTTCATCTAAATCACCTTTACTTTTTTTATTCTTATACAGTGGCACTGAAGATTTACTGCCACAGGGAGACTTGCAATGTGACAAGGAGCTTTTTCTATGTGTACAGCCAGGCATGTGGTCTTTCCTTTAAAACCAAGTGGACCTATGCCAAGAGCATTTATCTCCTCTTTTAGCTCTTCTTCAAGTTTATTAAGCTCTGGATCAGGATTTGGTTCTCCAGGCAGGCGAAACAGAGCCTTTTTTGAGAGCAAAGCAGAGGTTTCAAAGTTTCCTCCAATACCAACTCCTACCACAAGTGGAGGACACGGATTTGGTCCTGCTTGTTTTACTGTTTCTACCACGAACTCCTTTATTCCTTCTATACCAACTGAAGGAGAAAGCATCTTTAACCTGCTCATGTTTTCGCTTCCACATCCCTTAGGCACAACCGTAATCTCAAGAATAGGATCTTTAACGAATTCGTAGTGAACGATTGCCGGGGTGTTGTCACCAGTATTTTTTCTGGTTAAAGGATCACAAACAGAAGCTCTTAGATAACCTTCTTTGCACGCAAGAGAAATTCCTTTATTTATAGCGTCTTCTACACCTGATAAGTCCAATTGATATCCTGCCTTTACCCACACCACTGCAACTCCAGTATCCTGACAAAGAGGGATTCTTTCCCTTCTGGCAACTTCTGCATTTTCAAGTAAAACTTCAAAAACACTCTTTCCAATGAGCGAGTCTTCTGTTTTTAAACAATCTAAAAAAATTTTTTTTACTTCTTCTGGAAGGCTAATACAAGCCTCTATATAAGCGTTTTTAACGAGCTCTGTAATTTTTTCAAGAAGTCTTTCCTCCACTTTGTTCCTCCTAAAACTTAGTCCAAGAGCTGTACTTCTACTTCTTCACCCTCTTCTATTCCTCCAAGCTCTTCAGGTACGGTTAAAATTGCGTCAGCCAGTGCAAGACTCATTATGAGTCCTGACTTTGCTATAAGAGGTATTGCAAACAACTTTTCTCCTTCTCTTTCAAGCCTTACTCTAACGAAGTCTGTTCTTCCAGGTTGAGAAGATATTCTTCTTTTTAGGACTGCTTTAACAGTTTTTTTATGCTGGGGCTCTCTTACCCCAGTCATACTAAAAATAACAGGCTTTACAAATAGTTCAAAAGTAATAAAAACTGCTACAGGATGTCCAGGCAAACCAAAAACTGGTTTGTTCTTACACAAAGCACCTATAAGGGGCTTCCCAGGTCTTATTCTTACTCCGTGAAAAAGAATACCAGGACTTCCCAGCTCGTTTATGAGTTCTGCGGTCATGTCTTTTGTTCCTGCACTCGTGCCTCCGGACACGAGCAAAACATCACATTCGTTAAAGGCTCTGTTTAAAACCTCCTCCAGTGTTTTTCTCTCGTCTCTTACTATTCCGTACTTCTTAGGAATACCTCCAGCCTTTAAAATTAGTCCAGCAAGAGTAAAAGAATTTATGTCTCTAACCTCACCTGGTGAGGGCTTTTTGTCTGGAGGAACTATTTCGTCTCCGGTTAAAATTATTCCAACGACGGGTTTTTTAAACACTTCTACACTACACACTCCAAGCCCTGCAAGTGCACCAATGTGCTGAGGTTTAAGCACTGTGCCTACTTTAAGCACTATTTCGCCCTTTGCTACATCTTCGTCCTCAAGAATAACATTTTCAAACGGACTAACTGGATGAAAAATTTCTACCAGATCACCAGCAATGCTTGCGTGTTCAACCATTACTACTGCATCTGCACCTTCTGGAAGCATTCCACCAGTAGGGATGTAAGCAGTTTCCCCAGGTAAAAGCTTAAAGTCAGGCTGTTTTCCCATTTCAACTTCGCCTTTAAGTTTTAAGTACGCAGGAAAACTCTCTTTTGCTCCAAAGGTGTCTCTTGCTCTAACTGCAAATCCGTCAACAGTTGATCTTTTAAAACCAGGAAGATTTTCAGGAGCTACTACATCCTTAGCAAGAACCCTTTCGTAAGCCTCTTCAATTGGGATTTCTTCAACAGACATACGAATTTCAGAAACTTCGTCAAGTAGAAGCTCTATCGCCTCGGAAAATGGGAGGTATTTTTTGTCAAGCATATAGTAAATTATACTAAATTGTGTTAAAGTTTAAAGAGAACTTTGAAAAATTGACTTAAGAACGCCTTTAGGAGCGTGGAAGTGAATACTTATCTAAGAGATCCTTTTTTCTGGGCACTTATTGCAACTCTTGCTATCGTTCTTGAATTTTTAGTGTTTATTCCGCGTAAAAAGTACAAAAAGTGGGTCTATGCCTTAGGAGGTATCACTGCTTTGTCAGGGTTTGAAATATCAAGACTTTTAATTCCCTTTTTACCACAACCTCAAATGGGTGCTTCACCTGTTTTAAAATACGCAGGAATGTTTATATTTTTCTTAGGTATTTTCGTGGCAGGAGGAGCTTTTATCCAGATAATGAAGGCAAAAAAAGAAAACTGGAAACTTAGAACAGGGGGCTTTTACAGTTTGGTTAGGCATCCCATGTACTTTGGAGACATTCTGTGGAATCTCGGATGGTGTATGTACTGGAGAAGTCTCGTAGGGGTTGCTCTTACTCCTGTGTGGATTTTTTTAAGGCTCACCTTAGCAGTTCTTGAAGAAGAAAAACTAATTGAAAAGTACAAAGAAACTTACTTAAACTACACCAAAAAGGTTAAATTTAGAATAATACCTTTTTTAATTTAAGTACAGGAGGGCAGGCTTATGAAAGTTAGTCCGTACATTTTTAGAGAATACGACATAAGAGGAAAAGTAGGAGAAGACTTTACAGAAGAAGTCGTTAGAGAGATAGGAAAAGCTTATGGAACTATGGTAAAGAGAAGAGGTGGAAAAAGGGTAGTTTGTGGAAGAGACGGAAGACTTTCTTCTCCTTCTTTACAAAAGGCTCTTATAGAGGGAATTCTTTCAACAGGTGTGGATGTGGTAAACATTGGAATGTGTCCAACTCCAGTGATGTACTTTTCTCTGTTTAACATTGAGGGAATAGACGGTGGTATTCAGGTAACAGGATCTCACAATCCTCCAGAGTTTAACGGACTTAAAATTTGTATAGGTAAGGAAACCCTTTTTGGAAAGCAAATAAAGGCAATAAAAGAGCTCGTTGAAAAAGAGGATTACGAAAAGGGATCTGGTAAGGAAGAGGAAAGAGAAGTTATACCAGATTACATAGACTACATTTGTAAAACAGTTAAACTTGAAAAACCTCTTAAAGTGGTTCTTGATCCTGGAAACGGAGTTTGTGCACTCACTGCACCAGAAATTTTTAAGAAGTTAGGTTGTGAGGTAGAATGTATATTCTGCGAAGTAGATGGTAACTTTCCAAATCACTTTCCTGATCCAGTGGTACCGGAAAACTTAAAAACACTGATTAAAAAGGTCGTTGATGGTGGATACGATGTGGGATTTGGTTATGATGGAGATGGAGACAGAATCGGAGTGGTTGACGAAAAGGGAAACATAATATGGGGAGACCAGCTTTTAATTCTTCTTGCAAAGGACCTTTTAAAAAGACATCCTGGAGCAAAAATTATAGGAGAAGTAAAGTGTTCAAGAGTTCTTTACAGAATGATCTCAGAGTTTGGTGGAGAACCTATTATGTGGAAAACAGGACACTCTCTCATTAAAAGCAAGATGAAGGAGGAGGGAGCCCTTCTTGCAGGTGAAATGAGTGGACACATATTTTTTGCAGAAAGGTGGTTTGGTTTTGACGACGGAGTTTATGCAAGCGTAAGAGTTGCAGAAATTCTTGCAAACGAAGGAATAAGGCTTTCGGAATTTATAAGTAGTTTACCAAAGATGTACTCAACGCCTGAGATAAGGAAAGAATGTCCTGACGAGATAAAGTTTGAAGTGGTTAAAAAACTCGTAGAAAAGTTTAAAAAAGAAGGTTTAAATGTGATTGACATAGACGGTGCAAGGATAGAGTTTAAGGAGGGGTGGGCACTTGTAAGAGCCTCTAATACCCAGCCAGTGCTCGTATTGAGATTTGAGGCTGAAACTCCTGAGTTCTTAGAAGAACTTCAAAACAAGGTTTATTCTGCGCTTGAAGAGGTGTTAAAGGAGTTTTAAGTATGCAAGCCTTTAAAGAGGCTTTAAAGTGTTCTGGACTTCCTCCAAAGGTTTTAAAAAGGAGCTTGGTTTTAGGAAAAATTCGTGAAAATTGGGAAAAAATCGTAGGAGATTCTTTAAAAGACTGGGCTAAACCCCTTGAACTAAGGGAAGACACCTTGGTGATCGGGGTTGCCCATTCTTACCTTAGTCAAAGTTTTGCAAGCTTAAGCCTTGAAGTATTAAGAAGAATTAACAGACTTCTTAAAAATGCTTATCAAATAAAAAGAATACAGATTAAAGTTTGCCCAAGACTTTACGAAGAAGTTTACCAAAAAAAGAAAAAAGAAAGAAGAAGTTTTGACGAAAAAGAAGTAAAAAAGTGTTTTGAGCTTCTTGAAAATCTGAAGGATTCTGAGTTAAAAAAAAGTTTTTTAAACCTGTTTAAAGTTTATTTCTCAAGATAAAAGCCATGAATCCTGTAGAAATTCTTAAAAAGTACTGTGGAGACAATGAGGAATTGTTTGAGCTTCTTTTAAAGCACTCCGAAGCAGTAGCTAAAAAGGCTCTTAAAATTGCTGAAAAGTTTCCAGAAGTTGACAAGGATTTTATATACGAAGCGTCTATTTTGCACGACATTGGGGTTACGCAGGTTTACTTTCCTGGTTTAAATGAAAATGCTAAGTATCCTTACATAGCTCATGGATACTTGGGAAGAGAAATTCTTGAAAAAGAAGGTTTGTTTAAGCACGCACTCGTGTGCGAAAGGCATGTAGGTGTAGGAATCACTAAACAGGAAATAGAGGAGAAAAACTTACCTCTTCCTAAAAGAGACATGGTACCTATAACCCTTGAAGAAAAGATAATTGCTTTTGCAGACAAGTTTTTTTCAAAGAGAAAAGGAGAACTAACAAAAGAGAAAAGCGTTGAAGAGGTAATTAAGGAAATATCCAAGTATGGAGAAGAAAAGGTAAAAGTTTTTAAAGAGTGGCTTAAACTTTTTGGTGAAACTCCTTAAGGAGAAGTTTATGAAAAACGCAATTTCTATCTGTGGTTACAAGGGATCTGGAAAGACCTGGTTAATTTTAAGGATATTAGAACACCTAAAAAATCAAGGATATAGAATTGCGGTTCTTAAGTCTTCGCACATTGAGGAAGTTTTAACTGACAAACAAGACTCTGATACTTGGAAGTATAGAGAAGCTGGGGTAGAAGGAGTTTTGCTTTTTCAGAAAAGTCTTTTTACTCTTTACTTAAGTCCTGAGAACACTGACTTACCTTACATCTTAGAAGGAATTTTGTGGAACTTTGATCTGATTTTGTGCGAAGGGCTAAAGGGTTTTGATCCAATAAGTAAGTTGTGGATACTTAAGGATCCAAACGAACTGGAAGAGATCTTACCCAAGCTTAAAAACTTGTTAGGAATAATAGTTAAAGAAAAAAACGAAATAGAGAAGCTAAAAGATTCTTATCCGTGGTTAGAGTTTTTTTACATTGAAGATGTGGAAGAGATTGCAAAGTTTATCACGAATAGAATTATGGAAAAAGACGAGGTAAAGTTGTTGGTTAATCGTAAAAAAATAGGGCTTAAACCTTTTATAAAGGAGTTTTTAAAGGTTCCTTTTATTGACATGGTAAAGCTTCTCAAAAATGTTCCTCAGGAAATAAAGGAAATAGAGTTTAAAATCAAAATTAAGTAGTAATTTTTTAAAATTCGTTTTTTAGATTTTTTAGCCAAAATTGGTCAATTTTTGGTAATTTTGGGTAATTATCTCGGCTTTTTTCCTTCTTCTTCTTCTTCTTCTTCTTCTTCTTCTTCTTCTGATTTTAAATTTGACTTTTTTAAATTTTTTTATTAAAAAAATAAATTGAGATTGAAAATTAAAAAAGGGGGGATGGGCTCGTATGAGCATTCAAAACTTCCTAAAAACCCTTAAAGTTGAACAGAAAATAAAAATGATCGTGTGGACGCTTATTTTCATTTTAGTTTTTTGCGTAAGTTTTGGTTTTTACAAAATGGAAAAAATTGGTAAAGAACTCAGGGAGGTCGTGGAGCAAGACTATCCTATGGTAAAACTCATTATAGAAATGGACACAAATCAACTTGAACAAAGTTTGTGGCTTGAAAAAACAATGCGAGCTGGGAAAATTTTAATTTCTGAAAATGCAAGCAAGGTCCTCCTTCACGCTGAAGAAGAAGTCAAAAAGTACACCAAGTTTACAGAAGAAAAAATTAAAAAAGCTTGGAATTTCGTTAAAAATGCCGAGGAAAGAGTTTCTTCAAAAGAGCAAAAATACTTCGTAAGTCAGCTAAAGAGTGAGTTAAAGAAGATTGAAGACACTTACAAAATGTATTATCAAAAAACACAAGAATTTTTATCTTCGTTGTCTGCTGGCAGTATTGAAGAGGCAAAAAGAATAGCAGTTTATCTTGACGAGATATCTCAAAAAATTGATGCATCTCTTTTTAGATTTCAGAAAAAGGCAGAAAAGTTTCTGAAAAACTCTCTTTACAGTGCTGAGAAACACGAAAAACAGGCGATAATTTTAATTGGGCTGATTGGGCTTTTAGGGGTTATTTTTGGAGCTACTTTTGGTGCCTGGATTACTAAAGACATCGTCAACAACCTTAAAAGACTCATTTCAAAAATGAAAGAACTTGCAGTAGGAGAGGCTGACCTTACCAAGGAACTTCCTGTAAACGCAATAAAGTGTTACGAGGTTACGAATTGTGAAGAAAAGTCGTGTCCTTGTTATGGAAGAGAAAGTTTTTGTTGGTACGAAGCTGGAAGTTATGCTCCTGAAGTCTCGTGTAAACGAATAAAAAATAAAATTTTAACATCTTGTGACGAATGTGAGGTTTACAAACGGGCTTTACCCACGGAGTTTGACGAACTTTGTACTTTCGTTAATGCATTTATAAGAAGGTTAAGAGCTCTCATTAACAAAGCAAAGAAACAAGGAGAGGAAGTAGCAAAAGAAGCAGGGAAACTTTCGCAAGTAGCAGAAGAATTAGCAAGTGGAGCTATAGAATCTCAAGCTCAAGCAGAAGGGGTTAACGAGGCAGCAGGAAAGGCTTCGGAAAGTGTTGCAGCTGTTGCAGGAGCTATGGAAGAAATGAACATCACTATAAAGGACATAGCTCAACATGTTTCTAAGGCTACGGAAGTTGCTCAGCAGGCAATGAAAGAAGCTGAGCACACTGAAGGTGTTATAAACAACTTGGTTAGTGCTGCAGAAAAAATAAATCAGGTAAGTCAAATTATCGGTGAAATTGCAGATCAAACCAAACTTCTTGCTTTAAACGCAACTATTGAGGCAGCAAGAGCAGGTGACGCTGGAAGGGGATTTGCCGTAGTTGCAAACGAAGTCAAAGATCTTGCAACCCAGACCAGTTCTTCTGTAGTAGAAATAGAGAAAATGTTAGAAGAGCTTGAACAAGGAGTAACAGAAACTTTAAACGCTATGAAAAAAATAAAAGAAATTATTAAAGAAGTTGCAGAAGCATCTGAAAGTATAGCTACTGCTATTGAAGAACAAACTATTACTACTAACGAAATAAGTAAAAATGCTCAAGAGATAAATCAGGAAGTGAAAGAGCTTGCTGGAATGAGTGAAACCATTGCTATAGCTGGGAATCAAACCGCAAAAGGAGCTGAAAGCGTAAGAACTACTGCCAAAAATTTAAACAAACTCTCCCAAAACCTAAAAGACTTGCTCGGACAATTTAAAACATAAACTTTAAGGGGGGTGATTAATAAATGAGAGTAAGAAGAGGTTTACAGATAATTTTGGTTTTCGTAGTTATAGTAGCTGGATTAAACATTTTGGCAATATATTACTCTATAAACAACTTAAAGCTACATAAAGTTAACTTAAAAAAGTTTTACGAATTACAACAAAAAATGCTTATAGGAGAGGAATTAAAGTACAACATAGCTAATTTGTGGCAATACTTCACTGATGCCTCTTTAACGAAAGAAAAAGAAACGATTTCTAAAGAGGCTAAACCTATTTTAGATACTATTTTTCAAGACTTAGACAAGTTAAAAAAACTTTACAAAAATGACTTTAAAACTCTTGACAAACTTAACTTAATTGAAGAAAAAGTAAAAATTTTTTGGAATACAGGGCAAAAAATGTTTTTTGCATATTTAAAAGATTGGAACTTAGGGAATAAAGTAATGACAGACTTTGACAAGGCTTCAGAAGAGCTTATTTCTATGGTTGAAAGTTTAGTTAAAACTGAGGAAAGGCAATGTAAAAAGTTCTTACAAAAAATGCTTGATCAGGCTACTTTACAAGAGGTTCGTTCAAAAATAGCTGGGTTAGGGATGCTCGTCTTTGCAATATTTGGAATTATAGGAGTGTACTACATATTTTTCGTGGTTAGAAGTGTGGTACTTGAAATCAAAAATTCTGCTGAAGTAGTAGCAGGTTCTTCTAAGGAATTAAAAAGTTCTACTAACGAAATTGCAGAAAAAATTAAAATTTCTGAGGCAAGGACATCTCAAATTGCTTCAGCTACAGAGGAAATGAGTGTAGGAATTGCAGACATAGCAAGAAGTAGTGAAGAAATTTCAAGAAGTAGTAAAGCCACGGTAGATGTAGCTATAGAAGGGAAACAAGTAGTAGAAGGCACTTCAAAAGAAATAGAGGCTATAGCTGAGGTAAACAACAGATTGAAAGAAGTTATAGCTGAAATGTATGAAAAGTCCAGGTCTATAGAGGGAATCGTAGCGTTTATTAAGGATGTAGCAGAGCAGACGAACCTTCTTGCTTTAAACGCAACTATTGAGGCAGCAAGAGCAGGTGAACACGGAAAGAGTTTTGCAGTGGTTGCAGGAGAAATAAGAAAACTTGCTGAGAGGACGAATAGATCAACAGACGACATTTCAGAAATAATTTTAGAGATTCAAAAAGCAGTTAATAAAGTTAAAGAGGTCGTAGAAAGTGTAAGTGAAAGAGTAGAAAGCGGAGTAAAGCTTTCCTCAGAAGCAAATGAGGTATTAGATACGATTTTTAAAGAGGCTGAATCTTTACAAGAAAAAATTAACGGAATAGTAAGCGTAATTCAGCAAATGTCAACTACTTCTCAACAAATAAGTGAAGACATAAGAGAGATAGCTGAGGCAACTAAAGAAATTAGTAAAAAAGCTGAGGAAAGTTTGGGGACTGTGGAAAAGATAGCTAATTCAGGGGAGGTACTTGGTAGAGTGATTACCAAGCTTTAATTGTAGGAAGTTTTTAACTTAAAAACCAAAGATTTCTTCTTGACAAAAAGGTTAAATAGTTTATATTTTTAATTACCGATTTGGTGGTTTGTGGGCCGGTAACTCAGTTGGTAGAGTATCGGCCTTTTAAGCCGAGAGTCGCAGGTTCGAGTCCTGCCCGGCCCACTTTTAAATTGTGCCCCCATCGTCTAGCCAGGTCCAGGACACCGGCCTTTCACGCCGGCGACAGGGGTTCAAATCCCCTTGGGGGCGCTTAACTTTTCTAAGGTGATCTTATGTCTGAGAAAAAAGAACTCGTAGTGGTTCTTCTTAGTTCTGGAATGGATAGTGCAGTCTGTGCCTCTATCGCTGCAAGAGACTACAGAGTGGCTTTTATCCACTTTCAATACGGACAAAAGTCCTGTCTTAAAGAACTTGAATGTTTTAAAAAGTTGGTAGATTTCTTTAAACCCGAACTTTACAAAGTTGTAGAACTTCCTTTTTTAAAAGAATTCGGTGGTTCAAGTTTAACCTCTTCAGAGCTTGAGATCCCTAAGGAAGATAGACCTGGAGAGATCCCTTCAACTTATGTTCCTTTTAGAAACGGTATCTTTTTAAGTATTGCTGGTGCATGGGCTGAAGTTATCGGAGCAAAAAAGGTCTTTATAGGTGCTAATGAAGTTGATTACTCTGGATATCCTGATTGTAGGGGTGAGTTTCTTGAGGCAATGCAAAAAGCTCTTAACCTTGGAACAAGACCAGAAACACAAATAGAAATAGTTGCCCCTCTTCTTAGACTCAAAAAAGCAGAAATCGTAAAACTCGGAATAAAACTTGGAACACCTTTTGAACTAACCTGGTCTTGTTATAGAGAAGGTAACATAGCGTGTGGGAATTGTGCATCTTGTAAACTTAGGCTTAATGCATTTAAAGAAGCTGGAGTAACAGATCCCATTCCTTATGAAGGATTTTAAGTGTAAAAGGTGTGGAGAGTGTTGTAAAGGTGAAAGCACCATAAGTCTTTCTGAAGAAGACATAAAAAACATAGCCTCTTACTTAGGGCTCTCTGAAAAAGAGTTTTTATTTCAATATACTGTGAAAAAATTTCCCAATAGAATTGAGATGAAAGTTAAAGACGGACATTGTATATTTTTTGATCCAAAAACCAAGATGTGTAAAATTCACCCAGTGAAACCCAAGATGTGTAAAAATTGGCCACTTATACCTGCGATTATTAACGACAAAACCAACTTTGAAATAGTAAAAAACTTTTGTAAAGGGCTAAGAGAGCTATCTTGGGAAGATTTGAAAAATTTAAAAATTTTGCGAAATACCCCTTGAAATAATCAAAATAAGTTCTAAAATTAGAACACCTAAAACTAAAAATTCGGGGCAGGGTGGAGGAGAGCTATGACTGAAGAGAAGATTTTGTTTTACAAAAAGCTTGGTTTAAAGCTTACGCCTCAGAGGCTTGCGATTTTGGAATTCCTTGAGGGGAACACTTCTCACCCCTCAGCAGAGGACATTTACAGAGCTTTAAAGAAAAATTTTCCGAGTATTTCCTTTGCAACTGTTTACAACACTCTGGAGCTTTTGGTTAGAAAGGGATTTATTAAGGAATTAAACATTGAAAGCTCCAGAAAGAGGTTTGATCCTCTTACGCATCCACATCATCACTTCTTTTGTAAGAGGTGTAGAAAGATCGTGGATGTAAATCAGAAGATTGACATTCCTATACCTGAAGAGCTTAAAGATTACGATGTAGAAGAGTTTCAGGTGGTATTTTATGGACTTTGTCCTGATTGCAAATCTTGACAAAAAGCCAAATTAGATTAATTTTATATGTTGGACAGTAAATTCGGAGGGGGCTTTAAAAAAGAGCGTGGGCCCGTAGCTCAGTTGGTTAGAGCCACCGGCTCATAACCGGAAGGTCCCAGGTTCGAGTCCTGGCGGGCCCACTAAGCTTGTTCTTTGTATGTCTTTAAAAGCCGAAGACATTTATAACTTTTTAAATAATTGGTCTCCTTTAAACATTCAAGAATCTCAAGATAACAGTGGACTACAAATAGGTGACCTAAATGCAGAAGTAAAAGGTATCCTTTTGTGCGTAGATGTAACCCAAAAAGCTATTGAATTTGCAAAAAAACACGAATTAAATCTAATTATCTCACATCATCCTTTAATATTTAATCCATTGTACAAAATTTCTAAACAAGACCCCTTTGGTAACTTGATTTTTCAAATCATAAAGGCTAATATAACTGTTTTTTCTTGGCACACACCTCTTGACAAGGTAAAAGACGGTGTTTCTGAAGCAATTTTAAACAAAATTGGATACAAAGGTAGTGACTTTGTAATAAAAACCGAATTAAACGGTGAAATTTTTGGATTAGGAAGGGTTGTATATTTAGAAAAATCTATTAAACTTCAGGAGCTGGTAAACAAAATCAAAAAAGCCTTTAATTCCTGGGTAATGCTGGTAGGAGAAGAAGAAACGCAAATAAGTAATTTTGCAGTTTGTGGAGGATCTGGAAGTTTTCTAATAAAAGAGCTTAAAAAGCTTCAAGTAAATACCCTTATTACTTCTGATGTAAAGTATCACCTTGCAAAAGAATGCGAAGTATCTGGTTTTAATCTGATTTTAATAGATCACGCTGTTGGAGAATCTGCAGTGCTTGAAGTTTTAGAAACTAAATTGTCTGAATTCGTAAAAGATACAAACATACCAATAAAAACCTTTTACGAAAAAAGTCCTTATAAAATTTTATAGACAGGAGGGATTAAATGCAAGAAGCAATAATGAGGCTTATAGAGCTTCAAAACATTGACCTTGAAATCTTAAAAATAGAAAGAGCAATGAACGAAATACCACAGTCTCTTCAAAAGGCTCAGACTCAAAAAGAAAGTTTAAATAAAAAGCTTTCAGAACTC
Organism: Thermodesulfobacteriota bacterium; assembly: GCA_013153525.1. Classification (GTDB taxonomy): domain Bacteria; phylum Desulfobacterota; class Thermodesulfobacteria; order Thermodesulfobacteriales; family Thermodesulfobacteriaceae; genus Thermodesulfobacterium. Next base: position 23,640 of record JAADEG010000016.1, read on the forward strand.
ACGGAAATTATTGAAGAAAAGAAAAAGCAAAAAGACCTGTTTGAAGAAGAATTAAAAGAAGAATACAACAAACTTAAAAGCACTCAGGCAAGATTAATTCAAATTAGAGGAACCAGAGAATATCAGCTCTTATTAAGAGAAATTGAAGAGATAAAAAAGGCAAACAAACAAAAAGAAGAAGAAATCCTAAAACTTATGGAGGAGATAGAAGGACTTGAACAGCAAAAAAAGGAAATTGAAGAGGAATTAAACAAAGCAGAAGAACTTTTTAACGAGGAAAAGCAAAAGTTTGACGAATTTTGCCAGAAGCTCTTAAGTGATAAAGAAGAACTTCTTAAGAAAAGAGAAACCATTGCAGAAAAAATACCTACGAACCTCTTGAAAAAGTACGAGCTTTTGAGGCAAAGAAAAGGAGGTATAGGTATAGCTCCAGTAATCAACTATGTGTGCGAAGGTTGTCACATGTCTATTCCTCCTCAGCTTTACAACGAAATCCAAAAGGACAACAGATACTACGAGTGTCCTCATTGTAAGAGATTAATCTTTTACAAAAAGATTTACATACCAGAAGAAAAAGAAGAGGTGCCTGAAAATAAGAACACTCAAAGTTAATGAAATACTTTTGCATTTCTAAAAATCTAAAAAACTTAGACTCTATTTTAAAAGAAGTCGCCTTACTTCTTAAAAACGACGCAGTTGGAGCTATTCCTACAGAAACCCTTTATGGTCTTGCAGGAAATCCGTTTTCAGAAAAGGTACTAAAAAAAATATTTAGCATAAAAAAAAGAGAAGAAAAAAAACCCATCCTCGTTTTAATATCAGATGTAAGTCAATTAGACTTATTCGTAAGTGAGATCCCTGAAGTTGCCAAAAAATTGATAAAAAGGTTTTGGCCTGGACCTTTAACTATAGTTTTTCCAGCAAAAAAACACCTCTCTCCTCTTTTAACTGGAAACACACAAACTATAGGCATAAGACTCTCCTCCTCAGAGCTCGTTAAAAAGTTAATAAACTACTTTGGACTTCCTATTACAGGAACGAGTGCCAATCCAAGTGGATGTAAAAAACCTTTAAATCCTAACGAAATAAAAAATTTCTTACCAGAAATTGACTTTTTAATAGACGCTGGAGAGGTAAAAAATACCCTACCTTCAACAGTGGTGTCTGTGGTTGGAAACGAGTTGAAAGTAATAAGAGAAGGAGCAATTCCTGTAGAAGAGATTTATTCCTCTTCTTCCCCCTCTTCACTTAATTCTATCTCTAAGTAAGAGTGTCCACAGTCATAGCACTTTACATCAAGCATACCTTCAAGCATTGCTACATAAAGGGTGTCACATCCACATATCTTACACATCTCTCCTATGTTTTCCTCTTTTATTGCCTCAAGAATGTCTTCTTTTATGTCTTCAGGTATATCTGGATCAAAAATAACTTTCACAACTTCCTCCTAAAAGGATTTTCCTTAATCTTATCAAAAATTTCTATTTTGTAAAGCTTTCTCAATAAATTTTCAGATATTTTTTGAAATGAAAGTATCTTTCAAAAATTCTTCCCTTTTTTCAGGATAATCAATGAGATAGTGCGTACCCCTTGACTCCAGTCTTTTCTCTGCACACGCAATAATAAGCTCTGCAACCTGAATGATGTTTTTTAATTCTTCCACATCTAAGTCCAAACAAACATCCTTCCAATCACTAAAAACCTCTTCTTTAATAAAGTCTATTTTCCTTTTTCCCACCTCAAGCATTCTTAAGCTTCTAACTATTCCTGCAAAGTCCCACATAATTCTTCTTACCACATCCCAGTTGTGTGAAACGAAAACCTTCTCCTCTTTCACCTCCTTAAACTTGAACTTATAAACGCTTTTTGATTCGGACTTTACTTTTTTTAATTCTTTCCAATTTTCTCTTATTTTTAAGGACGCCTGATGAGCAAACACGAGACCTTCAAGAAGTGAGTTTGAGGCAAGTCTGTTTGCACCGTGAAGTCCTGTACACGCACACTCTCCAACCGCAAACAAATTTGGAATGTCAGTCTGTCCCCAAATGTTGGTTACTATTCCTCCACAAAGGTAATGAGCTGCTGGTACAACTGGTATTGGTTGGGAGGTAATGTCTATTCCAAACTTAAGACAGGTTTCGTAAATGTAAGGGAACCTTTTTTTTATGTAGTCTGAGGGTAAGTGAGTTATGTCTAAATAGACGCATTCTCCACCTGTCTTTTTTAGTTCCATGTCTATAGCTCTCGTAACGATGTCTCTTGGAGCAAGCTCTTTTCTAACTGGATCGTAATTTTGCATAAACCTTTTTCCTTCAGAATTAAGAAGTACAGCTCCTTCACCTCTTAAAGCCTCTGAAATAAGGAAGTTTTTTGCCTTTGGATGATAAAGACAGGTGGGATGAAACTGAATAAACTCCATGTTTGCAATTCTGCAACCAACATCGTAGGCAAGAGCTATACCGTCTCCTGTAGATGTATCAGGATTGCTCGTGTAAAGATAAACCTTTCCTACTCCACCAGTACAAAGAACAACAACACTACTAAAAAACACCTCTGGTTCTAAGTTCGTAAGATTTACTGCAAGAGCTCCTCTAACCAAACCGTCTTCTTTTACAAGTTTAACTACTAAAAAGTGTTCTAAAACCTTTATGTAGTCTTCCTCAAGTACTCTTTCAATCAGAGTATTAGCTATAGCCCTTCCAGTATAGTCTCCAACATGCAAAATCCTCCTTCTACTATGCCCTCCTTCTAAACCAAGGTGAAATTTAGACGGATCTTTTGGATCTCTGTCAAACTCAACTCCCCAGTTTACGAGGTCCTGAATTCTTTCAGGCGCAGTTTTAACTACGAGTTCAACCACTTCCTTTTTACACAAACCGTCTCCAGCTATTAAAGTGTCTTTTATGTGTAAGTCAAAGGAGTCGTTTTCTCCCATTACGCAGGCAATTCCTCCTTGTGCAAGAGAAGTAGCAGATTCAAAAATTCGCTTCTTAGTTAAAACAGTAACTTCTCCTATTCCTTTTAACTTTAAAGCAAGACTAAGCCCTGCTATCCCTGAGCCAACTATTAATATGTCTGTAAAGTGCTTTTTCATTATTCTACTTCTCCAGAGAAAATCCTTGGTTTTCTCTGTAAAAAGTATTCAAAAAGCTCTGGACCACTTCTAAACATAAGTGGTGACTTGTAAGCCTCTTTTTCGCAAAACTTTATGTCTCTTTTTTTCTCTTTATCCCTTACTGAATCAAATATGGCAAAAGGCACGGGTTTTGCAGAATGAGTTCTTATGGAGATTGGAGTTAAGTGATCACAACAAACGAGTACCCTGTACTTTTCTGTAACCTCTATTATTCTTTCAAGAAGATACCTCACCACTCTTCTGTCAAACTCGTTTATAGCTTTTATTTTAAGCTCAAGTTCTCCTTGGTGAGAAACCTCGTCAGGAGCCTCTACATGAATTAAAACGAAGTCAACCTCTTTAAGAGCCTCTATTGCTGCGTCAACTTTACCCTCGTAATTAGTGTCAAGGTATCCAGTTGCTCCAGGAACCTCAATTACCTTCATTCCAGAAAGGACTGCAAGTCCTTTTATCAAGTCAACAGCAGAAATAACAGCTCCTTTTATACCCCACTTTTCTTCAAAAGGCTCAAGTTCAGGAGTTCTACCCTGCCCCCAAGGCCATATTGCATTAGCAGGAGGTTTGTTTTCCATTTTTCTTCTTTGATTTATTGGATGTTTTTCTAAAATCTCTATAGCCTTTAAAATAAACTCCTTTAAGTACGGCTCTTCGTCATAAGCCTGAAAGGCAAACCAGATGTTTTTTCCTAAAAGATCGTGCGGTGGATATGTGTGAAGCCCTCCTGATCCCCCTCTCCATATCAAAATGTGTCTATAGCTTACCCCTGGAATAATTTCTATTTTATCAGTTGCAGCACTACGATTAATTGACTCTATTAGTTCAATAGCCTCTTCTGTTGAAATGTGCCCTGCTGAATAGTCCTCCATTATAAGCTCACCGTTTTCGTACCTTAAAGTTACGAGATTACACCTATAAGCTACATCCTCTGGTCTTAAAGTAATTCCTCTACTCGCAGCCTCTATAGGTCCTCTTCCAGTATATTTTTCTTCTGGAGGATAGCCTATAAGCCCCATTATAGCTACATCAGATCCTGGATGCATACCAGGTGGTACTGTCTGACAAAGACCTATTTCTCCATAAGAAGCAATAAAGTCCATACCCGGAGTTATACCCACTTCAAGAGGGGTTTTGCCGTCAAGCTCTTTAATAGGAAAGTCCCCCATCCCATCTCCTATAAGCATTACATACTTCATTCCCTCTACAGGTGGCTCAAATTCCTTTATGGTTGAACTTACTTCCTCTAATTCGTGCAGTTTTTTCTTCTTTTTTCTACCCATTCTTTTCCTCCTTAAACTCCTTTATAAAATTTTTGCTATTAAAAAAGATAATTTAAAAAACGAAAAGAAAAATAGGGTTAATAGAACCTGAGAAAACAGATCTACCGGAGCTATGAGAACTGCAAGTGCATAAAAAAAACCCAAAAAGTACAACCTATTTTTTTTGTAAAATTCCTGAGTAAGGACCTCTTCTTTAATCAGAAGTGCAAAAAAAAGTGGAATTTGAAATACGAACACGGAAAAAAGCAAAACCCTTAATACGAAAAACAAAAAAGAATTTATTTTTAGGTTTGCCTCAAACCCCTTACCAAAGTACAAAAATACTTTTAACAAAACCGGTACGAACAAAAAGTATCCCACGACCACTCCTATGCTCGCAAGAAAAAAAGATAAAACGAACAGTTTTCTAAAAAACTCTTTTTCAGGCTCGTAAAACTCACTTGCAATCGCCTTCCAGAGCCTAACCAAAAAAAATGGCATAATTATAATTAAAGCCAAGTAAAAAGACGCTCTCAATAGTACGAAAAGTGCTTCTTCAAGAGAAGTAAAAACCAGGGGTTCACCTTTAAGAATACCAAAGTAAGGATACATTAAATAAGGAAAAATGTAAGGTAGTGCAAAGAAAATTCCAAGCCACAATACGAAAAAAATTACAGCAAAAATTATTATTTCTCTGCGGATTTTTGAAAGAGTGTCTATAGCAAAAATCTTAGGAAGATTTATTTTCGTCATTCTGCGTCTCTAAGCTTTTTTCAGCCAGACTTACCGTCTGTTGTTTTATTTTCTCAAGCTCTTCTTTTGCCTGTTTTAATTCTTCTTCTACTTTGTCAAGTTCAAGCTCTCGTTTTATTTCGTCAATGCTTTTTTTAACTTCTATAGAGAGTTTAGCAAGGTACTTTCCTACTTCAGGAAGACGCTCTGGTCCAAGCACTATTAAAGCAACCATAAAAATAACCACTGCCTCTGAAAACCCTATGTTTAACATTTTATGTACTCCCTGTTTATTCCTCTACCAAGGTTACAAAAGAGTTCGTAACTTATAGTTTGAGCAAGCTCTGCGAGTTCGTCTGCAGGAACTTCTGAATTTTCTCCACCAAGTAAAATTACCTCGTCACCTTTTTTTACTCCAGGAACATCCGTTATGTCAACATAAAGCGCCTTCATTGAAACCCTTCCCACTACCTTTACTCTTTTACCCCTAACACTTGCAAAGCCTCTACCACCGAGAATCCTCGGATATCCATCACCATAACCAACAGGAACTAAGCCGAGAAGAGTCTTTCTTTCAGCTTTAAACGCACCTCCGTAACCAGCCCTTTCTCCTGGTTTTAACTCTTTAACTTCTATTATTTTTGAATAAAGCGTCATTACAGGATACAACTTTATCAATTCCTTTGCTCTTTTACTGGGATATCCTCCAAAAAGCCCTATTCCTGGTCTTACGAGGTTGCCTTTTTCCTGCAAAAATATTATACCACCCGTGTTAGCAAAGTGTACATACTCTGGAAAAATTCCCAAGGATTTTAAGTACTTTAAAATCTTTTTAAGGTTTTCTAATTGACTTTTGGTAAGTTCTGATTCAGGTTCTTCTGAGCTTGCAAGATGAGTCATAATCCCTTCAACTTTTGTGTATGAGTTTTTTAATACACTTACAACCTGACTGATGCGTTTTTCGTCTATTCCAAATCTATGCATACCTGTATCAACTTTAAGGTGTACGCTTACCTTTAAACCTTTTTTCTTGAAAAACTCTGCACACCACTTTGCTTCTTCTACGCTTGCTATTACAGGAGTAATGTTCAGTCTTGGGAACTCTTCTAACCAATCTTTTTCAAAACCCGAAAGCAAGAGAATTCTTTCTTTAAATCCCTTTTTTCTCAAAACTTCAGCCTCGTAAGGTTCTGAAAGCCCCCAGCCCCAGACTCCTCGTTTACTGAGGCATTCTGCAACCTCTACGAGTCCGTGTCCGTATGCGTCGTTTTTTATAACTGGTAAAACCTTTACGCCCTCTGGAAGAAACGAACAAAGAGCTTCGTAATTTTTTACGAGGTTTTTTAAGTTTATAACAAGCCTCTTTGACCAGTAAATCTCCTTAGCCTCCTTTTTTAGACTTTACATAATCTGAAGCAGATAGTCCTGCTACGCATCCCTCTCCAACTGCTTTTGCAAGTTGAAGAGGTGGTCCTGTAATGTCTCCACACGCAAAAATTCCTTCTACACTCGTCTTCATCTCTCTGTCAACTTTTATGTAAGTAAAACTCTCTGGATCAAGCTCAACTCCAAGAGGAGCAAGAAGTTCCATAGATCCCTTTGCACCAACTTCTATAAAAATGCCGTCTAAACTAACCTGGGTTTCGTTTTCAAGTAAAATCCCTTTTACCTCGTCTTCTCCTAAAATTTTAATAGGTTTTGAATCTAAAATTTTTACTCCCTTTGCAATAAGAATTTCCTCTTCGTCTTTTTTTAGCTCTTTTAAAGGATAAAAATAAACTTCCTCTGCAAACTGGGTCAAAAACTTTGCTCCGTATGTAGCACTGCTTCCCTCACCAATTACAACGACTTTTTTTCCTCTGTAAAACCAGGCATCACAATCTATGCAATAAGACACTCCCTTTCCCACGAATTTTTCTTCGTCGTTAAATACTTTTTTCTTTCTCTTAACCCCAAGAGCCACTACGATGGCGATGGTTTTAAACTCTTTTTCTTTTTCCGTAAGAAGTTTAAATCCGTCCTCTAAAGGCTCTATTTTAACTATGTCTTCTTCTATCACCTCTACTCCAAACTTTTTCAATTGATAAAGTCCTGCTTCTAATAGGTCTTCTCCTTTTACTTTTTCTTTAAAACCAAAGTAATTGTCTATTTCTGCGTTAATGAGTGAGCTTTCAAAAGGCTTTCCAAAGGCTACAACTTTGTGTTTTCTTCTTCCTGCGTGAATCCCTGCCTGTATTCCTGCAGGACCAAGTCCAAGAACTGCAATGTCTATTTCTTGCACGACGAACACCCCCTTTTTGAAAAATTTTTAAAACCCTTAAATAGATTCTCTTTCTTGATCTTCTATTAGTTTATACTCCTCAGACAACCAGTTGTAAAGGTCTGCAAGCTTACACTTTTTTGAACAAAAAGGTCTATAAGGATTCCCTTCCCACTGGGTTTCTTTTTTACATATAGGACACTTTATAGTTTTTTTCTTTTTTTTCTTTTTTAATGTACTATCCATATCGCCTTGTCTTCAAAGTAAGAAATCAGCTTCTGACTAACTGATCCAAGAAATATTTCTCTAAGTTTGCTCTTTCCTTTTCTTCCTATTACTATAGTTGAAAAACCTTCTTTTTTTACCATTCTTATGATTTGTCCTGCAGTTCCAAAAATACTTCTTTTAAACACGAATTCTGCTCTGTTTTCGTCAAAGTCGTTAGTTTTAAATATTTCTCTAACTTTTAAAAAGTACTCCCTTACCTCAGGCTCTTTTAAAACTTTTAACAATTCTTCTAAACTACCTCTAAAGTCTTCAAAAGGAGAAAACGGATGATATATGTGACAGAACACGGGTTTTACGCTTTTTACATAAGCCAAAATAAAACTTACATAGTCTATGACCCTTATTCCCATTTCGTTGAGCTCAATTCCTGCAAATAGTTTTTTATTCCAGGAATCTCCTCTTATAATCCAGATTGGAAAACTCGTAGAGTAAACGAGTTTTTGAGTAATACTTCCCAAAATAAAACTACTTATTCTTGAGAGCCCTCTCCTACCTACTACTATTGCGTCGTAAAGTCCTTCTTGAGCTATTCTAACTATGTCGTAAAAAATTTCTCCTTGTTTAAAAACTACTTTTACTTCTACTTTTCCCAAGGTCTTACTCTTTAAAATCTCTGCCACTTCTTGAAGTTTGCTATAATGTTCTTTGTAAAGCTTGTTTGCAGTTTCTTCTACCTCGTCCTCTTGGAAAAACCTCTTTTTTAGGTCTGTTGAAAGTGAAGGATGAAGCTTAGGAGAATCTATAATTCTAAGAAGAGTTACGCCTATTTCACTTTTTTCAAAAACTTGTTCAACATACCTCAGCCCTTTGTAACCTGACGGACTTCCGTCGTAACACAAAAGTATGTGGGGTAAAATCTTTTCCTCTTTCATAACTCCAAACCATTAATAAACTCTTTTGCTGTGTTAATCTGTTTTTTTACTGAATTAAAGCCCGTTCCTCCAAAAAGTTCTCTTCTTGAAATTGCGTGTTCTGGTTTCAACCATTCGTATATGTCTTCTTCTATTTCTTTTGCAAAACTTTTAAACTCTTCTATGGTTAACTCTTCAAGTCTTTTTCTGTTTTTTTCTGCGTACAAAACGATTTCTCCTGTTATGTGGTGAGCCTTTCTAAAAGGGATCCCCTTTAACACGAGGTAATCTGCTACCTCGGTTGCAAGAAGATATCCTGCTGAAATCCACTTTTCTATGTTTTCAGTTTTAAGTTTTATTCCCTGAACGAGAAGCACCATCATTTTTACGGAATTAATAGTATCTTTAAGGGCTTCAAATACAGGTGGTTTGTCTTCCTGAAGATCTCTGTTGTAACTGAGTGGTAAAGCCTTTACCAAAAGCATGAGCCTGTTCAAATTACCAACTGCTACCGAGCTCTTTCCTCTTATAAGCTCTGCTGGATCTGGGTTCTTTTTTTGAGGCATTATGGAACTACCAGTACAAAGACTGTCTGGAAGCTCTACGAAACTAAATTCCTGTGAGCTCCACACGACCACCTCTTCACACCACCTTGAAAGGTCAAGCATTATGAGACTTAATACGAACAAGAGTTCAAGTAAAAAGTCTCGCGTGCTTACTGCAAATACGCTATTAGCAATTGGTTTTTCAAAGCCTAAGGCTTTTGCAAGCTCGTGTCTATCAATAGGAAAACCACAACCAGCAAATGCCGAACTCCCAAGAGGGCATTCCTTCAACCTTTTTTCGTAGTCCTCCAGCCTGTGAAAGTGATTTTTAAACATAAAAAAGTACGCCATTAACCAATGAGAAAAAAGAACTGGTTGAGCGTGTTGAAGATGTGTAAAACCCGGCATTATAATTCCAAAGTACTCCTCAGCCTTCTCTATTGTAGCCAAGAGTAAATTTTTTAACCCCTTTTTTAACTTACTTACCTTATCAATGAGATAAAGTCTTAAGTCAGTAACTACTTGCTCGTTTCTACTTCTTCCTGTGTGTAACTTATAAGCAACATCTCCTATTTTTTCAAAAAGAGCCCTTTCTATGTTCATGTGAACATCTTCGTATTCTGTTTTAAAAACGAACTTACCTTCTGAAATCTCTTTTTCCAAGTCTTTAAGACCGTTTATAATAATTTCGCACTCATTTTCACTTAATACCCCTGCTTTTTTTAAGGCTTTTGCGTATTCAATACTTGCTTTAATTTCGTAGGGAGCAAGAACTTTGTCAAAAGATACGGATTCACTAAATTCTTCAAGAAACTTGGAAGTTTCTTCAGAAAATCTGCCACCCCAAGGCTTTTCACTCATGCCTTTATATTTTAATTACTTTTTAAATTTTTACTACCCTTTTGGTAATAGAGGGTTGATTTTTGAAAATTTGTTATAAAATTAAGTCTGTTTTAAAAAACTTTTAAAAGAGGGATTAAAATGAGGCTTCAACTTGAGTGTTTACCGTGTTTTTTAAGGCAGGTCCTTGAAGCAACTAAAATAGTTAACGCTCCTCAGGATGTAAAAGAAGTAGCAATGCTTAAAACCTTAGATGTGTTAAAAAACTTTAAGTCGTTTTCAACACCTCCTGAACTTGCAAGGGACATACATCACGAATTAAAAGGCTTGTTAAAGGAAAAAGATCCTTACAAACCTTTAAAAGACGAGTGCATTTCTCTTGCAAAAAAGGTTTTAACAGAATTAAAAGAAGAGCTTGAAAAAGGAGATCAGAGAGAAAAGCTTGAATTTAGAATAAGGTTATCTGGAGTAGGTAACACATTTGATGCAGGAGCGTATTCTATAAAGGACATGAAAAAACTTGTTGCTTCAATTAAAGAAGAGTTAAAAAAAGAATTTGCAGTGTGGCACTTTGAAAAGTTTTGGGAATCTTTGAAAAAAGCAAAGAAAGTCTTGATAATCGGGGACAACGCAGGAGAAACGGTTTTTGACAAGGTGTTAATAGATGAGCTTAAGAATTACGCAGAAGTGACATACGCAGTAAGACCAGAGCCTATAATAAATGACGCAACAGTAGAAGACGCGATAAATTCTGGAATACACGAAGTTGCCAGAATAATTCCTACTGGATGTAACTTACCAGGAGTAGTGCTTAAAGAGTGTAACGAAGAGTTTTTAAAAGAGTTTGAGTCTGCTGACATAGTAATAAGTAAAGGGCAGGGTAACTTTGAGAGTCTTTCAGAGGAGAAAAAAACCGGATTATTTTTTCTGTTAAAAATCAAGTGTCCTGTAATAGCAAGACATGTGGGGATTGGGGTTGGAAATTATGTATTTTTGAGTTATATTTAAAGTGAATGGAGGAGTGCCCGAGTGGACGAAGGGGGCGGCCTTGAAAGCCGCTGAGGGGCTTCACGCCCCTCCGGGGGTTCGAATCCCTCCTCCTCCGCTGAAAAAATCAATCGGTTATTCCAATGTTTAAGTTCTTCAGAAGAAAAAAAGAAGAAAAAAAAGAAAAAGAAGAGCTAAAAAAAGTTGAATCTGTTGAAGTATCTCCAGAAGAAAAGGCAGAACTTCCTGAAAAATCCGTAGAAAAGCCCGCAGAAAAAAAAGAAGAAAAAAAAGGCTTTTTTAGCAGATTTAAAACCGAAAAACTCTTTGAAAAGTTCAAAAAAGGGCTATCCAAAACCAAGGAAAAGCTTTCAGAAACCTTCTCAGAGCTCTTTGAAGTTGACAAAGTAGTTGACCTTCAGACCTTGGAAGAACTTGAAGAAAGTCTTATTCTCGCAGACCTTGGAGTAGATACCACTTTAGCTTTGCTTGAACCCTTTAAAGAACGCGTTTTAAAAGGTGAAGCCCCTACAACCAGAGAACTTAAGGAATTTCTTAGAAGTCAAATGTTAAGCTTTTTAAAGGAGTGTGATAGAGAGTTTCCACCTCCTGGAAAACCGAGTGTATTATTCTTTCTCGGAGTAAACGGAGTAGGTAAAACTACTACTATTGCAAAAATAGGAAAAAAACTTCAAACTCAGGGTTATTCTGTTGTTCTCGTTGCTGCAGATACATTTAGAGCTGCTGCTATAGATCAGCTTAAGATGTGGGGAAACAGAATTGGTGCTCCTGTAATTGCCCTTCAAGAAGGTGCAGATCCTGGAGCAGTTATATATCAAGGTATTACTTATGCCCAACAAAAGTCCATTGATGTAGTTCTTATAGATACTGCAGGAAGACTTCACACCAAGTACAACTTAATAGAAGAGCTAAAAAAGATGGTTAGAGTGGTTAACAAATTAGTTCCAGAGGAATCACAGGAAAACATCATAGTTTTAGACGCAACAACTGGACAAAACGCTCTTAATCAGGTTGAGCACTTCTCTCAAGCAGTGCCAATTCACACAGCCATTATTACGAAAATGGATGGCACTGCAAAAGGAGGAGTAGCTATAGCAATTTCTCACAAATTTAATCTACCTATAAGATTCATAGGGCTTGGGGAAAAAGAGGATGATCTCGTTCCCTTTGACAAAAAAGCCTTTGTCTCGGCAATCTTGCCCAATTAAAAAGGGAGATGGCGTCCTCCCTTAACCGCCTCTCAGGCTGATGACGCCTAAGACTTAAGTTATTCTTACACTAATTCAACAGGAGGTCTGTTATGTTAAAACTCGTGCTTATTGCTATTGGTGGTGCTTTTGGTGCTTTAAGTCGTTATACTATAGCATTTTTAGCTGCAAAGTTCTTTCCTGGAAACTTTCCCTTGGGAACATTAATAGTTAACATCTTAGGCTCTTTTCTCGTATGTTTTCTTGCAAAGCACTTTCTTTACTCTGCAATAGATCCAATGTATAGATACCTCTTTATAGTGGGATTTCTTGGAGCTTTAACTACTTTTTCTTCTTTTACATACGAAAGCCTAATCTTATTTCAAGAAAAGATGCTACTTCTCGGTGTTTTAAACATATTTCTTAACTTTACTCTATCGTTTATAGGAGGAATTTTAGGATTTGCTCTTGCAAATTACCTTTTTCTTAAATAAGATAGATTTATGGAAAGAAAACATAAAGGGGGAGAGAGCCATGCTTACACAAGAAGACGCTTACATGATAAAGATCTACATTAGAGAAGAGGATAGGGTTGAAGGAAAACCTCTTTACAAAAAAATTTTGGAAGTGGTTAAAGAAAACAACCTTTCAGGAGTTACTATATTTAAGGCTATAATGGGATACGGTCCGTCTAAAAAAGTAAGAGCTATGTCCTTTCTTGATTTAGGATCTAACTTGCCAATTCTTATAGAGGTAATAGAAACAAAAGAAAACGCAGAAAAGTTTCTTAAAGAAATTGATCAGCTCGTAACCCACGGTCTGGTCGTAATGTTACCTATAAAAATAGTAAAGTACACCCCTTAAACTTTCAGTGGTATAATATTTTTATATATATTGATTAAAATATCGGAGGAGAAAAATGAAGGTAGCAATATTAAGTGATTCTCACGACTCTATTCCTAATCTTAAAAAAGCAATTGAAACTGCATTAAGAAAAGATGCTGAGGTGCTTTTTCACTGTGGTGATCTTATTTCTCCTTTTATGATTCCCGTACTTGCTAATTTTGGAAAAGAAACGCATTTAATCTTAGGAAACAATAGAGGAGACATATTTTTGATGATGCAACACCTTAAAAAGTATCCTCACATAAACTTTCACGGAGAGCAAGCTTTTTTAGAGGTTAAAGGATTCAAAGTTGCAATGGTTCACTATCCTAAAATTGCCTATGCCCTTGCACAGACTCAGGAATACGACTTCGTATTTTGTGGACACACCCATGTCTATGAGGTTAAAGAAGTGGGTAAAACTCTGGTGTTAAATCCTGGAGAAATTTTAGGAAAAGAAGGTACGCCAACCTTTGCAATACTGGACTTAGAGAGCAAAAAAGTAGAAAAAGTACTCCTTGAATAAATTACCACTTAGCTCTTACTTTTACGCCTCTTTCTGCAAGATAATCTTTTATTTCTTTTATGGTGTACATGTTGTAGTGTACCATTGAAGCTATGAGTGCTGCGTCTGCCTTTGCTTTAGTAAGAACATCGTAAAGGTGTTGAGGGTGTCCTGCACCTCCAGACGCAATAACAGGAATGTTAACTGCTTCTGAAATCATCTGAGTAATCGTAAGTTCGTATCCTTCTTTTGTACCGTCTGCGTCTATTGAATTAAGGCATATTTCACCTGCTCCGAGGTTTTCAGCCTCTTTTGCCCACCACACAGCGTCTATCCCCATTGGTTGTCTTCCACCTTTTATCCAAACTTCATAACCTGAAGGTATCTTAGAGCTCGGCTCAACTTTCTTTACATCCATTCCAAGAACTATACATTGAGAACCAAAAGCCTTTGCTCCTTCGTAAATGAGTTTTGGATTTAATACCGCTGCAGTATTTACAGAAACCTTCTCAGCTCCTGCAAGAAGAACCTCTCTCATGTCCTCTAAACTTTTTATTCCTCCTCCTACTGAAAACGGAATAAATATCTTCTCTGCTGTTTTTCTTACTACATCAAGCATTATACCTCTGTGTTCTGCACTCGCTGTAATGTCGTAAAAAACTATCTCGTCTGCTCCTTCAAGATAATACTTTTCTGCCATTTCTACTGGATCTCCAACCTCAACATTCCCCTTAAACTTAATTCCTTTGGTAGTTTTTCCGTCTTTAACATCTAAACACACGATTATTCTTTTACTAAGCATTGCTCTACCCCTTTAAGAATTAATCTTAAGGAGGGGAAACTCCCCTCCAAAAAGTGCTTAAGCTCACTTAAAAAAGCCTCCTCCACCACAACTTGACCTTCCAAATAAAGATGCAAACACAGATATTTCTTTTTCTACATTTTCAGAACCACAATACGGACACTTTATTTTTTCTTCGTCTTCCTTAGAAAAAATCAGCTCTTCAAAAGTCTTTTCGCAATCCTTACACCTAAATTCGTAAATCGGCATATTAAAATACCTCCTCCCTCCTAATTTTTACACGATAAGTAAAATAATATATAATTCAATTTTTTCAATAGGTCCCTCCTACTTTTTTAAGCAATTTTGTCAAGTTTTCGTTTTGGCTACTTTTTTTCTATAAAGGATGCACGGAGCCTTGGCAATTATAACGGAAAGAGTATTTTTTTGAAGTAACTCTTTTACGAGGGGTTTTGCCTCTTCTTTTTTGTAAGGGTTTATTTCTACGCAGGGAATATCCAGTGCTTCTACTATTTTTTTTATTGATATAGTAGGTTTATTTTCAAGGTCTGGAGTTTTTAATTCTTGAGAAGGTACTGGTTGATGTCCTGTCATTGCAGTCGTATCGTTGTCCAGAACCACTAAAGTAAAGTTGTGATTGTTGTACTTGGCATTTACGAGTGGAGGAATTCCTGCATGAAAAAAAGTGGAGTCACCTATAAAAGCAACTACTTTCTGATCAGTTGCAACATCAAAACCACAGGATGTACCAACGCTTGATCCCATACACAAGAGGTAGTCTGCCATATTAAAAGGAGGCATTATTCCAAGAGTATAACACCCTATGTCTGTTGGATAAATAGTCTTTTCTTCTATTCCCAGCTCTTTTAATATCTCTTTAACGATCGTATATGTTTCCCTATGAGGACAACCCGTACAAAGTACAGGTGGTCTCTTAGGTAATTTGTCTTCAAAGTTAAACGGTGGAACTTCTATAATAGACTTTTTTGAGGTAAATCTTTCTGCAATTTTAGCCTTAACTTCAGCAGGATTAAACTCTAAACACCTTGAAAAAGTACCTTCTTTTTTTCCGTATATTTTAGTTTTTAAACCATTTTCGTAGGCTATTACTTTAAGGTTTTCTTCTAAATATGGCTCAAGTTCTTCCACTACTATGCACTCTTCAACCTCTTTTAAAAAGCTCTTTGCAAGCTCTTCAGGAAAGGGATGGGTAAAGCTAAGAAGCAACAAAGACACTTCCTCTTCTATTCCCAATTCTTCAATTGCGTCAAGGACATAATTTACTGATACACCACTTGCACATATTCCTTTTTTTCCTTTTATAATTAGCTTATTTTCTGGGAAGTTTTCTGCAATTGCTTTTGCTTCATTTAGTTTTTCTAAAAGTATTTGATGGCGCTTTCTTGCAACTGCAGGTACTGGAACGAACCTCATTGGTTCTTTTTTAAAAAAACCTTTTTTGAATTTTTCGTACTCTTTCCAAGGAATACTTCCTACTTTTACCCCTGCTCTTGCGTGAGACACCCTCGTTGTAGTTCTTAACAATACTGGAATTTCTAATTTTTCTGAGATTTCAAAGGCTTTTTTAGTTAAAGAATACGCAGTTTGTGGATCAGAGGGCTCAAGCATAGGAACCTGTGCGAGTCTTGCGTAATACCTGTTGTCTTGTTCGTTTTGACTTGAATGACAGGATGGATCGTCTGCAGTTACCACTACTAAACCTGCTCTCGTTCCAATGTAAGCAAGACTCATAAAGGCGTCACTTGCAACATTAAGACCAACATGTTTCATACAGGTTATAGCCTTTAAACCACTTGCAGATGCAGATCCAACTACTTCCATTGCAACCTTTTCGTTAACAGAAAACTCAAAGTAAAAACCTTTTAAGTCTTTTTGCACCTCAAACAAAGTATTAGCTATTTCAGAAGACGGAGTTCCTGGATACGCAGCACCTACTCTAACCCCGCTTTCTATAGCACCTCTTGCAATAGCCTCGTTACCAAGTAAAAACTTCGTAATGCTCTCCCCCTCCAAAAGAAAGTGCATCTCTAAACCTCCTTGTATTTTTTAAGAAAAATTTCAAGCCCTTTTACATAAATTTTACTATTCGGAAAGATTTTTAATTCCAAAGGATCGTAAAAAAGTATTTCTCTTTCTGCCCACATTGCTAAAAATTCTCTTTTGTCTTTTTTTAGCCCTTCAAGACTGTAATACCCCTTTTCCACGATTTCCTCTGCCACACTTTTAAAGTATTCAACTTCTTCGTCCTTAAACTCTGCTAAAAACTCGTCTATTTCTGTGTAAGCAAACCAGGCTTCTTGTTCTAAAAATTCTTTCAAGTTTTTTCCATTTTTGACTTGACTTAAAACTTTCAAAATTCTCGGGATACTCCCTCCTAAATATTCCCATACAAGATCTATTTCTTTTTTACTTAAACCTTCTATTTTAAGCCACTCTTTTACCTGCTCCTTTTTTAAGTGATCTATTTTAACAAAGTCTGAAGTTTCTTTCAGCCTTGCATCGTTGTATATCCTTTCTATAAATATTGTATTTGATGTAAGAATTACCACATGGCTCAGGTGTCTTTCTTTGGTTAGACTTACGCAAAAATTTAGAAATTCTTTTAATAGTTCTCTTTCTCCATTTCCATTTTTTATGTATATGTCCCTCAGCTTTTGGATCTCATCTATTACTATCACGCATCTTTTTTTCTTTTTAACCAATCTTTCAAGTTCTTCAATAAATGTTTTAAACAGATTAATTTGTTTTTTCTTTATCTTTTGATAAATTTCTCCTGAAAAACCGAATACATTTATTCCGACTTTTCCTACTGCTTCACTTTCGCTTTTTTCTACTTCAACAAAAAAAGTATCAATAAAACTTTCGTATGAACTTATTAAGGTTTCTCTTAGATTAAAATACTTTATCCAAAACTTTTTGTTTTTAAGCAAGTAATTATCAATTACATAAGCTACTACCGTAGTTTTTCCGCTTGACTTAGGTCCATAAACCCAGAGTATCCTCTGAGGGACTTCTTGAAACCAGCTAACGAAAAACTCTACCTCCTCTTCTCTATCAACAAAAGGAGCTCTACGATAAGTTTCTATTCGCATTTTTTGAAGTTTAGGTTAACTTTTAAAACTTCGTTTAAAACTTTTCCTTGTGGTTAATGTTATTTTTTAACATATTACGAAAATTATACAAGTAGGCAATTCACTGCATCCTAAAATTTTGGAATTTTTTGTCAAACTCAAATAATTCTTAATTAAATTATTTAAAAAACTTATTTGACTTTTAAAAAACTTCGTGAATAACTTTATTTTAAAACTGATTTAAGGAGGTGCCAATTGGAAGAGTATGTTAAGTTATGGAAAAGCTTAGGGTTAGACCTTGATTCTCACGAAGTTTTGTTAAACACTCTATCTGAGTTTTACGAAAAAATTTTCCTTTCTCAACCAAAAAGACCCAAGGGCATGAAATACTTTGACTTCGTTATTTCTGAGGTTCACGGTTTAAGGATTAAAGAGCTTTACGATGCAAGAAAAGAAGGAAAAGTGGTAGTAGGTGCGTTTTGCGTTTATGTACCTGAGGAGCTTATTTACGCATTAGACGGAATTTGCGTAGGTTTGTGTGCAGGAGCAGAAATAGGATACGAAGAAGCAGAAAAGTACATACCAAGAAACACCTGCGCCTTAATTAAGGCTTTTATGGGTTTTAAACTCGCTGGAGTGTGCCCGTACATAGAGTGTTGTAACATTATAGTAGGAGAAACTACCTGTGACGGAAAGAAAAAGGCTTACGAAACATTTAATCAAATTACTAATGGAAAGGTTTATGTTTTAGAAGTTCCTCACACCAAAAGTAAAGAAGCTTTTGAGTTGTTTCTTAAGGAAGTTTACAAATTTAAAGATAAGCTTGAGGAACTTTCAGGAAAAAAGTTAACATTAGAAGCTTTAAAGAAAGGGGTTGCCATTGCAAACGCAAAAAGGAAAGCTTTGAGCAGACTGGAAAAACTTAGAGCTTTTGATCCCGTTCCTATTTCTGGACTTGACGCTCTTTTGATAGAACAAATAGCATTTTACGACGACCCTGTGAGGTTTGCAGAAAAAGTAAATTTATTATGCGACGAGTTAGAAAACATGGTAAAAAACAAACAAGGAGTAGTTTCAAAAAATACTCCTCGTATTTTAATTTCTGGTTGTCCTTTCGCCCTTCCTAATTGGAAGTTACATCACCTCGTAGAAACGAGTGGTGCTATCGTAGTTGGAGAAGAATCCTGCGTAGGAAAGAGATATTACAACGAATTAACAGACGATAGCTTCTCAAGCGTAGAAGAAGGTATTGAAAAGATAGCTATCCGTTATCTTAAAACGCATTGTGCGTGTTTTACTCCTAATAACGAACGCTTAGACGACATTAAAAACATGTTTAAAACCCTTAAAGCTGACGGTATCATTCATTATTCTTTACAATTCTGTACTCCTTATATGTTTGAAGCTTATAAACTTGAAAGAGACATAGAAGTTCCTTACTTAAAGCTTGAAACCGATTATAGTTTGGAAGACATAGGACAATTGAAAACGAGGATTGAAGCCTTTATAGAAACTCTTAAGGAGTAAAATCCGTGCTGGTTTTGGGTTTAGACATTGGTTCAACCTACATAAAGTGCGCTCTGTTACAAGACGGATATATCGTAGGTTTAGAAAAAACCGAAACATCTTACGATCCACTTGAAAAGTGTAAAAGTTTTATAAAAACCTATCAACCTGACAAAATAATTGCAACTGGCTACGGAAGACACCTTGTAAAGGAAAATTTTAACAACATTGAAGTAATTACAGAAATTAAGGCTTTTTCTATAGGTGCTAAGTTTATAAATCCACGAGTCAGAACTATTATAGACATAGGTGGGCAAGATACGAAAGTTATTGCTTTGAGTGAAGAAGGAAAAATAATTAAGTTTGAAATGAACGACAAGTGTTCAGCAGGAACAGGCAGGTTTTTGGAAATAATGGTAAAAACTCTTGGATACAGTCTTGAAGAAGTAACGAGTTTGTCTATAGAGGGTAAAGATCTTAAAGTAAAAATAAACAGCATGTGTACGGTTTTTGCTGAATCAGAAGTAATTTCAATGATCGCAAAGGGAATGGATAGAAAGGAAATTTTAAAAGCAGTTCACTTTGCAATTGCTCACAGAGTTGCTGGAATGGCAAAACGAATTCCGTTGAAAGACGAAGTTATGTTAGCAGGTGGCTGTGCAGGTAATCAGTTGTTGAAAACCTTTCTTGAAAAAGAAATAAATAAAAACATCGTTATCTCTTCTGTGTCTCCTTTCTTAGGAGCTATTGGAGCAGCTCTTTACGGATCAACTTAATTTTCTAAGCAAAATTAATTTTAAATCCGTTGAAACTTTGGAATTTCTGGTATAATACTATAAAACCTCAGGAGGATTTCAACATGAAAAAGTTCCTCTTAACCTTAGGTCTTGGTTTGGTTCTTTCAGGATGCGTAGCAGTTAATCCCCAAGAGTTTAACAACTTAAAAGTTAGGGTTATAAATCTTGAAACTATGGTTTCAGCCCAGGCTCAGAAAATTAAAGAATTAGAAAAACAATTAAAAACCTTATCAAAAGTTCCCAAGACCTCAAACGCAACCCTTACTCCTCAACAATTAATTTCTCTTAAAACTCAGATTATCTCTGAATTAGAGGACATAAAAAGTCAACAAGACTTATTAAGCTCTGAGATAGACGACCTAAAGTTTAATCAAGAAGAATTAAGCAAAGAGCTGAGAAGGCAAATTTCTGCTTTAAACTCAAGGATTAACTTACTTCAGGCTGAAATAGACACCCTTAAAGCGTCTTCAAAACAGCCTATGCAAAACACTCAAACTCCAAGTATTACGACGAATGCTACGCCAAGCACAACTTTAAATGCTACCACCGTAACTCCCCAAGCCAAAACTACTTATCTCCAACAAAATGCAACCATCTCAAGTAATGCATCCAATGTAACCCAATTACTTCAAAAGTTTCACAATAAACTTTCTACGAATGCTACTTTGAATGCCACCTCTAATGTAACGCAGACCAACCTGCCGTCTAATGTAACCTCTAATAAAACTACTTTGGCAAAAAACGCAACTCTTGCAGGTAATCTTACCTCTAATGCGACCATCCCTAAGAAAAAAGAAAAACCTTTAACAGAAGCTGAACTTTACGAAAAGGCTTTTAATTATTACAAACAAGGAGAATTTACCAAAGCACTTTCAGCTTTTAAAGAGTACTTACAAAGATTTCCAAACGGAAAGTGGATAGGACAAGCCTACTTCTGGATTGGAGAGTGCTACTTCCACTTAAAAGACTACGAAGAAGCTATTTTAAGCTACGAAAAACTTATAGAAATGCCTGAATTTCATCCACTAAAACCTGCTGCACTTTTTAGACAGGCTCTCGCATTTAAAAAACTCGGTGACAACGAAGCTTACCAAATAATACTAAAAAAATTGATTCAGACCTTTCCTTACAGTAAAGAAGCTCTTAAAGCTAAACAGCTTTTAAACATACAATAAAGTTACTTTATTACATAAAGCTTGGGCTTTTTCTCGCCTTGAGATTCTGCTAAGGATACTTCTTCCTCTGTTATTTCGTCAAGTTTGAACATTTCTCTTACGATGTTTATTGCCTGTCTGCCTTTTTCGTGTTGGGTATTAGTTTTCATGTAATTGATAGGATAAAAAAGTATCTTTTGAACTAAGGACTTAGTTAAGACCTCAAGTGCTTCTCTGTCTTTTTCGTCAAGGTGTTTTAGTCTTTTAAGAGTTTTTGCAAGCTCTTTTTGTCTAAGATCTTCCATTTTTTCACTAAGTGCTCTTATGGTTGGATGTAGGTCAAGCTCTTTTAACCAGTGCCTAAACTTTAAAACCTCTTCTTCTACTATTACTTTAGCTCTTAAAGCCTCTTTTTGTCTTTCCTTTAGGTTTTCTTCAACTACTTCTTTAAGGTCGTCTATGTCGTAGAGATAAACATTTTCAAGTTTGTTAACCTCTGGCTCAACATCTCTTGGCACTGCTATGTCTATAATAAACAAAGGTCTAAACTTTCTCGGTTTTAAAACTGAGGCAACGAGTTTTTTAGTAATTACGAAACCAGGTGCACCTGTTGAAGATATAACGACATCTGCTTTGGTAAGGGCGGTAGGAAGTTCTTCAAGGGAATACGCTTCTCCTTTAAACCTTTCTGCGAGTTCTATAGCCCTTGAAAGAGTTCTATTTGCTATGAGCACCTTGTCTATACCAGCAGAAATAAAGTGCATACAAGCAAGTTCTGCCATTTCACCTGCACCAACGAGTAAAATCGTTCTACCTCTTAAGCTACCAAGGATTTTTTTTGCAAGCCCGTAAGCTGCGTAACTTATAGAAACAGCTCCACCACCAATACCTGTTTCTGTCCTTACCCTCTTTGCTACGAAAAAGCACCTGTGAAGTAATTTGTTTAAAACGAGTCCAGAAGTACGATTCTCTAAAGCTTGCCTATAAGCGTCTTTTACCTGTCCAAGAATTTGTGGTTCTCCAATCACCATTGAGTCAAGTCCACACGCAACCTCAAAAATGTGTTTAACAGCGTCTTCGTTTTCCATAAAGTAAAAGTGTTTTTTCAACTCCTTCCACGAAGTCTTGGTCACCTCTTCTATAAACTTAACGAACTCCCTTATAAATTCTTCTTTTCTTTCTTGGCTTATAACGAAGTAAAACTCTACTCTATTACAGGTTGAAAGAAAGTACGCCTCTTTAAAAGGTATGGACTCTTTAAGCAGTTTAAGAGGGTGTATTTTGCTATCTTTAAAGGCAAGACGCTCCCTTACTTCAACAGGAGCTGTTTTGTGATTAAGCCCTATCAGTATTATTTCGTATTCAGT
This sequence comes from Thermodesulfobacteriota bacterium, assembly GCA_013153525.1. GTDB lineage: Bacteria > Desulfobacterota > Thermodesulfobacteria > Thermodesulfobacteriales > Thermodesulfobacteriaceae > Thermodesulfobacterium. Next base: position 45,851 of record JAADEG010000016.1, read on the forward strand.
AGGCATAGCTGTGAAACCCCTTACAACACAAACTTACCACAAAAAAGCTAATTGCCCAGAGGCAAAATCCCATTATAAGCATTTGAGCAGTTTTTTTCCCTCTCCAACCTATTAAAACTCTTTGATGAATGAGTATCGCATAAACTATCCACAGTATAAAAGTTATAACTTGCTTAGGAGACCACACCCAATAATCTCCAAATACGAGATCACTCCACATAGCTCCACTTAGCATTGCTACAGTAAGAAAAATAAAGCCCAAGTAAAGTGCTTTTTCCATAGTTCTGTCTAAGTACTCAAGTGGAGGGAGTTTTTTGAAAAAAATACCAAGTTTTTTTCTTTTTATTTCTCTTTCTTGCAAGAGGTACATAATCGCTGCAATAACTCCAAAAAGTAAAAATGCGTGGGAAACCAGACCAGCTATGGCGTGAAGAGGAAACCACAAGTTTTTTAAGTAAGACTCAAATGGAGACTCTATTTTAAACTCCTTTAATTCAGTAAGAAATAACAAAATCAACACTAAGGGCATTAAAAAAAAACCAGCAGTGTAAATTTTAATCCTGCCTATGGTAAAAATAAAATAAACAAGTACCAAAGACCAGGCAAGAAAGTTTAAAGCGTCTCCAAAAAAAAGAGAAGCCCTTAAGTAGATTTCGTATCCCCTCGTTATCCAATAGATGCTATGAAAACCAAAACCTATAGCAAGTAAACCCTGTGAATACTTTAATACATCCTTTCTTAGAGTCTTAAAGTAAAAAGCAAATCCAATAAAAGAAAGAACATACACAATAAGCGTAAGAAAAAAAAACAGCTCTTTCATTTAAATCTTCTTAAAGTTACATCTTAGATTCTTTTATTTTTTCTTTGCTATGTAAATAGAACAAGGTGCAAAGTTTACTACCTTAGCTGCAGTACTTCCAAGGGTGTATCTTATTATGTCTGGTCTCACTCCTCTTGCTCCCATTATAAGGAGATCTGCCTCTTCCTTTTCTACGAAGTTAAGAATTGCCTCAGCTACAGAATAGTCAACTACTACTTCACCTCTTACTTTGAAGTTACCTTTTACTTCTTTTTTTGCCTCTTCAATAAGTGCCTCTGCTTTTTCCTTTTGTTTTTGTTCTTCTTCTTTACTCATTTCGTCTCTTTTTCTTACCACTGTCAAGAATATAAGCTCCTCTATTACATCCTTAAGATACTCCTGAGCCATCTTAATTCCTTCTTTAGCGTCCTGAGAACCGTCATAAGCAACTACCACTTTCATAGATTGCCTCCTTTTTGAAGTTTTTGCTTGTAATTTCTAATTTTAACACAAATTTAATCCTTTTGTAAAGTGCTTTCAAGGGTTTTAAAAAATTTTTCGGAAAATTCTTACTAAAATTGCCTTGTATTCTTAAGATCCTGCATTATTAATTTTTAAAAAACAAATAACACGGAGGGTAAAAATGATTATCAAAAAAGAGCACGCTCTTGCTCTTCTTGCTCTTGAAGAAGCTTCAGCAAGAGGTGAAACTTCTCTTACGATTACGGATAGCACACAGGAAAATCCTTATATAGAACTTGAGCTTGGAGGACTCATAAGACTTGAAAAGCCTTCAACTTATACTCTTACCTATTGGAGCAGATACTTAGTGGATACCCTTAAAGAAATGATTCAAAAAGACCTTATAGAGCACCCTGCAAACTGGGACGAAGGCTTCAGGTGGATTGGTTCTGAAGTTATTACCATGCTTAAAAACTCTGCAGTAAACGACGGCATACCTGGTCCTTACATAAAAGACGCTCTTGAGCAAAGAGGATTCCTTAAAAACGAAAGTCTTAACGAATACGCTCAAAGAATTCTTGAGATATTTGAAAACATGCATCCAAGACTATTAATCACCTCTGACACTTTTAAGTACTTAAAAGACATGCCAGCAGGACCAGGACCAGTTAACATCTTACCAGTTAGAGGTAGAGAGCTTCTTAAACTTGAATCTATGAGACTTATAGCTTTTTCAGTTCCTAAGTCTGACATATTTACTTTAACTCCTCTTGGAAGAAAAATAAAAGAAGTAACTAAGTATGCAATTCCTGCGTTTGAAACTATCATTTCTGAGGACATACTTGACTCTTTGGTAAAGCTCTGGGATGCAGAAGATGTTAGCGTGTTAACAGACGCTGAAAAAGAAACCCTTATGGCACTTGGATACATTAACGATAAAGGAGAATTTCTACCTGCTGGAGAACACCTTACAGAGGTCTATTGGATTTGGAAAGAAGGTAAAGGTACCCGTCCAATTAAGAGCTTTAACCTTGAACAGATAGATCAGGAAATCTTAAAGGCTATTGATCAACTCTGGGAAAAGAACGCAAGTAATCCTGAAATTATGCCAACTGTTGAACAGATTATAAAAGAGGTTTATGAGAAACCTCTTAAAGAATACAAACACCTCCACAACTTTTACGGAAGAAGACTTTATCAGGACCTTGGGTATCAGAAAAAAGAGGAAATAAAAAAGAAGTTTGAAGAAGTAAAAACAGTTGAAGAGCTTTTTAAGAGCTTTTACGAAAAAGGTGGAAAGTGGTACGAAAAGCTTGGAGATGTGGTAAGAACCTCTCTTTATACACTTGAAGCATTTAACTTGGTAAAAAGCACTGTTGAAAAGAACAAAGAGGTTTATGTACTTACGGACTTTGGAAAAGAGGTGGTTGAAGACATAAAACAAAAAGGAATAAGAGAGATTCACGCAACAGCAGTAAAGGCTATTAACATGAATTACAGTGAGTTTTCTGCACCTAACTTTGAATGGCACGAAAAAGCAGTGGAATCTCACCTCGTTGGAAATGGAGAAGTAACTTCTTCTGGGGAGCTTTATTCAAGACTCTCTTATGAAATTGAGAGACTTCCTCACATTACCAAGTTTGAAAAAATGGTTCTTCAGGCTATACCTGAAAAGAGGTACTTTGTAGAAGACATATACGCAACATTTGACGAAATATGGCAAGAAGAAATAGAGTACGCTCTTGATAAGCTTGAGGCAAGGGGTTTTATAGACATTTTACCTAATCACGCAATCGTTTTAACTGAGGCTGGAAAACTCATTAAAAAAGCAATAGCAGGTGCTCCTTCAGGCATGAGCAATCCCCTTACACCTCTTGGAATGAGAATTCTCATTGCTTTACAAAAAATAGGTTCTCTTTATACGAAGGAGAAGAAAATAAGGATTCTTCCAAAGAACTGGGCAACAGCTTACAAAGTTGCAGGACTTGATCCTGAAACCTTTAACAAAGAGCTTAAAGTACTTAGAATGGCAGGATTTGTCGGAACGAATTCTCTCACAGAAGCTGGAATTTTAGCTCTTGAAGCTTTTAAACTCGTAAACGAAAAATAATCCTCTTGGGTGGGCTTCCCCACCCTTTAATTCTGTCTTCAAACTTTGGTAGCACGATACACATACACTATCCCCATGGTAAGAGGAGTAAAACTTACATTCCTAAATCCCTTTGCTTCAAGCATTTGTTTTACTTTTTCTGGAGGAGGAAAAGCCTTTATTGAATCAGCTAAGTATTCGTACGCCTGTTTATCTCCGGTAAGCAATCCTCCGAGAAAAGGCATGTAAATATCCAAGTAAAGCTTATAAACCTTTTGAAACAAAAAGTTCTTAGGCCAGGAAAACTCAAGAATAATTAATCTTCCACCGGGTTTTAAAACCCTGTAAAATTCAGTTAAAGCCTTTTCTCTGTTTGGCAAGTTCCTAAATCCAAATGCTATGGTAATGCCTCCAAAAGTTTTTGACTTAAAAGGAAGCTGTTCTGCATCTCCACAAACAGGTACTATTGGTTTGTTAGTAATTCTTGGTTTACCGTAAAGAAGCATCTGGAAACTAAAGTCAAGTGCCCAAAACTTTACTCTGTGCCTTTTACTTAGCTCAAGTGTTAAAGTAAAAGGTCCACAGCAAAGATCAAGGATTGGAGGCTCACACCCGTCTAAAAGTTCTGCTACCTTTTTTCTCCAAAACTTGTCTCTGCCAAAACTACCTATGAGATTTACGAGATCGTACCTTCTAACTATTTTGTCAAACTTTTCTTTTACGAAGTCTTTCTCTACTTTCATTATATCTCAAAAAAGTTAATCTCTGGAACTCTTTCAAGAACTCCAAGTTGTTTTAAGTATTCACAAAACTTCAAAAATGCCCTTTGTTTTATCCCGGAAAAGTCGTATTCCAAGTGCATAAGGTAGTTTATTGCAAATTCTTCTGGAAACTTGATGTTGCTTTGTTTTACGATTTTTTCTAAGTCTGAAACTCCCTTTGCCCTTGCAAGGTAAAGTTTGCAGCAGAAACTTTTTAGCCTATAAATTTCCTCTTCGTTTAAGTCTTTTCTTACTATAAGAAGTGCAAACACAAAAGGTAGGTGAGTAAATTCAAGCCAGAGTCTTGCAAGGTCTGTTATCATAAAGTTTTGAGAATTAAGGTTAAGCCAAAGTGCCTCGTCACCTATTGCAAGATACCCTGCAAATCCTTCTTTTTCACGAGGTTCAAGCTGTCTCCAGTTTTTATCCAAAAACACATACTCAGGAAAAATTCTCAAAAATCTTTCGCACAATACCTTTAATAAATTAAAAGAGCTTTCTGTTTCAGGAGTGATAGCTATTCTTTTACCCTCAAGCTCTGGTAAAGGATACCTGTGACACAATATCACGCTCTTAACTTCTCCAACCGTACTTATAGAAATGTCTGGAATTACGAGAAAGTTTTCAAAGTGTTTTGCATAGACTATGCTTGAGCTTAAACTTGCGTGAATCTCTCTGTTAACGAGCATTCTGTTAAGCTCTCTCGGAACCCTGAAGACGAGCTCCACTCCACTTTCTTCTGCCTCTAAAAAAAAGAACAGAGGATAAGTATTTAAGTACTTGGGCATTCCTATTTTAAGTTTCTTCATAGATTCTATACCTTATTATCTTTTCTGAATTTAGCAAGTTATTAATCAGCGTTTTTTTGTTTTTGGGTAATTTTTCCACATCAACAGCTATAAGCTCTGGTTTTGAGCCTACGGAAATTTTTCCGCAATTTAAAAAACAAAGAGCTCTTGCTCCGTTTAAGGTTGCCATTTTTAAAAGCTCTTCTCCAGGAACTTCAGGAAACTTTTCACTTAAAAACTCAAGTTCCTTCCACAAATCAAGGTCTGTATTACTCGCAAGGCTATCAGTTCCCACGCAAACACTTATCCCTGCTTTTAAAAACTTCCTTGGATCTGGCACTTTATTTTGAATAAAGTAATTACTCCTTGGACACAAACACACATTAGCACCACCTTTTTTTATTGCGTAGTAATCCTCTTCTTCAAGGTATAAGCAATGAACCAGCACTGTTAATGAGTCAAGAATACCAAGCTTTTCAAGGTACTTTACAGGTGTTTCTTTAACAGGTATTTCACTAAACTCAAAGCCCCTTTCTAATAAAAACTTTCCCCAGGTGCTTTCCTTTCCTTTTTTCAAAAACTCTACTTCCTCTTCTGATTCTGCACAGTGAATGGAAAACGGTTTTTTCATTTTAAGAGTTTTTTCTTTTAAGTATTTTATCATTTCTGAAGAAACCGTGTGGGGAGCATGTGCAGACAAAGAATAAATTAAAGGTTCTTCTTTAAACACCTCCTTAGAGATTCGTCTTTTTTTAAAACCAAGGTGTTCCCAGAAGTAAACTCCTTTTATATTTTTATTCAGAAGCTTTTCGTAAGTAGGTGGAAAGTTATTGCCCACATCTCCTATAATGCCTACGCCAGACGAAATCAATTGTGAAATAGCCTTTTTAAGCTCTGTTTCTGAAGGATTCAAGGTACTTTTTAGTCTTATAACTTCTTTTACCCAGGGTAAAAATCCAAGCCCTTGTTTAATTTTGTTTTTTAAGTGTGAAAGCTCAAGGTGAAGGTGAACATTAACCAAACACGGCATTAACAAGGTTTCTCCTAAGTCCAAGACCTTTCCTGTAAAGCTCTTTTTTAAAAGCTTGAAGTTTTCTATTCTTGCAATGACTTTGTTTTGAACTTCTATTCCAGCATTTTCAAGAAGCCCTTTGTCCCAGGTAAGAATAAATCTGCTTTTTAACAGAAAAGATTCTTTATTCTTTATCGGAATAAAGTCCATTATTCTATTATTGAGTAATCCATTTTGCGTCTCTTTGGAATGTAGCCTGCTTCTGTAATGTACCTTCTTATTTCCTCTTCTTTTAATCTGTGAGAAACACCTGCTGCAGCAACTACATTTTCTTCTATCATAGTTGAGCCAAAGTCATTACCACCAAACTCAAGTGCTATTTGAGCTATAAAAGGACCCTGAGTAACCCAAGAGACCTGTATGTTTTTTACATTGTCAAGAACTATTCTTGATATAGCAAGCACCTGAAGGTATCTCACGGATCCTGCTTTAATCATGTAGTGAAGCCCTGTGTTTCCTGGTTGGAAGGTCCAGGGTATAAAGGCTGTAAAACCACCTGTCTTGTCCTGAAGCTCTCTTATTTTTATAAGGTGTTCTATTATTTCTGCGTCTGTTTCTATGTGTCCAAACATCATCGTAGCAGTGGTCTTAAGCCCTAAGCGATGAGCTGTTTCCATTACCTCAAGCCATTCCTCTGCAGTTGCCTTGTTAGGAGAAAGTATGCTTCTGACTCTGTCACACAAAATTTCTGCGCCTCCTCCAGGAATTGAGTCAAGCCCGGCTTTAATAAGCCTTTTTAGAACCTCCTCTATGCTTAGCCCTGATATTTTGCTAAAGTGCACGATTTCCGGAGGAGAAAAGCCGTGTACATGAATCTGGGGATAGTTTTCTTTGATAAACCTTAGCATTTCTTCGTAAAAACTAAGTGGCAAGTCTGGATGAAGACCTCCCTGAAGTAAAATCTGGTATCCTCCAAGCTGGATGGTTTCCTCTATTTTTTTACCAAGCTCTTTAAAACTTAGTACATAACCTTCTGGAGAACCTGGAGGTTTGTAATACGCACAAAACTTACATCCAGAAATGCATATGTTGGTGTAGTTTATGTTTCTGTCAACCACATAAGTAACTATTCTTTCTGGATTTAAACGAAATCTTACCTTTCTCGCAAGGTATCCAAGATCCTTTAAGTCAAGCTCAAAAAGTTTTAGTGCCTCTTCCTTGGTAAGGCGCTCTCCTTCAAGTACTTTTTCTACTACTTCTTTCATTTTTCTATACCCTTTCTTGCAGGAATGTTTTTCTCAAAGTAATGTTTAACCTTTTTCATAAATGTTACGAGGTCAGCAGAGTCAACGAGTTCCTGAGGAGCATCCCTTCCCGTGAAAACAAGCTCAACATCCTCTGGTTTGTTTTTTATAAACTCCAAAACCTCTTCAAGTTTAACGAGATTCCAGTTTATAGCATAAATAAACTCGTCAAGAACAACCACATGAAACCTTTTTGAGGTTACTACTTCTTTTACCTTTTGCCAACCTTCCATTATAAGAGATTTTAGTTTTTCGTCAATTTTTCCTTTTACAAAACCTGGCATTCCAAAGTTTTGATAGTAAATTCCTAAGTCTTTTAAAACTTTAACTTCGCTTGAGCTTCCGTCTTTAAAAAACTGAAAAAATGCCACTTCTAAGCCTGCACCTTTAGCTCTTATGGCAAGTCCAATACTTGCAGTCGTCTTTCCTTTTCCGTCTCCTGTGTAAATCTGCGTGTACCCTTTAAAGCTCATCTCCAAAAACTCAAAATAATTATTCCTGTAAGCATCAGTATAACAGAAGAAAGGCGAATTAAAAGGTGTTTTTCTTTAAACATAATGTATCCCAAAATTACTGCAAACAGAATACTCGTTCTTTTAAATGCTATCATATAGGCTGTTTCTAAGTGTTCAAGAGCAAACATGTGACAGAAAAACATAATGGTCTGGGTTCCTCCCACGAGAAAACAGCCTTTTAAATTGGTAAAAAGCTCTTTTAAACTGATTTTGTAAAGGAGTTTTATAGAAAGAGTAGCAAAAATTCCAAAAATAGAAAAGTAAAAACTAACGAAAAGCACAGGATCCATTAATAACAAACCTTTTTTACCGAGCACGGATGTAACAGAGTAAATAATTGCAACTTCAAGAAGGTATAAACTTCCTTTTTCTTTTTTAATAGCCTTTATCGGTGCTAAAATACCCTTTTTTGCTTCTGGAAGATTTATAAGATAACTCCCAGCTACTATAAGAAGAATTCCAATTAATCCTGTAATTGACACCTTTTCTCCAAGAAGCACATAACCAGTAAACACTATAAATACTGGAGTAAACGAGAGAAAAGGTATGCTTAAAGATAAAGGAGAAACCTCAACCCCTTTCATGTAGAGAAGTGTGGCAACGAGCTCAAGAATTAGCAAAATACAAACTACGGGTAAAAATTCTGTAGGGATGTGGGGAATTTGATAAGAACTTATCCTCCAGAAAAGTACAGGAATTAGGAATAAAACCGGAGGAAGGCTTCTTGCAACAGCCATGTAGGGGAAACCTTTTGAGGAAAAGAACTTTTTGTTTAAAGCATCACTTAAAGCTACGAAAAAACCAGCAAGGATTGCAAGAACACAGTAAAACATTAATATTATAATATTATTTATTTAGAAACCTGTGTATGTTGAGTTTTTTCCAGATTTTGTCAACTTTTTCTTTAACTTCTGGGCTCATTTCTGTTTCTTCAGGCCACTGTCTCGTAAAACCTTCTTCCTTCCACTTCCTGGTTGCGTCAATACACATCTTTGAGCCATAAGCAGGATAAGGACTTGCGTGATCAAGTGCATCAACTGGTCCTTTTACTATCATGATGTCTCTTTCTGGATCAACATTTCCACACATGTAGAACAGTACTTCACTTAAATTTTGTACATCCACATCTTTGTCAACCACGACGATAATCTTAGTAAACATCATTTGCCCAAGACCCCAAAGAGCAGAAGCAACTTTAAAAGCATGTCCTGGATAACGCTTGTCAATGGAGACGAATGCGAGATTGTGAAAAACTCCTTCCCAGGGAAGATTGATGTCAACTATTTCAGGAAGCGTCTTCTTAAGAAGAGGCAAAAAGAGCCTTTCAGTAAGTTTTCCAAGATAGCAATCCTCCTGAGGGGGCTTTCCAACTATAGTTGCAGGATAAATAGCGTCTTTTCTCATGGTGATGCAGGTTACTTTAAATACTGGATAGTAATCAGTAGGGGTGTAGTAGCCAGTGTGATCACCAAAAGGTCCTTCAAGCCTTCTTTCATATGGCTCTACATAACCCTCAAGCACTATCTGACTTTCAGCAGGAACTTCAAGAGGAATGGTAAGGCACTTCACCATTTCAACGGGTTTACCCCTTAAAAATCCTGCAAGTAAAAGTTCGTCCACATCTTCTGGAAGTGGTGCAGTTGCAGAATAAATTACTGCAGGATCAGGTCCTATAGCAACTGCTACAGGAAGCTTTTTTCCCATCTTTTCTGCTTTTGCATAGTGTTTTGCTCCAACTTTGTGGATCTGCCAGTGCATTCCTGTCTCGTTTTTGCTAAAAACCTGCATACGATACATTCCGATGTTACGAACCCCTGTTTCTGGATCCTTAGTTATCACGCAGGGCAAAGTAATGAACCTACCACCGTCTTTTGGCCAGCACTTAAGAATTGGTAGCTTAAACAGGTCAACATCCTTTCCCTCCCAAACTACTTCCTGACAGGGAGCTTTGTTTACGATTTTGGGAAAGATGTTTTTTGCCTGCAATAACTTGGGAATGATTTTAAGTTTTTGTAAAATACCCTCAGCCTCTTTTATTTCAAAAAAATTAATGAGCTCCTGAGCTAAACTATCAAGGTCATTTGTACCAAAAGCAAGAAATAGCCTTTTAAAACTACCGAATAGGTTCGTTACGACTGGTATTTTGTGTCCTTTTACTTTCTCAAAAAAAAGTGCAGGACCTTTGAGTTTGCAAACACGGTCTGTTATTTCGGTGATTTCAAGCTCTGGAGAAATGGGTTCTTTTATTCTAATAAGCTCTGATTCCTTTTCAAGAACCTCTATAAATTCCTGAAGATTTTTGTAAGCTCTCATTTCTCCTCCTGCCTCAATTTTATCATACTTATTACAGATTAAAACCCACCTATCACTTTTCACTTTAGTTTAGCTTAGTCCTTGCCTGAACTTCTATTGTTTGAGCTATTTATTTAAACGGATTAACTATTTCTATACCAGCTATCCTCATTCCATGAGAAAGATCTTCTGTAAAAAGTATTTTACAATTTGCTCTCCGAGCTGCTGTTACTTTTAGTGCATCCCAAAAAGAAATTTTATGCCTTCTTTTTATACTTATACCTTCAAGAATTAAAGATGGATCAAGAATTACTACTTCAAGTTTACTATAATTCCTGATTACTTCTTCAGCTAATTCATCTTTTAAAGGAGGTCTCAGCTTCTTGGTCAAGACCACATAAAGTTCTTTAAGCACCTGTGTAGAAATTATCATATGACCCGAGGGTCTCCACTTATTAATAAGTTCTACTGCTATGCGTTGCTTTTCAAAGTTGCTTTCGTCAAATTCATAAGCTAAAATATTAGTATCAAAAAAGGCTTTATATATCATAAAGATCCTCTCTCTTCCACTTTTCTATAATACCTCTATGCTTTTTAGCTATAGCTGAAATTTTTTTATGAACTTCTTTATATCTGTCTTCTTCTCCTAAAAATTTTTCAATCTGCTCTCTAACCAAAGCCGAAACACTTTTACCCTGTAAACCAGCTACTTTTTTAAGTTTTTTCCATGTTTCTTCTGATATCCCTACTGTTAATATTTTTGTAGCCATGGTGCCTCTCCTTACTTCAATAGTTTGTTTCATTTATGATTGTATTATTAAAATAATAAAACATAAATTTTTTATTGTCAAATATTTATTTAATAACAATTTAGCTTGAACAGCTTTCTGTTTTGTACAAAAAGAAACTATTCTTAATAGTTTGTGATTTTAAGTAAGAATTTCTTGAATGAAGGTAAGAAGATGGTATAATGTTCTTTGAAATTGGTTTTAAGTTTGTGGCGGGAGGTGGAGGATGAGTTTTTATCCCCGCCGTGGATTTATTAAAACCTGCCTCACTGCAGCAGGCTCAGTCCTTCTTTCTCCTCTATTTAAGCCCCTCTTAGCCCTTGCTAAAGCTCCAACTGTTAAACTCTCTGATTTAAAGAAAATGGAAAAGAACCTCTTAGCTGGGAAAGTCCCTGGGATAAAATACATCCATCTTATAGATCCTAAGAAAGAGATGAAAGAAGTCAAGGTTGTCATGCCTTTGTTCAGAAGTGAGGCCAATGGAGT
>JAADEG010000009.1 GCA_013153525.1 Thermodesulfobacteriota bacterium
TCAAGCTTCTCCCCTACTGCTACCCTCTTCCTCTCCGATGGTTTGCTCTCCTTATAAAGCTCGTCGTATCCCAATACAAAACGGTTCTTAAGCTTCGCATCCGCCATTCCCCTGTCAAGCTCCGCTGGCGTAACCTCCTTGGGCACCCCTATCGCATTCCATCCAGGATAAAGCTTGTAATCTCCATACTCCAACGGCTTCCCGTAAATCGTAACCTCTGTATCATTAGATACCTCTATGTAAAACGCTGACCCCGCTGGTATCTCCTTTAAACTATTTGCCTCACCCACTGCAGACGGAATGTAACAAAGCCACTTCCCCTTCTCAGGATCGTAATACTCTATCTTTACGATGTACTTAAGGATAGGTCCAAATATGCTCTCTATCCTGTTATCAGAAGGCGCCACCGGTAAAGATACGAACTGCTCACCCTTCTTAAGCTTTAAAACATATTTTTGTACCTCTTGGGCACTTAAGTTACCTATAATCCCCAATAAAATCCCAAGTACAACCAACCAGCTAAACAACCGTTTCATTTTTTCCTCCCTCTATTTATTATTTTTAATATTAAAAAATAATAAATAGAGGTTTTAAATTAGTTTTATCTACTTATTATGTGTATCGTTGGTATTCTCTCCAAGTTTTCTTTAAATTCCTCATACGCATCTTCATTTCTTCCGGTTGGGTCAGTAAAATACTTCTTAAAAACCTTTATTATCCATTCCCTTGCAGAAATTTTTTCTATTCGCGTCTCTGGATTTAAGTTAAAGTTAATTATCATCCTTCCAGAGGAGTAATTTATTCTATTAGCGTTTTCCAGCATTTTCTTTACCAGCTTATCCTCTGCAACTTTTACTTTTGCCAATGCCTCTTCTACCTTTTTCTTGGGATCTTTTAATGCCTCTTCCTTCTCTTTAATAGCTTCTTTTACCTTCTTTATACTCTCGTTGCAGGCTTCTTTGTTAGTCACGCTCACTATGCTGTCTAATCTGGAAAGAATTTCTCCTAAGGTCCAGGAAGAAAGATGACACTTATTTTTTACATCATTTAACTTTTGAGAAATCTTTAAAGTATAGTCCTGACTTTTATTTTTATACTTAAGTTCCTCTTGTTGATATTCGTTAAACTTTTTTTCATATTCACTTTTTAAGTTTTTAACATCCTGGATAAGTTCGTCTATCTCCTCTTTTGACATAGTAGAATTGTTGGAATTCTTCAAGGCTTCTGCTTTGTTTATAAATTCGTTTACCATCTGTAAAACTGCTTTCTTGGTAGTATTACTTGCTCCAAGGTATAGGTCTAAGTTCTCTTTTAAAGCTTCGCTTATACCTATAATTTCTTTAATACCAAGAGATTTCACCAAGTACCCTAAACGACTCCCAAAAGTCGTCCCATAAAGAAAAGACAGTGGTCTATTATGTTTTGTTAACTCGTAAAGCCAATCCAAGTCGTTGTATTGAAAACCTTTTTGTTTTACTTTGTTAATAAGTTCTTCTGTGCTGTTGTCCAAAGTTCTATTTCCCCAACCAACATCTCTTTTTAACCCAGTTAAAAAGTCTCTGTAAGAATAATTATTTAAAAACTCTTTCAAAATTGCATTTCTCTCTGCAGCAGTGTGGGTATAACCGTAAATCATAGCCATTATTAAGTCTTGAACTACTTTATTTTCCTCTTCTTCCAACACAGGTCCTTGATGACCTTTTAGTATGTCGTCAAACTTAGATACCACTTCCATGATTGCTTTGTTGTAATAGTAAGAACCTTTGCCGTGAATAAAACTAATTCCACGAGGATCTGCGGTTTCAGGAATTATAAGGTTTGGATCTATAGTCCAAGGAAGTTGCGTTTGTTGAAACTCTGGATTGTTTAACAAGTAATTTATTTTAGTAAATAAAAGCTTCCTTAAAGAGTAATACAGTTGAGCATTTCCTTCTGAAGTAGAGTTTTTTTGCATACTTCTATAAATCAGCATCTCAATAGCAGGAACATTTGCCCTCATTAAAAATTCGTGTAAAAACTTTTGATTAGGATCGGAGACATTTAAGTTTGCAAGAGCATTCCAGATTTTTGCGTGGAAAAGCTCTCTTTTTAATGCAGTGTTTAAGGTTTTAAAGTTTGCCAAAGCCGAAGGAAAAATTAAAATAGGATACTTGTACTCACTTCCTACTTTCACTTTTAAAGGAATAAAAGCTACTGGGGTTGAGCCATATACATTTTTTCCTTGAGGAATACAATAAAGATATACATAATCTAAAGGTAAAGACGGTAAAGTAAAGTTTCCTATGGTATCTACTATCTCCTGTCTTTTATCAGGAATTTCTTTACTTTCGTAAAGTTTAGGAATGTTATTTATTAATTCTTGTTCTCCTTCTATTAAGTAGTCTGTAAATCCTTTTTCTTCTGAATTTTCTTCCATTTCAAATCCCATTTGTTCTGCAAACTTGCGCATCATTGCCTTAGCGTTGTAAAGCACCACTTCAGGGATTCCATTTTCGGATTCAAGATTTACGGTATTTATAAAGTCAACCGTACCCTCTGTACCTTCAAAAGTAACTCCCATCACTGCTAAATACTTAAGTTTTTTGTTCAATTTTAAGTTGTTATAAGCTCTTACATTTGCTTTCATGAGTTTAAGAAGGTAAAAGAACTTTTTTCCACCAGGAAACTTCATTGCGTAAAGTACGACCCTTTCTTTTTCTCCTGAGGGTAATACTTTATAAAGATGATAAAAAGCTCCTTCTTTCTCCCATATGTACATGGGACTTCCGTCTTCGTTACTTTGTGAGTAAAAGTCAAATTGTTTAAATGCATTCAAAGCACTTTCAGACTTTGGTCTTACCCTTGTTATACCTACTTGAAATGCATCACTTAGACCCGTATCTGGTGCATCGTGCATTACTTGTATGTTTACAAAAAAACCTTTAAACACACTTTGACACACTGAAGCCCATACATCCCTATTTAACCCAAAACCAGCTAAAACTATTAAAACTAATAAAACTAATGTTTTTATTATTCTTCTCATACATACCTCCTAAATCGTTCCTTCTGTGTACTTTGGTACCACGGTAAAAATTGCTGACGGTCCTATCAGTTTTTTGTTTGGAAGCTTTTCAATTGGTTGAATCACGAGTTTAAAAAACAAAGGTTCGTTTAGCTTTTCTGCGGGTATAATCGTTGAAGAGGTTAAAATCTTTTTAGCATTTTTTACGGAAAGCTCTTTAAGTTTAACGATCTTAAGTTCCCCTTTTTCGTTTTCGTATGCGTAAAACCACTTAACTTTGTAAAAAACATCCTTAGGATTCACATCACTTCCTAACTTAAGAGGGTCAAACTTGCACTTAAGTGTCCAATTGCCCTCTTCTTTGATAGCTGAAGCAGAAATCACCTGTGGAGGGCTTTTTAAAGGAGTTTCAAGAATAAGATCTTTTCTAACAAACTCCCCTCTTCTCCAATGAATTGGAGGAAGAAAACTTAAATTTATTCCGTCTAAGGAGATAAATTTTATCTCTGTGCCGTTTATAAGGTGAATCTTTATTTTATCTGAGGGAATTTTTATTAAGTAATAAGAAATACCTTCTATTGACTCTTTTATAGGTACTTTTATCCTCTCTCCTCCAATACTTAAAATTAACGAGGTATCGTTAGAAACCAGAGCCCCCTCTTTTAATACCTGACCGTACAAAATTAAAGGTCTAATAGGAGGCTGTGCCCAACTTTTACCGTACAAAAAACCAAACACAAATAAAACTAAAATTGCGGTTACGATTCCACTTCTCATAACCATCCCCCTGGTTTTACTCGTTTCCTTTTAAAAATACATAAAGTATTCCCATGTACTTTTTCTTTCCCAGCCAAATTGCATTGTACTTAAGAACTCCGTTGTCAAACATGAGTGCGTAAGGCTTAAAAGGTATTTTAAAAAGCTTATAAAGCTGATCGTATGTGTCTGCTATAACAAAACCATCGTTAAGTCCTAACATTTTTGCGTAATTTATAGCCTCTTTTGGTTTAGCTCCTACTATATACACTATGGTTACATCCTCTCCAGGAGTAAACTTCTTTAAAAATTCCTTAGTAGCTTTTATCATCTGAGTACATAAAGAGCATTGAGCATCAGTAAAAATAAAAATTAACTTTTTATTCATGTACTTTTCCGTATCAAAAACTCTTCCATAAACATCAGTTACTTTTAAGTTGGGTAACTTCGCTCCAGGGATAAGTATTTTGTTATGGAGGTCAAGAACATGTCCCTTAGGAGGTCTGGGAACCGAGGGTTTTACTTTTGAAAGTCTTACCCCTGCTCCGAGACCGCTTGAAATTATTAACATCGGTATTTGAAGACTCGTAGGATCTTTCCCTTCGTAAAACATGTAAATAGGATCAAACGAATACGGTTCATTTGGACCAGGAGTGTGTAAGTTAGCTATTTTATAAACCTTTCCGTTTTTATACCTAACGAGTATGTCAATCCACTTTGACGGACCTTCTTTGTAAAGAGACCTTATGCGGGTTACCACACCAACTTTTTCTCCTTTTGAAAGGACTTCGTAATTAAAAATCTCAAAACCCCTTGACGGAATAGTAATATGAGCTAAGTACTTAACCTCCAAAGGAGGTTTTGCTTCGGGAAATAGTTCATAGACTCTGTCTAAGTACTTGGAAGGAAGATCCCAAATGCCAGCTTTACTTATATTAATATTAAATATTAATATAAAAAACACGAAACTAAGCCAAAAAACTAACCCCTTTTTCATTTTTGCCCCTCCTCTTCACTTTGATTTAAGAGTTTATGAAATTCTTTACCTACTTCTTTGGTTTTGCTCTTGGTTAGCGCAGTTCCTTCTTTAGTAGAAGCAACTACATAAGGAGTTATAAATAACATCAATTCCGTTCTTTCTCTTACATTAGCGGTTCTTGAAAACAAGTATCCTAAGATAGGAATGTCTCCTAAAATTGGAACTTTTTCTCTTTCTTTTCTTATACTGTTTTTTATAAGACCTCCTATAATCAGCGTGTGTCCGTCCATTATAATTACGCTCGTTGATGCCTCACGCTTTCCAATTAAAGGTGCTTTAACATCCCCTGGAAAAGTAACTTCAGCTAAAATACTCGTTATCTTAAACTTTAGATCCAAAGCAACATCACGATCTACATTAATGTGGGGAGTAACTTCAAGCTCAATTCCAACATCTTTATACACATAGTCACTAACCGTCTTTCCAGTACCTCCCTCTGTTCCAAGATCTGTTACTGACTTGAGAAGTGGCTGTTCCTGTCCAACGATTATTTTTGCTTTTTGGTTATCCGAAGTTAAAATTTCAGGAGAAGATAAAATATGGATAACATCTTTTTGAGAAAGCATTTCTAATACTGCGTTTAACTTGTCAGAAGAAACCACATTATAAGTAACAAAAGCATCCGTAAGAGAACCTTTTATTGAAATTATGTTTTTCGTTGAACCTGCATTAAAAAGTAACTTCTCAAGATTTATTCCTGCTTTCATAGCCTTGTTTAAAGTAACCTCTGCTATTTTCACCCTTATAAGCACTTGCTTACGCCTGATGTCTAATCTTTTTATAGTTTCTGCAATCTGGGGATGGAGGTTAGGAGGTGCAGTAACTATAAGAGCATTTACCGTTTCTACAGGAGTAATTTTTACATTAGCCTTACCTTCTTCTACAGAAGCACCAAAAACTTTATTAAGTGCATCTGCCATTTCTTTTGCTTTCATGTACTTTATGGAATAAACCTTAGTTACACACTTAACCTCTTGAGGCTTGGGGACATCTAAATATCTTATAATGCGAAGAAGTCTTCTTATGTTACTTGCAGTGTCAGTTATTATAAGAGAATTGGTGTCTCTACTCTCCAAAGCACTTCCTGTAGAAGAAATAAGAGGACGAATGGTATTTAATACATGAGAAGCCTCTGCATGTTTTAAAGGTATTATTTGCGTAATCACTTCGTCACTCAGAGGAACTTCTTCTGGATTGTTTCCGTAAAATGTTTTTATAGGTTTTTGAACTGCATCTCTTTTTCTTACTACTTTAAGAAGGTATTGATTACGAATAAGCGTGTACCCTTTTGCGTCTAAAATAGCAGTAAAAACCCTAAAAGCCTCTTTCATAGTTATGGGATGTGGGGTAGTTAAGTCTATTTTTCCCTGAACTCCTTCTCCTATAATAGGAATGAGGTTGTTTATCCTCGCAAAAAACTTAATAACTGTTTTAATGTTTGCGTTATGGAAGTTTAAAGTGACCTTTTTAGTTTCTGAAGGTGGTTTGTTGTTTTCAATAGCCAAACTATTTAAAGTAAAACCTATTACGAGGCTAAACATCAAAACCACGATTAATAAGGATCTATTCCGCCTCATTTGCATCTTCTCACCTCTTTTTATTTCTAATTTTTAAATTTCTAAACTTTAAGGAGTAACTTTTATGTTTTGCCATTCCCCTTCTCTCCAAACCTTAAAGTTTATCTCCTGACCGGGTTGTATGTTAGCAATTATCTTTTTTGCCTGCATAATAGTGCTAACAGGTAGTCCGTTTATCTGAGTAATTACATCTCCGGGGAGAATAGGTGAACCGTCTTTGGATTTAGTAACTAATAGTCCCGTACTAACCGGTAGTTTTCTTTCTTTTGCAAGCTCTGAGGTAATTACCCGTAAAGAAATTCCTAAGTGTATTCTTTTTTTCTTTTTAGGCTTTTGAGTAGAAGCCACCTCTTGGGATTGTGTTTCACCTGGTGAACTTTTTTCTTTTGGAAAAGTTATTTCACCTGTAACTCCTTGATCATTACTTAAAACCACCTTGTTTTCTTCTATCTTAACCACTCTGTATTTTCTAACATAATCTCCAGTCTTTACGAAATAATCTTCGTGTTTGGTATCATCTACGATAACCGCCATTTTTTCGTTTCCCAAGGACGATATCCCCACTAATCTTAGCCCGGTTAAGTTCAACTTGGGTGGTGGAGGTTTTATAGAAGGAGGCTTTTTGTTAGTCTCTACTTTTTCTACCTTTGCAGGAATTATTTGTGGTTTAGGTATTTTAAAAACGACCAGTTTCTTTTTCTTTGTTGGTACTGCTTTTACCTTCTTAAATACCTCTGCGATTTCTTGAGGTAAAGAGACTGCTTTTATGTAAAAGTGAAAAGTTCCTTTACGAGTTTTAGAAATGTTTAGTTCTTTTAAGTTAAGTCCCCACAAATCTTCCACAAAGTCTATAAATTGAAAAGGAGTTGCCTCTCCTTCCAAAATAAACTCGTAATAAGTTTCTCCTGTTTCTGGATCTTTACGAACTACAGGGCGCAGATTTGAGAGTTTTATTCCACATTGCTGAGCAAGCATGGTTATGGTCCCAACCTTTTCACCAAGATTTCCTTTAATAAAACTTTTGTTAATTTTTGCTTTTAATATCCCTAATTCTTTCAAGAGCTCTTTGTGTCTTCTACGAATTCTCTTTTTTAATCCCAACTTTGCTTCTTCCTCTTTAAGTTTTTTATTAAGCTCTTCCACTTTAAAAGAGGTCTTCTGCCAACGGCGATAAATTGGATTAAAAATCCAATAGTAATATCCAACGAGCGAAAGAAATATGCCCAAAATAATAAGACTTCTTTTGTCCTCTTTTCTAAGCTTTAACTTCAGCTTCATTTGTCCGTCCTTTTAAAGACAATAAACTCGTGTCTATCTTAAAACTCATCTGAAAACTTACGCTTCCACCTTCTTCCTTTTGGGTAAAAAGAAGCCTTAACTCTTTAAAACTCTTTACTTTCTGCAAAGCCTTTAGGTATTGAGTAACCTTTTCGTAAGAATCAGCCTTTCCACCAAGAAGAATCGTGCCAGAAAGACTTCCAGAAAAGGTTTCTATGGTAACTCCGTCAGGTTTTTTGTCATTTAAGATTTTTAAAATTTTTAACCACTCTTGTGGACTGTGAATTTGATCGTTGTAGTTTAGTACGAATGTATTAAGGTTCCGCACTTCCTCTTCTTCTTTAACTACTTTACGATAAAGTGGAGCCAAAGCTCTGTGTCTATTTTCCAATTGTCTTAAAACTCTTAAATTAGCGGTAGTATCTCCTAAGTAATAAAGAGGTAGAAAGGCAAACCACAAAGGAATAGTATAAATAAAACCTCTTAATAGAGCACGGCGCCACTGTCCTTCTTTTTGAATTAAGTTCCAGTCTTTAACGAGTTTTTTGTGCTGATTATAAAGAGCAATTCCTGCGGTGAGAAAGTTCTCAGGGGTGTAGTCACCTATTAAAACCTCTGTAGGCTTGATGTACTTTACTTCTGATTCAGGAAAAACTTCTTTTAGGTCTTGTTCCGTACTTGAAAAAACGATAATGCGATCAGGAAGTAAGACTTTTCTTTCTTTTTGTAAATAAACTGCCTGAGCACTAAACTTCATTTCAAGCCCCAATTGAACGGGCTTTTTTAAACTCCTCATAAAAACTACTTCCGTACCTTGAGTAACTACTATGTGAACCTCTTCTCCGTCTAAAAATGCAATGAGGTGGTTTTTCCCGTTTTCTATTAAACTTAGATGCAAACACCACAACAAAAGAGAAATAGGTAAAGGTATGAGTGCACCTGCCTGAGAAAGTCCATTAGGTTGATAAGCCAGAAGTAGTAAAATCGTGTCCCGACTGGTATTACTTATTCTAACTCTTGCTAAGGTTTTTTCTGTTTGCCAGGGAATGTGATAGTTCTTTTGAAGTTCTACTACTTTTGATAGTTCTTTTTTACTTACTAAAGGTAGTACTATGTTTTTTAGAAAAATCTCTTTAAGCGGAATTCCTATTACAGCCTTCTTTTCTTTAAAGTTTTCAAGAGAGCATACATTAACCTTGAGAATTTGAAGAGCGTCTTTTTGAGATTGAACACTTACTTCCAAAAGGGCATCTGGTCTTAGCTTAATAAAACCTCGGTCCAACTTTTAACCCCCTATCCCCCACTAAAAAACAAAAATTTTATATTCGTCCCCCTTACACAAACTACCGCTTCTGCCTGTGCAGTCACCCCATCCACATAAGCTTTTGCTTTTACTCTATAAAAAGCAGGTACAACTGTTACCCAATTTTTTAAAGACTTGTATATAGGTGGTGTTACCCCCAATACATGTCTTAAGTCTTCCACCCTCCTAAAATACTTTCCAGAGGAAACCGTTCCGTGAATTTCCCTTGCTAAGTCTGGATCTACTCCTGGTATAACCTCTATCACTTCTTTACTAACTTTATTTATATAAATCTTTCCAAAAGTATAAGTAGTAAAAAGATCCTTTAACCCTGGATGTCTTTTATCTCCAAAAAACATTTTTGGTGTAATTCCTTCTACTAAAAGCAAATCGTTGACAGAAGTAAAACCTCCTTGATCTTTGTGAGTTTTCCTCCAAGAAATAATCCTTTCTATTACTATTGGATTTAAAATGTCTATTTTTCTAAGCATTTTATCCGTTACTTTATTTAAAGGTAATTTAGAATCTTCAGACTCTAAGTCGCACAACACATATTCGCTCGTTTCAGGTTTTCTCGTTCCCCGAACTTGCTCCAGATGCCATCGTCTCTTAGGATACACGATCCACTTTCCTAAGTACGCCCCTTTGATAATTTTTTCTTCTTTACCTTTTCCGAGCTCTTCACCTACGATCAGTTTTAATACCAAACGCCGAATTGCACCACGAGCAAGAAATTCTGCTCTTACTCGTTTTTTCAAGTAACTTATCGTTTCTAAGTCTAAACTTACCTCTGAAGATAGAGTAAGAAGCCAGACGGAAAGCCCTCCTAAAATCCAAAGAACCATTATTAAAACGAAGGCTTTCTTACTTTCTCTTTCCCTTCTCAGCATTTTTTTTCTTCTCTCTTATCCAACACTTAGAAACATTATAAACAGTGGTCAGACAGAACTTTTCTCTTTTCTTTTTCAAAGTCAAATTTAACTTTATAGCTTTTGGTACGAGTTTTTTGCGACTATTTTTTATCTCTGGAACCCAAGCATTTTTAACCAAGTAACTCAAAACGAAAGACTTTAAGTCGTGAAGTAATACATATGTCGTTGATCCAAATCCTGGATTATTTAAAGACTTTGCCATCCGAATAACCTCTCCTCCTCCAAATATGTAAGTAACCTCACAAATTCCCTTACAGTAATCTTTATCAAGCACCTCAAAAGTAAAGCTATTTTTCTTCCATTGAGTCTTTTCAACATCGGGTATCATGTGCGTTAAGTCGTGCTGTAAAAAAATCAACATGCCTGCGGTTTCTTTTATAAAGTCTCCGTAATCAGAACCCTTTTTGTATCCAAGAATACCCATTTTAAAACTTGCAAAAATTGCAGTTACGACTAATCCCATAATTACGATCCCTATTAAAAGCTCTAATAAAGTAAAACCACTATTTTTACCAATTGGTGATATCGTCTCCACCTCCCTCTTTTCCATCAGGTCCATAAGAGTAAAGATCGTAAGACTTAGGATTGTGGGTACCAGGGCACTTATAAATGTAAGGATGTCCCCAGGGGTCTTTGGGTATTTTTTTCTGGAGGTAAGGTCCTTGCCAATTAGTAGGAATAGGAGGAATGGTTGGCTTTTTTACCAATGCTTCAAGTCCTTGCTCAGTGGTTGGATATCGTCCGTTGTCAAGTTCGTAAGCGTCAAGTGCAGTGGAAAAAACCTGAATCTGACTTTCAGCAGCTTTGATCCTCGCTTGTTCGGTTCTACCAGTAAACTTTGGTAAAACTATTGCTGCTAAGATACCTAAAATAATAACTACCACCATAATCTCAATAAAAGTAAAACCCTTCCTCCTATTCACCATCTTTTGCATCATCCCCTCCTATTTTTTTATACTACTTTTAAATTCCTCTGCTTTTTCCATAAGAGTTTTAAAGTAATCTGTTCTGGTTATTTCTTCTACTTCCTTTTTCTTACGATCTTCGTCTATCCTGATTTCAAGCTCTACCATTTTTTCTTTAAGTTTACGAACTTCTCTCGTCTTTTTAATAAACAATAAACCTCCCACTACAGTTACGATTACTACGAAAATCATCAACCCCAAAAGTCTCACATACATTGGATACACCAAATGATGTACATCTTTATAAGGTATAGAAATAGCTACGAGCCACACATGACCGTCAAATCTAACTGGTGCAAAACTAACTAACTTTTTTACGCCTTTGTAAGTATAGCTTCCCGTGCCAGGGGTTTTGGTTAAAAGTGCAGATTCTACTAAGTGTGCGAGGTCTTTTGACACATTTCCCGTAATAACATTTTTACCTATGTTTTTAGGATCTGGATGTACAAGAGTTACTCCTCTTCCGTCAAGCATCCAAGCGTATCCGTCCTTTCCTATTCTTATAGGTAAAATAAACCTTCTTGCTAAGTCAGAAACTTTTATGTCCGTCCCTATAACTCCGTCAAATCTTCCGTATTTGTCAAATATAGGCACAGCTACTACTACTGCTTTATACTTGTTTTTTACATTTTTGTAATAACCCGAAACGAGCAATCCAGATACCACCGGCTCTCCTGTACGCTTTGCTTGCTTAAAGTATTCCCTAAAAGAAAAGTCTTTACCTATAACCCCTGGAAGTGCATTCTTAGGATTTACATAAGTACACCTACCGTTTCTATCCAAACGAAATATTACATAAAAAAACCTTTTCCTTTCTCTAAGCCTATTTAAAAACTTGGAAGTTTCTGGCTCTTTTATTTTTTTTATGTAAGAAAGTTCTGATAACCAAGAAAGGTCAGTGATAGCAGCTTGAATAAAATTTTCAATACTGTTTGAGGTCTGCATAGCCATTATTAATAACTCTTTTCTTACTTCCTTTTCTACCGCTTCAACTGCACTTTCGTAAAAAGCAAAAGATAAAAGTATAGACACTGATACTACTCCTGCTATAACTATTAACCAAAAAAAGATAAAACGCTCCCTTTTTAAAAATTGCAAAAAATCTTTCACTAAATGCCTCTAAAAAATTTATGTTTTAAAAATTTAAAAAAACGATTTTTTAAATTCTTATCAATTTGTAACTCTTTAGAAGTCCCCCTACAATTAATTTCTCAACTTCCTAAGCTCTCCTTCCTATTCCTAACCTACTAACCCCTTTCCCCCACTCGGTGACCTTAATATGTAATTGGAAGTCGTTTTCCAATAACATTAAAAATTTTCGTTGAAAAGGAAAATTTTGAAAAATTGACATTTTAATTACCTAACTCTTTTTTACTACTATTTAATTTTAGTTTTATCAAATTTTTAAAAAAGTCAAGTTTCGTTTTGTAAAAAAATTTCTGATAAGATAAAAATATAAGCTTTTAATTAAAATTATTTTTATCTTCCTACAAATTTCTTAAAATTATTTAATCACTCTTAACGATCAATTCTCAAAATCAACTTACCCTGCGTTTTTCTCTAAATCTGCTATTAACTTAGGTACTACGAGGTGTCTTTTGATTTTTCTCGTAGTAGTTTTAGGAAGTTCTTCATCCCTTATGATAAACCTCTTTACTCTCTTAAACATAGCTAACTTTGACATGCACGCCTTCACTTCCTTAGCAATTAGTTCTTCTATGTCTTTTTCTGTTAGATGTTTACCCTCAAAATCAGCATCTATTGCCTCGTAATCAGGTACTATTACTGCCCAAACCTCTTCCCCTCCTCTTACCGGATATCCAAACACCAAACTCTCAAGAATGTAAGGACTTTTGTTAAGCTCAAATTCCACTTCTTCTGGATAAACATTCTTACCAGCAGGGGTTACGATGACATTTTTCGCTCTTCCACACACATATATGTATCCTTTTTCGTCTATGTAACCAAGGTCTCCGGTTTTCAAAAATCCGTCTTCAGTAAAGCTTGCTTTGGTTGCCTCTGGATTTTCGTAATATCCTTTCATAACCATAGGACCTTTAAAACAAAGTTCACCAACTCCGTCTTTGTCAGGATTTAAAACTTTTACCTCAACCTCTGGCAAAGCAAGCCCCACGCTTTCGTCTATTGGATAATCTGGATGATTAACAGTAAGAACAGGACTTGCCTCAGTTAATCCGTATCCCTGAATCAAGTTTATACCAAACTTCCTAAATTCCTTAGGAAGGTACGGTGGAAGAGGAGCACCTCCTGACACGAAAAACCTTAAGTGTCCGAGCCCAGCTTTTTCTCTCAAGCTTTTAAAAAGCTTTTTTGCCATCTTTTCTTGAAGACCAAACTTTTCCGAAATCCCAACGACTCCGAGAAAGGACTTTATAAGCGTTTTTTTAACGAACGGAGCATTTTCTATAGCCTTTATCATTCTTTCGTAGAGTTTTTCAAATAAAAGAGGGACTCCCAGCATCACCGTGGTTTTAGCATTCTTTAAGTCCTGAAGAATGTCCCTTGACTTAAGACTTCTCGCAAATGTAATGTGTGCTCCAGAATAAAGAGGCAAAATAAAACCTGCTGTACACTCAAATGTGTGATGCATCGGTAAAACAGAAAGAAACCTGTCGGTTTCGTAAATAGGAAGACTCTTATAACAAGCTGCTGCGTCTGAAACTATGTTAAAGTGCGTAAGCATAACTCCTTTTGCCTTGCCGGTCGTGCCTGATGTATATATAAGTGCTGCTACTTCTTTTGGATTTACAAACACAGGCTTAAACTTCTTCTTTTTTCCCTTAAGAAACATTTCTTCTAATGTAGTTACTTTTTTAGAAGTCTTACCCTGGGATTCAAATAAAATTATATGCTTTAAAGTTTTTAATTCTTCGTTAATCTCAAGAATGTCGTCTAAGTACTTGTTAGCAAGAAAAATCCACTTCACTTTTGTTTCTTTTAAAATGTGCTTAAATTCATATCTTTTTAACAAAGAATCAATAGGAACGCAAATTCCACCAGCGGTTAAAATTGCGAGATAACTTATAGCCCATTCAGGAGAATTAGGTCCAAGTATAGCTGCTTTTTCTCTGTATCCAAATCCAGATGCCTTTAGTCCCGACGCAACCCCTGTAACCCACTCCCAAAGGTCTTCGTAAGTATAATCTACATATCTACCACCTTTAAAAATTGTTAGTGCCTTTTTACTTCCAAAGTCTGAAACTGAGCGATATAGCATTTCAGGAATTGAAAAAACACCTCTATCCTTACGAAATACCTTAAGATTACCTGCCCTCAAGCCCTGCCCCCTCGTCAAGTTTTTTAAACGGTTTCCAGCATTCTTTTTACTGCCTGATAAGCCTTACTTCTTATTTCTTCTGGTAAGATTACCTCTGGCTCAAGGGTTTCAAGGGATCTTAAGATGTCTTCAAGAGACATTTTTTTCATAGACTTACAAAGCATTTTTTCAGGACTTGGATGATAGAACTTTTTGTCAGGATTTTCTTTTTGTAATGGGTAAAGCAATCCTACCTCAGTACCTATTATAAACTCCTTGTCGTCTAATTCTTTTGCAAGCCTTAACATTCCACTCGTTGAGGCTACATGATCTGCAAGGTCAATAACCTCGGGCTTACACTCTGGATGTGCGATAAAAACTGCATTTGGATGCTTCTTTTTACACTCTATAACTTCTTCAGGAGTTAAAAAGTGATGAAACGGACAAAAGCCTTCAAAATAGTAAATTTTTTTATCAGGATAAAACCTTTGAGTGTAGCGTGCAAGGTTCATGTCAGGAATCATTATTATTTCTTTTGCGTCTATTTTTCCTGCAACTTTTACCGCGTTTGCAGATGTACAACAAAGATCACTTACTGCTTTTATTTCTGCATAAGAATTTACATAAGTAACGACCTTAGCATTCGGATGTTCTTCTTTAAGCTTCATTACATCTTCAACGGTGATCATGTCTGCCATGTCACAAGGGACTTCTTTTACAGGTAAAAGAACTTTTTTGTTAGGAGAAACTATTTTTGCAGTTTCTGCCATAAAAATAACACCACAGAACACGATTACTTCTGCGTCTGTCTTGCTTGCTTTTAAGCTTAATTCTAAAGAGTCTCCTCTTAAGTCAGCTATGTCCTGAATTTCAGGGGGTTGATAATTGTGAGCAAGAATAATAGCCTTTCTTTCTTTTTTTAGTTTCAATATGTCTTTTATTAACTCCCCTTTCGTCATAACCCCTTCCTTTTACCTGAATTTTTTAAATCTATAAGAAATTTTGTCTTATTTTAACCGATAAAAACATTTTTAAAACCACTTTTGTAATATTTTCCACATATTTAAATCGCAAAGTTTTTATAAGTTAAAAATGTGGTGTTATAATATTCTAAAATCTAAAAATTTGGAAGTTTTTAAAATGCTTTCTTGCGAAAAAATTTGGTTTCCTTTTATTATTTTTGAAACGAGTTATTACATAAAATTAAGACCAGATACTAAACCCGTACATCAGATTTACTCTTTATTTAGAGGAGTTTTTGGTAAGAAGTTAAAACAAATCTCCTGTGCTTTAAAAACTCAAAAGAGCTGTTTGGATTGCAAATTAAACCTCTCCTGTCCTTACGGCTATCTCTTTGAAACCGTAACTCCTCCTCACGCAGACAAATTAAAAAAGTATCCTTACCTTCCTCATCCTTTTAGCTTTTACATCCCCTACCCCTTACCTCAGGAAGGAGAAATAAAAGTAGGAGTTCTTTTAGTTGGAAAAGGGATTTACTTCTTTCCTCATGTGGTGCTTGCTTTAAAAATGGTTTCTGAAAATTTTTATCCAAAAAGGTTTGAATCTTTTGAATTCGTAAAAATTTTCAATCCTTTGACTGAAGAGACCTTAATAGATTCTGAAAAAATCCAAATTCCTGATCCAGTACCTTGCGATTTTAAACCTCCTGAAACTTTAAAAAAAATAAAAATAAAAACCGTTTCACCACTTGAACTAAAATTTCAAGGGAAAGTGGTTTTTCCTGAAAGTTTTAATTTTTCTATATTAATAAGAAATCTCTTAAGAAGAGGCTCAACTCTATCTTACTTTCATTGTGAAAAGGAGTGGAATCTTGATTTTAAAAAGGTTATAGAGCTCTCGGAAAAAGTGGTAACTTCTCAAAAAGACCTAAAGTTAGTAAAAGTAAAGAGGAGGTCTCAAAGAACAGGGCAGGTTTATCCTTTGTACGGACTAATGGGTGAGGTTTGTTTTGAAGGAGAAATTTTGCGAGAATTTTATCCTTTACTTCTTCTTGGAAGTTTTATTCAGGTTGGAAAACACACGAGCTTCGGCTTCGGAAAGTACTTTTATTACTGCCCAACCAAAAGGCGCTATTAAATTATTTCCATCTTTATCCTCTGAAGCTAACCAAATAGTAGTAGAATACGGTAAGAATCTTCCTTTTCCTCCTCTACCTTTTACCCATATTTTTCTAAATCCCTCTATTGTTACACTTTCAGCACCTGAATGTTTCCCTATTCTTATCAGTACACCTTCAGACTTAGGTAGTTCTACTTTTATACCAAGCTTTTCCCAAATTTTTCTTTCCTTCTCAAATTCACCAACATAAAAACTCTTCAAGGCTTCTAATATTTCGTCTATCCTTAAAGGCTTTTTTACTTTAAACGCATTTTCGTCAATAGTAATAGAACCCTCAAACTCGCTCCCCTCTTCAATCACTTCAAAAATTTGAAAAGGTCCTCTTGCTTTAGTCCCATCCTTTTTTCTATTTACTCCATACACTATACATACCTTTGCTGAATCTACAGGGATTAAGTCTGAAATCTTTACAGCTTTAAAAGGATCTTCAAAAAATTTTTCAAACTTTAAAATGTCTCTTTCTAAAGCTTTTCCATCGTAATTTATTTTACCTTTTTTATTTACTCTTTTATAATTTTCTACAGTTTTATTTTTTAATTCTTTCTTTCTCAAATTTAGAACAGCTGTTCTTATTGCACCTTTTAAAGACGATCCAGGAATATAAGGCATTTCTCCTGAAGTATTCGGTAAATAAGCTGTACGGTGAATCTCAAATTTTTTAAAGTATTGATTTACGAGAGTTTTCTCTGAAATTTTTTCAAGCTCTTTGTTTGAAATTTCTACTAAACTTAAATAATGACTTACAAAATCTGGAGAAACTTTTATTTTCTTTTTTATAAAATCGCGTACACCTCTTTCAAATAATCCATTACACAAGGTCTTATCAAAAAATTTATAAAGTTTTATTAAAGATATTAAATTTCCACCCTGGGCTAAGGATAAAAATTGTCTTAGTGCTTTTTCAGAGCGAGAAATTAAGTTACACAATTTTTCAAAATCTACTTGATATAACGCATTTTCCTCTTTTCTTACAAAGAAAGATAAAGGCTCATAAACTTCCCCAGTTCCTATGTGAATAGGAGTTAATGTTTTTAACCTTATTTTAAACTCCTTCATAACTTAAACCTCTTATCGGAAAAATTATACTAAAAGCCTGAGCTATAGCTTTTTTACATACTTTTGAAATTTCTTTTATCCCCTGCCCAATAAATGGATTCTCTGGTTTTTCTTTTAACTTAAATACCGCTCCTTCGTCCGCCATAATTATTGGAGTTTTAAAAGGATTTCTTGAAACTGCAAATTCTCCTCCGTGTCTTCCAAATCTAATAAAAGGATTAAAGAAACTATTTTTAAGTTCTATCTCGCTTTCCTTAGGCAAACAAGGGGAAAGAGTATAAACATAATCTTTTATTTCTGGTAAAGGATGTATTTTTATATCTTCTACTTTAAACTTTCCTAATCCTAAGGATGCATCTTTTCCAAATCCAACTTTTCCTATTCTTTCAAAACCTATTTTTATTGAATCTTCAGAAATAGCTTCTTTATTATACAAACAAAATATCGCAACTCGTGTTCCTTCTTCATACCATATTTCTTCAACTTCGTAAGGAGCAAAATCCTCTCCAGTAGTAAAAGTTTCTCTATTTATAGAATTTCTTACTCTACGAAAAATTTTTATCACTCCTTTTTCAACCAAATTTTCCTCTTTTACATCAATTAAGAAATCTTCTTTAACTTTTATAAACTTTTTACGCTTTTTTTCTTTTCTTTGAGATAAAGCTTTAAAACAATCTTCCTCTTTTATGTTTTCAAAAAAGTGAAGAGGTAAAGCAGGTCTTGGTAAAAGCCAACCATTTTCTTTTTTGTAAACCCCTGATGAAAAAATAATAAAAGGTTTTTCTTGATATGTATCTATTAACTCATTTAAGTCTTTTTTTATTAATTTGTTATCGTAAACTATTTGCCAGAAAAACTGCCCAAAAATTGTGTCTCCTTTTAAGGGTGTTCCAAAAGCTGTCTCAGGACGAATAACTAATTCTATTAACTCGTACATAACCTGTTCCTCTTTCTTACTTTTTACTTTTTAAAGGGATTTATTTTTTCAAACTTCTCAGCCCATTCCCCTTCCAATTCAAATTTTATTTTACCGTAACCTCTGCTTCCACAACCTCCAAGGGAATCCATTTCCAGAAGCTTCATTCCTTCTAATAAAAGCTCTTCTAAATTTAAGTCTTTATCTTCTTCAAATTCTTTTAAAGTTACTCTAAACTCAAATTCTATTCCAGCGGGTACTCTTTCAATAAACCGTGGATGTTCTGCAGTTCCTTTAATACGATTTATCGTATTTTCTGCTTTAACCTCGGTAAGAACTTTTTTCCCTTCTTTTACTTCTTTCCTACATTCTTCTGTAATAAAACAATCTGAAAAAGCCACTCTCGTAGGACCGACCTCTTCTTCTGCTTCAGCACCGCTTGTACCAAAAAGTTTTAAGATTCTTAAAGCTTCTCTTTTTTCTTCTCCATCTAATTTCTGTAATGCCTTGGCAGAAAGAGGTTTACCATTTGTTTCAGCTTTAACAAGAAGCCCGCTTCTAAGTTCTAAAAGCGTTCTTATTTTCCCTTTCAAAGACGAACCTGGAATATAAGGCTCGTTCGTGACAGGATGTTTTATTACGGGATTGTCTGTTCCTCCAATTCTCATTTCCGTATCACCAGCTCCAATGTGGAGTCCTGTCAAAAGCTTTATTTTTCCTTTTATCTCTTTTATATTAACGAGCTTCATCCTAAAACCTCCTTATTTAATTAAAATTTTTAGTCTTTCGGACGATAGCATTTATAAAATGCCATAAAACATTCTAAAAATTGAGTAATTACATTTAAATCTTCTGAATTTTTTACACTTTTTATCAATTCTTCCATCATTTTTACGAATTCTTCTGTAACTTTTTCTCTTCCTAAAGCGTAATAAAGTAATGCAAGCTCTCTATTCAATTCAACTAATATTGAGTTAAAATTTGCTCCCACCATTTTTGCTCTTTCGTTTAATTTGAAAATCGTATCGTAATACTTTCTTATTTGAGAAGGTTTGTTTTTGTTCCTTCCTCCACTTTCAGAAATTTTTTTAGCTAAATTCTGTGCCAATTCTGAAAAAGCTAAAGGATTTAATTCTCCTTTCTCTTTATTTATCCATATTTTTTCCACGATTCCCATCCTTTGCCTCCTTTTATGTGTTAACACTTTTGTTCTCTTACTTTATAAAGAAAACACCATAAAGGTATTAATAATGCTCCTTTATACTTTTTTATCCAAATGAAACACTTTTCTATCATATCCTCAAACTCTTCCTTAGAAATTTCTGCAGGAACATTTCTAATCATATAATATTTTAAAAGCGCAGACCATCTTGCATAATTAATAGCTTCAAAAGGAATTATTTTTTCTTTTATGTATTCCTCTAACTTCTCAGCCATCTGAATAATTTCGTTAAGTCTGTAAAACATACTCTTACTCAAACCTTCCTGATACCATTTAAAAAATTCCTTTTCTATGTTTACAAGCTCTTCAAATTCATCCCAAATAACGGTTTTATCAAACATGCACACGCGGTTTTTTCCTTGCCTTTTTGCTTCTTCAAGTGCTGACTCTCCCCCTCTTGCAAAGTGTTCAACAGGAACATTTGGTTTATGCAAACTTATTCCTGCTGAGAAGTGAAGTTCTGGATTAAAGCAAGTATATTCTTTAAATTTTTTATTCAAAAAATTACCAAGCTCCGGCATAACATCCCATGGACCTATTAAAAATAGCTCGTCTCCTCCTGCAAAAACTGTATAAACTTCTCTAAACTTTCCATTATTTTCGTTAGCAAGTGCATAAGGAAGATAAAAAGCAAAAAATTCGTGAAGCCTTCTACTCATCGTGCAAAGTCTTGAAATAGTAAAAAGTTCTTC
>JAADEG010000066.1 GCA_013153525.1 Thermodesulfobacteriota bacterium
TTCTTTTCTCAAAAAAGAAAAAAAATGTTCAAATTTAAATAAATAATGAAAAAATATTCCTATTACTATTCCACCTAAAAAAGTATAAATAATCATCAAAATTGGAGTAATCAAATTTTCATATCCTTTTGTAAATTCCTTTTTTTCTTTTATTTCTTTAATTTGTTTTTCATATAAAAATATAAATTTTTTATCCCTAATCTCTTCTTTACATAAAAAAATGTAATAATTGCCTACTAAATTGTAAACAGTTCCTATAATAATAAGAAAATAAGCAGAAAAATAAACTAAAATTAAATTACATTTCAAAAATTTTTCTTTAAAATTAAAAGAAATTAAAGCAATGTGCCCTAAAATTCCTATAACAGCAGTATGAACTGTCCAAAAAATTTTAACTTCGTCCATTAATTTTTGTATCCAAATAAATTTATCATCTATTTCGGTTTTTGTTTCTTTTAATTTTATATTTTTTATATTTCTCATTTTATAAACTATTTATATTTTAAAATTAATTATTTAAACTTTCAATTATTTAAATATTATTTTTCAATGTTTACTAAAATTGCTTAAAAATCAAGCTTTATAAAAAGAAAAAATTGTGAAATCTTTAAAGATATAACTAATTTTTTGTATTTTTTAATAGCTTTTTTTATTTTTTTTTGAAAAATTTTTATAAATAAAAACCAACAGTTTTCCAGTTTTTCTCTTTAAAAAAATTTAAAATAAATTTTTCAAAAATAATCTATTTTTTCTTTTTGGTTTTAGTGGATGTCTTTTCTTTACTCAGTTCGTAAAGTCTTTTAAGTCCTTTGTGCACTTTTTTATGAAAACTTTCAGGTTTAACACCTGTGAGAAGATATATTGCGTCGTCAATAGTTTCTACGGTGTATATGTGAAACTTCTTAGCTTTTATGTCTTCAAGTACTTCGTCGTCAAGCAACAAGTTTTCGTAATTTTTAGCAGGCAATATTACTCCTTGTTTACCAGTAAATCCTAAAGCTTTACAAGTTTTGTAAAAACCTTCCACTTTTTCTTTTATTCCTCCAACAGGTTGAATGTTACCAAACTGATCAATAGAACCAGTAATAGCAAAATTTTGTTTTATTGGTACGCCTGACACTGCAGAAAGTATGGCTATAAGTTCTGCAGCAGAGGCTGAATCGCCTTCCACAGGCTCGTATCCTTGCTCAAAAGTAAGCGTACAAGAAAACTGAACAGGAAATTCGGTACTGTACTTATTATAAAAGTACGAAGACAAAATAAGAACTCCTTTCGTGTGAATTGGTCCGCTCATGTCTATTTCTCTTTCTATGTGAACTACCCCTCTTGAACCTGGAAAAACATTAGCAGTAATCCTTGAAGGACGCCCAAAACTATAGTCTCCTAACTGATACACGCTTAAACCGTTTACCTGTGCGGTTTTCTTCCCATCTACATCTATTATAATCTTTCCCTCTGCGATGAGTTCTCTAATTTTTTCTTCTAAAAGGTTTACTCTTAAAACTTTCTCTTTTAATGCAAGTTTTATGTCTTCTCCAGTTAAAACTTCGTTTTTAGAAATAGCAGAAGCTTCGGTTAAAATGTCTAATATTTCTTGAAAGTTTAACTTTATTTTCTTTCTGTGATCCGCTTTATAAACTGCAAATTTAAAAATTTCTTTTAACCCATCTGGAGAAACCTCTTTTAATCTGTGCTCCTTTATTATCGTTTTTATTATCTTTGGAAAACAATTGACAACTTCTTCGTCTATATTTACTACTGGATTAAATTCGGCTTTCACTTTAAAAAGCTCTTTAAATTCGTCGTCGTATGTAGTAAGGAGGTGATACAAAAAGTTGTCCCCTATTAAAAATACCTTAGCTTCAAAAGGAATTGGTTCTGGTAAAATACCAACATGAGGAGTTGGTATTTCTTCAATAATACCTCCCATAAAGTATAACTTTTTGTGTAACAAAGTTCTTTTTAAAAGAAGCCACAACACTGGATTTTTCAAAAGTTCTAACATGTTTAGAATCAAAAAACCTCCATTTGCTTGATGAAGCTTACCAGCTGCAAGACTTAAGTGATCTGCGTATAAAACTCCCATTTCAGCTTTGTAGTTTATTTGACCAAAAAGACCTTTAAGAGTTGGAACTTTCTCATAGACTATCGGAGCTCCTTTTAATTCAGAATTATCAACCACGACATTTACTCTAAAAGTGTTTAAAACCTTATTTATTCCACTTTGAACAGGTACATTACCTCTTGCCTTTTCCCAGTCTATAAACATCTGAATGTTTTTTACGAGCTCTTTTTTAACAGACGAAATAAAATTTTGCAGAGGTTGATTTTCCT
Source organism: Thermodesulfobacteriota bacterium (assembly GCA_013153525.1). Lineage (GTDB taxonomy): Bacteria > Desulfobacterota > Thermodesulfobacteria > Thermodesulfobacteriales > Thermodesulfobacteriaceae > Thermodesulfobacterium. The sequence goes on from JAADEG010000066.1 coordinate 2,335, forward strand.
TTAAAACTTCTTTTAACGCCTCTTCCACCTCTTTTAATGCCTCTGAAACCAGTTTTTCTGCAACCTTAGTGCGTAACTTTAATACTTCCTCTCCAAACTTTCCGTCTATTTCTTTTAACTTTCTCATAAATTCTCTAAACTTGGGTTCAAAAGCCTTTAAATTTTTGTGATATTCTTCTCTTATCTGAGGATTGTTAAGAAGCTCTTCTTGAGAAACATTGGCTTCTATCTTGAAAAGAGGCATTAATCTAATACCTTCTGGACCAAAAAGAACCGTTAAGTGATATGTCTTTGCCTCTTCAACCATTTGATTAATAATTTTTTCTCTTTCTTCTTCAAGTTTTTTACTAATCGTATTTAATTCTTCTTCGTATTCCTTACTTTCAAAAACTTTAGCAGTGCGTTTTTTTAGGTATTCAAGAGCTTTTTCTATTCCTTCTGCAAGCACCTTTCCTAATCCAGAAGGTAAAATAATAGGCACCGGTTTGTAAGAATCCTTAAAGTTGTGAACATAGCAGACATCTGGTGGAGTAGGCTTTTTTTCTGCCACTTCTTTAAGTCTTTTAAGAGTGTATCTGCTCCTTCCTACTCCGTTTGGTCCACACACGAAAACATTGTAACCTTCTTCTTCAAGGCTTAAAGCAAGGTCAAAAGCTTTCTCAAGTCTTTCTTGTTTAATAAAAATCTCTTCTGGAGCACACTGTATGTTTTTTTGATTAAAAGACACCTCAAGTTTTAAGTCTTTGTAACTTAGCCTTTTCCACGCCATAAGTTTAATTTTAAAGAAATTTAACAAAAAGACAACACTTCATTTATTTAAAAATTCGTGTTATAGTGTTTTTATGACTCAAAGTTGTCCTATAAGTTTTTTAAAAACAGACGAAAATGTCGCAAGGTTAAACGCAGGACTTACGACAATTTTAATAAGTGTCTATGTTTTTACCGAAGTTAAGTGGATTATTTTTATCTTGATGTACGAATTTTTAATAAAAGGAATTTTTCTTCAGGAAAAATTAAGTATTTTTACGCTTTTCAGTAAAAACATTCTAAAAATTTTCAAAGTCAGTCCTAAAATAGTAGATGCAGGACCAAAAATTTTTGCTGCCCGTTTGGGTTTTATTTTTACTATGTTTATTTTTGGAGTTTACTTAGCTGGAATGGAAAAAATTAGTGATGTTTTAGCAGGAATTCTTGGATTTTTTGCAGGACTTGAGGCTATCTTTGGATTTTGTATAGCCTGCAAGATATATCCTCTTTTAAAATTTTCGTGAATTCAAAAGTAACCCCCCTTAGTTAAGGGGAAATAAAGTATTGACAAAAATAAAAATTAGATTATTTTTATGGGTGAAGATTGTGAAAGGATGGGCGGATAGCTCAGGGGGAGAGCATCGGCCTTACAAGCCGGGGGTCAGAGGTTCAAATCCTCTTCCGCCCACTTTTAATTTTTTAATTTTGTGTTAAAATATAAAAAGGTTTGGGGCTGTAGCTCAGCACGGTTAGAGCGCCTGCCTGTCACGCAGGAGGCCGCGGGTTCAAGTCCCGTCAGCCCCGCCACTTTTTATTTCTAAATATGTTTCTATTTTCTCTAAAAAAGTGTATATCTCACATTTTCTACCCATCAGGACTTGTGTTTCTCTTACTCGTATTAATTTTCTTTTATGTAATTCTTGACAAAAGAAGAGGCAGAAGACGAGTACTTCTATTTGCAGTAATTATAATCTACTACCTAAGTTCAACACCCTTTTTACCTTATTTTTTATTAAAACACCTTGAAGCAAGGTACAAAGTTCCTTCAAAGGAAAAAATAGAAAGTGCTAAAGCTATCGTGGTATTAACCGCAAAAGTATTTTCTAATCCCTCTCTTTCCTTAGAAGAAAGATTTTCAAGAGAAAGTCTGGTTAGACTTTTAAAAGGTATAGAACTAAAAAAAGAATTTCCTCAAAAACCACTCGTTATAGTAGGAGGAAATTACCTCTCAAAAGACAAAAAAGGAGCAAATTACTTTAAAGAATTTGCAGAGAAGTTTGGCTGTAATGCCACAGCTATTGATTACCCCTTAGACACGATAACCAGTGCAAAAGCTATTAAGTATTGGTTACAACAACACAATGCTACAAACGAAACATTCTTATTAGTAACCTCTGCATATCACCTTCCGAGAAGTTTGTACATCTTTAAACACTTTGGATTAAAACCTATCCCCTATCCTACTAACTTTGACTACAAATTGTGTGACACTCCTTTTTCTTTTTTTGACCTACTTCCAGATCCCTATTATCTTATGCTTACTGATTTAGCAGTTCACGAATACCTTGGACTTACTTTCTACAAAATAAAGTTCTTTTTAGAAAAGCACCTTTAAGGAGTGAAAAATGAAAGATTATAAAAATTTGATTTTTAATTGGGCAGAAGAAAGCAGAAAAGTTCAGGAAGAATTTATAAACCAGAATTACTCCTTAATTTTAAAGTCTGCCGAACTTACCAAGGATGTGATTAATGCTGGGGGAAAACTCCTTATATTTGGAAATGGTGGGAGTGCAGCAGATTCTCAGCACCTTGCTGCTGAGCTCGTAAATCGTTTTAAAAAAGAACGAAAACCCTTTCCTGCTATTGCTCTTACCACTGATACCTCTATCCTTACTGCAGTAGCAAACGACTATTCTTTTGAAGAAGTGTTTGAAAAGCAGATAATCGCTCTTGGTAAAAAAGGAGACATAGCTCTTGGAATAAGCACGAGTGGTAATTCTCCAAATGTAATAAGGGCACTTAAAACCGCTTCTGCCCTTGGATTACACACGATAGGTCTTACAGGAAAAACAGGTGGAAAAATGGCAGACTGTTGCGAAATTCTTATAAAGGCTCCGAGTACAGACACTCCGAGAATTCAGGAGTGTCACCTATTATTCCTGCACATATTTGCAGGACTCGTAGAGGAGCTTTTGACCTGATGCTTCTTGCAATTGAAACCTCCTGTGACGAAACAGGAGTTGCACTTTTTACAAAAGACGGAAAACTCGTAAAACACCTGCTTTACTCACAGGTTGCTTTACACTCACCTTTTGGAGGAATCGTTCCAGAAATTGCCTCAAGAAAACAACTTGAAGTTTTGCCTCCACTTACAGAAAAATTACTTAAAGACTGTAGCGTAAAGTTAAAAGAGGTTGAAGCAGTTGCAGTAACTTTTGGACCCGGACTTATAGGCTCTTTGCTCGTGGGGGTAAGTTTTGCTAAAGCCTTGTGTTTTAGATTTAACATTCCGTTAATAAAAGTTGATCACTTACAAGCCCACATTACTGCGATTTTTCTTGAAAAAAGTGTAGAGTTTCCTTTTATAGCTCTTCTCGTTTCGGGTGGACACACTGCTATATTTCTTGTAAAAGATTGGGAAGAATTTTACCTTCTGGGACACACCAGAGACGACGCTGCAGGAGAGGCATTTGACAAAGTAGCTAAACTACTTGGGCTTGGATATCCAGGTGGTCCTATAATAAGCAAGCTTGCTGAGAAAGGAAAGCCAGGAGTTCTCCAGCTTCCTCGTCCACTCATAGAAGACCCTGGTTTTGACTTTAGTTTTTCAGGGTTAAAAACCGCTGTTTTAAACCTATTAAAAAAGAATCCGGAAGTAAAACCAGAAGACCTGTGTGCAGAATTTGAAGAAGCAATAGCTGAGGTTCTCGTGAAAAAAACACTATCTGCTGCCGAAAGGCTTAAAATTAATAGAGTAGTAGTAGCTGGAGGGGTTGCAGCAAATAAAAAATTAAGGGAGTTATTTAAAAACGAAGCTTCTAAAAAAGGTATTACCTGCGAATTTCCGTCTCCTGAGTTCTGTACTGACAACGCTGCAATGGTAGGTGCATTAGGAATAAAACTTTGGGAAAGAAAAAGATTCGTTAACTTATTAGAAGAACCTTACGCAAGAGGATCCTACTTATCTCTTTGATTCTTCAAGCTCCTCCTTTATACCCAGTTCTTTTATTTTTTTCTGAAGATAGGCTCTTTCTATTCCTATAGCCCTTGCAGTCCTTGAAACATTACCTTGGTGTTCAAGAAGTTTTCTTTTTAAAAATTCCTTTTCAAAAAGTTGTTTTGCTTTTTTATAGTTTATTTCTTTAAAAAACGGTGCTTCTTCTTTTTCAATTACTGGTCTTCCTGCAAGTTCTTTAAAGTCAGCAGGTAAATCTTTAACTTTTATTTCTTCGTCTGAGCTTATTATTACCAATCTTTCTATAAAATTTCTTAGTTCTCTCACATTACCTGGCCAGTCGTACCTCATTAAAAATTCCATCACCTCTGGAGAAACCCGTTTTCTTCCAAGTCCAGTTCTTATAGCAATTTCGTCAAGGAATTCTTCAACGAGGTAAGGTATGTCCTCTTTTCTTTCCCTTAACGGTGGCACGAAGATCGGAAAAACATTCAGTCTGTAATATAGGTCTTCTCTAAACTTTCCTTTTTTAATCTCTTCTTTTAGGTCTTTATTGGTTGCTGCAATAATTCTGACATCAATTTCTATAGGCTTGGTGCTTCCAAGTCTTTCAAACTTCTTTTCTTGAAGAACTCTTAAAAGTTTTGCCTGAGCCTCAAGAGACATGTCTCCTACTTCGTCAAGAAAAAGCGTTCCTTTATGAGCAAGCTCAAGTTTACCTTTTTTTGAGGTTTCTGCACCTGTAAAAGCACCTTTTTCGTATCCAAAAAGCTCTGCCTCTATGAGAGTATCTGGAATAGCTGCACAATTTACATCTACAAAGGCTTTGGAGCTTCTCTTTGAATTAAGATGAATAAGCTTTGCCACGAGCTCCTTACCTACTCCACTCTCTCCAAGAATAAGCACTGTGGTATCTGTTTGTGCAACTTTTTTAATTAGCTCTCTAAGTTCTGTTATAGCTTTGGATACACCTGTAAGCCTAAGATTACCAAAGTACTTTTCTCTTAGTCTCTGATTTTCTTCTGCAAGCTGAGTTAACCTTAAAGCATTTTCTATAGTCACTATTACTCTTTCATAAGACAGAGGTTTTTCCAAAAAGTCAAAAGCACCGAGTTTAATTGCTTTTACCGCACTTTCTACATTACCGTGTCCTGAAATAATTATCACAGGTATAAAAGGATAAAGATTTTTTATTTCTTTAAGAACTTCAAAACCATCCATGTCTTTTAACCACAGGTCAAGCAAAATAACACCTGGAGTTCTTAACTTAAGCTCTTTTAAAGCGTCTTTTGCCAAAAGAAATGTAGAAACCTCGTATCCTTCGTCTGACAAAATGTCGTTTAAAACATCCAAAATACCTTGTTCGTCGTCTATTACCCAAACTTCTTTTTTCATGCTATCCCCGGTACATACCTCCGTTAATGTGAAATACTGAACCAGTTATGTAGCTTGCGTCATCACTCGCAAGAAAGGCAACGAGTTTAGCAACTTCTTCTGGTGTACCTGCTCTTTTAAGAGGTATGTTTTGAATAAAAGCTTCTTTTACTTTTTCTGATAGGTTGGCAGTCATGTCTGTTTCTATGTAACCAGGTGCAACTACATTTACCGTAATGTTTCTACCTGCAACTTCAAGTGCAAGAGCCTTTGAAAAACCCACTATTCCAGCTTTAGCTGCAGAATAATTGGTTTGACCAAAGTTTCCAAGAAATGCAACTACAGAAGAAATGTTTATAATTCTTCCCCACCTTGCTTTAGTCATCATTGGAAGTACTTCTTTTGTTACATAAAATACTGAGTAAAGATTGGTTTTAATTACTGCGTCCCAGTCCTCTTCCTTCATTCTTAACAGCAGTGCATCCCTTGCAATCCCAGCATTATTAACGAGAACGAGTATGTCTCCAAAGTTTTCTTGTATGTCTTTAATTGCGTTTTTTACTTCCTCAGGATTGGATACATCAAATCTTGAAAGATACGCCCTTACTCCGAGTTTTTCAACTTCCTCAGCAAGTTCTTTAGCCTTATCTTCAGAGCCTCTGTAATTAATCACTACATCCAATCCTGAGCGAGCAAGCTCGTAAGCAATAGCCCTACCAATACCTCTTGACGCACCTGTTACAAGAGCTATCTTACCCATACCATCCCCCTTGTACATTTTTAGATTTATTTTAACATTTTTAAAAACCTTTGCAAAAACGAAATGAAGTTTTAGTGAAACTTCTTTATCTCTGAAACGATAAACTCAAGAGCTTGATAAGCCTCGTCTCTATGAGAAGAAAACACTGCTATAGAAGAAATTTTCTCTCCTATCTTTAACTCTCCTGTATTGTGATACGCTATTACTGCTAAAATCTCAAACCTTTCTTTTGCCTTTTTAAGGACTTCTTCAAGGTGAAAAATTATGCTTTCTGAAATAAAAAGGCTCTTTACCTCGTACTTCTTTCCGTTTTTTAAACTGTACTCCCTAACATAACCGTGAAATTCCAAAACACAACCTACCTTACCTTTTAATTCTGAAAATACTCGTTCTTTCTCTTTTTCGTAATCTTCCAATGTTTTAACTATCATGGTTTTATCCTTAACAAAAATTTAGAAAATTAAGTGATGTAGTGAAAATTTTCTCAAAAATAGACTTATTGAAAAAATAAGCTAAAATTCTATGCAATATGGGAAAAAAGGTTTTTCACGAGTTAATACCTTTTGAAGACGCTCTTAGTCTGCTCTTAGATGAATTTTCAAAAAGAGTCAAGTATCCTTTAGCTGGAGAAGAGGTTCCTGTTGAAGAGTGTATAGGTAGAATTACTGCAGAGCCTGTTTTTGCCAAGATGTCTTCTCCTTATTTTCACTCTGCTGCAATGGACGGATACGCAGTTCGTGCTGAGGATACTTTTGATGCATCAGAGTTAAAACCTAAAAGGCTTAAACTTGGAAAACAGGCAGTGTGGATAGAAACCGGAGATCCGTTGCCGTCTGGATTTAATGCTGTTATACCCCTTGAAGAGGCAACGAAGTTTGAAGACGAAATAGAAATTTATCGTTCTTATTCCCCTTATCACCATGTAAGGCATGTAGGCGAAGACATCGTGGCAACTGAAATGATAATTCCAGAAAACTACTTAATAGGACCGGTTGAAGCATCTGCAATTCTTGCAAGTGGAATAACAAAAGTAAAAGTTAGAAAAAAACCAATCATTGGGATCATTCCCACTGGTTCTGAACTCGTTTCCTCTAAGGAACTTGAAAATACAAAACTTTCTCCACCCCAGCTTATAGAGTATAACTCTCTGATGCTTAGAGGTTTTATTAAAGAGGATTTTTCAGAACCTAAGGTGTATCCTATAACTCCTGATAACGAAAATGTTCTTTCTGAAGTTTTAAAACAGGCTCTTACAGAGTGTGATGTAGTTTTAATAAACGCTGGCTCAGGATATGGAGAAGAGGACTTTACTTACAAAGTCATTAAAGATTTAGGAGAAGTAGTAATAAACGGCGTTGCTATAAAACCTGGAAAACCTTTTATTGCAGGATTTTGCGAAAGTGTACCTGTATTGGGAATTCCTGGTTATCCGGTATCTGCTTTTTTTACTTATAAGTTTTTCGTAAGACCTATTATAGAAAAGTTAATAGGAACGAAGTTAAAAAAGCCTGATGTAATAAGGGGTATAATTTCGCGAAAAATTCCTTCAAAGCTTGGAGTTGACGAGTTTTTAAGGGTAAAAGTTGGATGCGTAAAAGACAAAACCATAGTATCACCCGTTGGAAGAGGGGCTGGGCTTCTAATGTCCGTAGTTAGAGCTGACGGATACATAAGGCTTCCCAAGGATTGCGAAGGTTTTTCTCAGGGGCAAGAAGTTGATGTGTTCTTGTGGAAAGATAAAAGTGAAATCAAAAATACGATAGTATGTATAGGAAGTCACGATAACACTTTGGACATATTGTACAACTTTTTAAGAAAAAGATACCCTGAAGTAAGTTTGTCCTCTTCTCATGTAGGCTCAATGGGAGGAATTTTAGCTATAAAAAGAGGTGAAGCCCATGTAGCAGGGACTCATCTTCTTGACGAAAGCTCTGGAGAGTACAACATCCCTTTTATAAAAAAGCTCCTTCCAGAGAAAAAAGTAGTTCTCGTAAACTTAGTTTATAGAGTACAGGGGTTTATAGTTCCAAAAGGGAATCCTAAAGGTATAAAAAAGTTTTGTGATCTTGCGAGGGAAGATGTAGTTTTTATTAATAGACAAGGAGGATCAGGTACGAGGCTTCTTCTTGACAAGTACTTAAGAGAAGAAGGAATTTTACCCGAAGAAATAAAAGGTTACGAAAACGAAGAATACACACATATGGGAGTAGCTCAGGCAGTTGCAAGTGGAAGAGCAGATGTAGGACTTGGTATTTATGCAGCAGCAAAGGCTTTGGGTCTTGACTTTATTCCGGTAGCAGAAGAAAGGTACGACCTTCTTATTCCAAAGGAATTTTTAGAACTAAGTATAATTCAGGCTTTATTAGATGTAATAAAAAACGACGAGGAATTTAGAAAATTGGTTGAATCCCTTGGTGGGTACGATACGAGAGACATGGGAAAAATAATTTACGAAAATTAAAAAGGAGGTGAGGAGGTGGAGGCTGGTTTTTGGAATAAAGAAATAGAAACACTTTCAGAAAATGAATTAAGGGCTTTGCAATTAAGAAGACTTCAAGAAGTAGTTAGAAGAGTTTATGAAAAGGTTCCCCACTACAGGAAAAAGTTTGATGAGGCTGGGGTTAAGCCTGACGACATAAAGACCCTGGAGGATGTGAGAAAACTTCCTTTTACTACAAAAGAAGACCTCTTCGTTGATTATCCTTACGGACTTCTCGCAGTTCCAAAAGAGGAAGTAGTAAGAGTTCACACCTCAAGTGGAACGACTGGTAAACCAAAGGCGATATTTTTTACTAAAAACGACCTTGAGCTTGGTGCTGAGCTTATAGCAAGGTGTTTGGTTATGACAGGCACCACCAAGGGAGATGTTTTACAAAATTCAATGACTTATGGTCTATTTACGGGTGCATTTGTTATGCACTACGGAGCTGAAAAGGTAGGAGTGCTAATCGTTCCTGCTGGACCAGGTAATACTGAAAGACAAATAGAACTCATGAAGACCTTTGGAACAACCTGTATTCACATGACCCCAAGTTATGCTTTATATGTAGGCTCTGTAATAAGGGATAAAGGAATGATTCCTGAAAGGGACCTTAAGTTAAAAAGAGCCTACCTCGGAGCAGAACCCTATTCTGAAGAGACTCGTAAAAAAGTTGAAGAGCTTCTGGGAGTGGATGTTTATAATTGTTACGGATTATCTGAAATGGGAGGTCCTGGAGTTGGATTTGAATGTAAGTATAAAGACGGTCTTCACATATGGGAAGACGCTTATCTCGTGGAGATAGTTAATCCTGAAACAGGTGAACCCGTAGAAGAAGGAGAAATTGGAGAACTCGTATTGACCAGTCTTACGAGAGAAGCCATGCCTCTTATAAGGTACAGAACGAGAGATCTTACTTATGTGATTCCAGAAAGGTGTAGCTGTGGAAGAACCCATAGAAGAATAAACAGAATACTTGGAAGAAGTGACGACATGTTTATAGTAAAAGGCGTAAACATCTTTCCACAGCAAATAGAAGCCGTACTTATGGGTATTAAGGGTGTAGCTCAAAACTATCAAATAGTGCTTCAAAGCTATGACGAGTTTATAGTAAGAGTGGAAATAGATAGAGAGTTTTTTGACGGAAGAATAGAAAGAATTTTAAAGTTAAAAGAAGAAATAACAGAGAAAATTAGAGAAGCTGTACTTGTTAGACCCAAAGTAGAACTTCTTGAACCTGGAACACTTCCAGTAAGTGAGGGTAAAGCAAAAAGAGTAATAGATAAAAGAACCCTCTAATAAGTTAGGAGGTTTAAAAATGGAAGAAGTTAAAGTGATATCTATTTTCGTTGAAAACAAACCTGGTAAGCTTGAGAAGATAACTAAGGTACTCGCAGACGCAGGTATAAACATTCTGGGTTTTTCTATAACGAGCGTAAAAGACTTTGGAGTTATAAAGTTTTTTGTAGATGACCCTCAAAAAGGATACGAATTGTTTAGGGAAAAAGGTTATGCAGTAGCTTTAAATTCAGCAATAGGAATTGAAATGAAGGATCAACCTGGAGGATTACACGAAGTGGTAAGTTTTATATCTTCAAGAGGGGTTAACATAGAAAACGCACTGGTTTATGTTGCAGAAAGTAGAGAAAAAGCGTACTTTATATTTGAAGTTGACGACTTTGAAGACGCCGTTAAAAAGTTAAAAGACGAAAGTATGAGTTTTTTAAGAAATGTAACCTAAAAACAGCTTAGTTTTAATTTAGTTTAAAAAAACGAGGAGGGGGTTAGGGAATGTATTGGAATAAAGAAATGGAGTGTATGGATCCAGAGAGATTAAGAGAATTACAGTTAAAAAGACTTCAAGAGGTCGTAAAAAGGGCTTATGAAAAAGTACCTTTTTACAAAAAAAAGTTTGACGAAGTTGGATTAAAGCCAGAAGACATAAAGAGTCTTGAGGACATAAAGTACATTCCTTTTACGAGCAAAATGGACATGAGAGAGGCTTATCCTTTTGGGATGTTTGCAGTTCCTCTTGAGGAAATAGTTGAGCTTCACACATCAAGTGGAACTACTGGAAAGCCTGTTGTTGCAGGATACACGAAAGAGGACATAGAGCTTTGGGGAGAAGTAATGGCAAGGTGCCTTGTGATGATGGGGGTTGGTAAAAACGATGTCATTCAAATAGCTTACGGATACGGACTTTTTACTGGTGGACTTGGTTTTCACTACGGAGCACACAAAGTTGGAGCAACTGTAGTACCTGCGTCTGCTGGTAATACCCGCAGACAAATTCAATTAATGAAAGACTTTGGTACTACTGCAATAGCTTGTACCCCTTCTTATGCTCTTTATCTCGCTGAATACGCAAAAGAAGAAATGGGTATTGATCCCTCTACTTTAAAACTAAGAGTAGGTAGTTTTGGAGCTGAAATGTGGACAGAGGAAATGAGAAGAGAAATTGAAAAAAGATTCGGCATAGACGCATATAATGTTTATGGACTTACGGAAATTATTGGTCCAGGGGTTGCTCACGAGTGTACTGCTAAACAAGGACTTCATGTATGGGAAGATCACTTTCTCATAGAAATTATAGATCCTGAAACAGGAGAACAGTTACCAGATGGACAAGAAGGAGAGCTCGTTATAACTACTTTAACGAGACACGGAATGCCTATGCTTCGTTTTAGAACGAGAGACATTACTACAATTCACAGAGAACCTTGTAGTTGTGGAAGAACCGTTGCGAGAATAGAAAGGATTAAAGGTAGAACTGACGACATGATTAAAGTAAGAGGAGTTATGCTGTTTCCTTATCAAATTGAGCAGGCAATTCTTGAGGTGCAAGGAGTAGAACCTCATTACCAAATAGTTCTTACGAGACCCCATTATCTTGACGAAATTGAGGTGCAAGTTGAAATGTCAAAAGAGGTATTTTCTGATGATGTAAAAACTATTGAAAACCTTAGGAAAAAGCTTGAGAGACGCATTGAGGAAACAGTTGGAGTAAGAGTAAAAGTAACCCTCGTTGAACCAAAAAGCATTCCAAGAAGTGAGGGTAAAGCAAAAAGAGTAATAGATAAAAGAAATCTTAAATAGGAGGTAATCATGAAAATAAAACAAATTTCAGTATTTCTTGAAAATAAAAAAGGAAGGCTTTATCAGGCACTAAAAGTGCTGGGAGACAACGGTATAAACATTAGAGCTCTTGCAATTGCGGATACTTCAGAATTTGGGATTCTGAGAATGATCGTTGACAAACCAGAAGAGGCAAAAACTGCTCTTGAAAATGAAGGATTTACGACAAGACTTAATAATGTAATTGTGGTTGAAGTAAAAGATCAACCTGGAGGGCTTGCTCAGGTTCTTTATTATCTTTACGAAGGAGATATAAACATTGAGTATGTCTATGCTTTCGTAGAAAAAAGCGGAGAAAATGCTCTTGTCGTACTAAGAACTAATAATCTTGATAAAACCATTGACATATTAAAAGAAAATAATGTACCTATTATGGATTGGGAGAAGGTTCTTTCTCTGTGAGGATGTCTTTAAGAGTTAAGTTTTGAAGTTCTGGGAGGAGTTTTGACAATTTTTCAAGTGGTTCAATAGACTGATAAAGGTTAGGTTTTATCCTTCCAAATATAATAGAATTAAGAGGAATTTTTTCTGGAGCTTTTGCTAAAGCTACGATGTCGTCTTTTGTTATTATAAAACCACTTTCTTCAAGTTGAATTATGGTTTTCATAACGACAGAAACTGATAACTTTAGTTCTTTTATAAGTTCTTCTAATCTTTTGCTTTTTCCTTCAAAAAAAGCCTTACCCGTGGTGTATAAAATCAGTAGTTTTATTACGCTTTCTGGCAGGTCTTCTTTTTGTAACCAAAGTTTCATTTCAAGGAATGCTACAAGCTCTGCACCGATTAAAAAAATCGTCCAGTTTAAAAAAACCCAAATTAAAAACAAGGGAACAGCAGAAAGAGAACCGTATATTTTAGAATATCCAATAGCAATCTTTATGTAAATAGAGTAAAGATAAGAAGTAATAACCCACAAGCTGGTTGAAAAAAGAGCTCCAAGAAAAGCCTCTCTTTTAGCTACTTTTTTAGCAGGAAAGTATATGTATATTAAAAAGAAAAAAGCTAATATAAGAATAAGAACCAATCCCTTGGATAACTTCCCAAAATAAGAATAAAAAGAAAAAGGTAAAAACAGCAAAGCAGGAGTAATAGTCATACACAACCAAAAAAAACTTAATCTTTGAACCATCGTTCTTTTTTTTGAGCTTTCAAAAATGTTATTTAAAACTTCTTCAAGTTCAAAAAGAAGTCCTAAACTCATCATAAAGTAAGCAACTATACTAAACTTTCCAAGAGGAAATGTTTCAAGTTTAGTGATTAAAGCAATTATTACTTTTACGACCTTTTGAGTTGCCTCTGCAGTAAGATACTTTGCAAGTTGAACGACGAATTGATTAATAATAGTTTTTTGAGGAATAAAAATGTTGGCAAGAGAAATCAAAAGACCTAAAATAGGAATAAGAGTAAGTAAGGTATTAAAAGTAAGCCCTTGAGCATAAAGCAAAACATTATCTTTTTTTAATTTTTTCAAAAATGTCTTAAGATAAAGTTGCATAAGGAAATTATACTAAAACTTCTAATCTAAGCCAAGGGGTTATTAAAAAGTTATAATACGATTTTTTACATTAAGTCTTTAGCTCTTGATTAAATCAAAGTTTTCTATTAAAATAGATTTTTAATCTAATTAAAATTCGCATAAAATCTGCGTAAGGGGAAAGAAAATGCATACTGCTTTTTTAAACGAGCATCAAAAAGAAATGCTTAACCTCATAGACGAAATAGGCAAAAAGTACATAGCTCCGTTTTCTCTTGAATGGGACGAAAAAGAAACCTTTGATCCAAAACCCATAAAAGCCCTTGCAGATGCAGACCTGTTTGGAATTATAATTCCCCAGGAGTACGGAGGTCTTGGTTGGGGAAGTTTTGAAATGTGCCTTGCTGTGGAAAGGGTTTCTTATTACTGTGCAGGAGTTTCTACCACCTATGCTGCTTCTTTTCTTGGTTGTTATCCAATCTTACTTTTTGGAAACAAAAAACAAAAAGAAAAGTACCTACCTGAAATAGCTTCTGGAAAAAAGCTTTGTGCATTTGCACTTACAGAACCTCAGGCTGGAAGTGATGCCTTTGCAATAAAAACCCGCGCAGAAAAACAAGGTGATTACTATGTTCTTAACGGAATGAAACAGTGGATCACAAACGGAGGAATTGCAGACATTTACATAGTTATTGCAATGACTGCTCCTGAAAAAGGAGCAAGAGGAGCTACTGCTTTTATAGTTGAAAAAGGAGATCCTGGATTTTCCGTAGGGAAAAAAGAAAAAAAGCTGGGACTTAGAGCCTCTGTTACGACTGAACTGTTTTTTAACGATTGCAAGATTCCAAAAGATAGAGTGCTTGCAAGAGAAGGAATGGGATTTATCGTAGCCTTAAAAACTCTTGACTATGCAAGGTGTGGAGCAGGTGCTCAGGCTCTTGGTATTTCCCAATCAGCTATTGAGGAAGCTTTATCTCACGCTACTTCAAGGATTCAATTTGGACAGCCTGTTTATCAATTTCAGGCTGTAAGCCACACCTTTGCCGAGATGGCAACCAAACTTGAAGCAGCAAGATCTCTCGTATATAAAGTAGCAAGTTACATTGACTCAGGGGCAAAAGACTTTTCTTGTTTTTCTTCTATGGCAAAACTTTTTGCTACGGATGTTGCCATGTGGATAACTGAAAGAGCAATCCAAATGATGGGTGGTTTTGGTTACATGAGGGACTACAAAGTGCAGAAGTTTTTTAGAGATGCAAAGTGCCTTCAGATATACGAAGGAACGAATGAAATACAGAAAAATGTAATTGCAAGGGAATTATTGAAAATTTACAAGAAAAACTAAAAAGAGGGTTTAAAATGGAGAAAATAATTCTTTGCGTTAAAGGTGTACCAGAGCCTGGAAGTGTTAAAGTTGATCCAGAAACCCATACCCTTAAAAGGGAAAGTGCAGAACTAATCTTAAATCCACCAGATAGAGACGCAATTCAGATGGCTCTTGAGCTTAAGAAAAATTACGACGCAGAAGTAACAGCGATAAGTATGGGACCACCTAATGTGATACCTATTTTAAAGAGAATATATGCTCAGGGAATAGACAAACTTATTCTTCTTTCAGACAGGGCTTTTGCAGGAGCAGATACACTTGCAACGAGTTATGTCCTTGCAAAGGCGATACGAAAAATTTCAGACTTTTCTGTGGTGCTTATGGGGCTTCACTCTATTGACGGAGAAACAGCACAAGTACCTCCAGAAACAGCTGCAATACTCGGTATCCCTTCTGTTACGAATGTAAAACGCATCTGGAAAGAAGAAGAAAAAAAGTGGATCGTTCTTAGAGAACACGAATACGGAGAAGAAGAGGTAGAAATTGAGGCTCCTTTTGTAGCTTCTATAGCAAAAGAGGCTTTTGATTATTACACACCTCCTTCTTTAAAACGCCTTCTTAAATTAAAAGAAATTGAACCTGAAGTCTGGAGTGCTTCTGACTTGGAGGCTGAACCTGATAAGTTAGGATTAAAAGGTTCTCCTACTCAGGTTTTGGATGTGTTTGAAAGAAAAATAGAAACAACTGGGAAAATAATTGAAGCAGAACCAGAAGAATTAGTTGAAGAATTAATCAAAGTTCTTAAACAAAAGGAAATTATAAAAGAGGTGTAAACCATGAGCAAAAAACTCGGAGATCTTTCTAAGGAAGCTTTAATTGCTTTTGCAGAAGTAACTCCTGAAGGTATTCACCATACGAGTCTTGAAATTTTAACCCCTTTAAAAGAGATTTCCAAAACTTTAAACAAAAAACTCGTTGTTTTGTGTTTAACTGATTCTGCAGAAAAACTTATTAACATAAAAGAAGTAAAATTTTGTTTGGCAGACGAATTGTGGATCGTTGAACACTCTGAATTTTCAGAGTTTAAAGATGATCTATTTTCAGAAGTTTTAAGTAAAATAATACAAGAGACAAAGCCTATTGGAGTATTTTTTCCTGCTACATTTGCAGGTATGTCAATAGCTCCCAGAGTAGCAGGAATGCTTAACCTGGGATTGTGTGCTCATGTTAACGAAATTTCTATAGAAGACGGAAAAATCGTAATGTCAAGACCAACTTTTGGAGAAAACATCATTGCTAAGTTGTATTCTAAAACTATTCCTGTTATGGCTACGATTTCCTGCGGAGTTTATCCTATAAAAACGAAAGAAACAGAAGTTGAGGTCGTTAAAATAGATACTTCTGAATTTTCGTTAAGTAGTAAGTTAAAAGTGAGAAAACGCGTAGTTAAAAAACCAAAAGTAAATAGATTAAAAGACGCAAAAGTAGTAGTTGCTGGAGGAAGAGGTTTAAAAAACAAAGAGAACTTTGCTAAACTATTTAAACTTGCAGAAATTCTTGACGCAGAAGTAGGTGCTACGAGACCTGCGTGTTATTCAGGCTGGGTGGAAGAGGACAGAATGATAGGTATAAGTGGAATCAGCGTTCACCCTAAGGTATATATAGGATTTGGAATTTCAGGAGCACTACAACACACCGTGGGAATTCAAGGTGCAGAATTTATAATTGCTGTAAATACAGACAAAGAAGCTCCTCTCGTGAAGATGGCAAATCTTGCATTAATAGGAGATGCTAATAAGGTACTTGATTTACTTATAAAAAGATTACAAAAGTAGTTTAAAGACTTTTGAAAAGGTTGAAGTAATAGACTTCAAAGTTTTCACACAATTCTTGTTTTATTTGATTGTAAGTTTCTTCGTCAACATTAAGTTTTAATATAACTTCTCTTTTACAATTTTCTTCCATACAATCTTCTTCTTTCCAACAAATGAGGTTATACAAACCACCTATAGGAACATTAAACTTCTTAAGAATTTCTATTAGTTTAAGAAGATCAGAGTAAGAAGATATAGAAAGCATTACTTTATAACCCTCAAAGTAAGCCCCACTCATACTTACGAATGCTTTAAAAATATCTGTCTGAGTAATTATTCCAAGTACATGTTTTTCCTCGTCAACTACTGGCAGACCTGAGATCTTATATTCAAGCATTAAAATAGCTGCTTTTTCTATCTCGTCTTCAGGGAAAACCGTTATAGGATTTGGGGTCATTATGTCTCTGAGTTTTAGAGTAGAAATAAGGTAATATGTTTCGTACATGTCCATAGAAAAAGACTTGGGAGGAGTGGTTGACTTAATGTCTCTATCAGTAATAATTCCCACGAGTTTCCCATCTTTAACAACAGGAATTCTCCTTATTTGGTGTTCTTTAAACACTTGCATGGCTTTAACCACGCTATCGTCTTCGTCTAAAACTATAACATTTTCTGTCATCCAGTCTTTGACTTTCATTTTTTCTCTCCTTTCTTAACCTTTTAAATTATAATAGAATACTAATAAAAATATGTCAAGCCTAATCTTTTCTATGCCTTCGTAATCCTTATTAAAAGTCTTTTCCAAAAAGTTGAATTGGACATGTCTGTCTATAAGGACAATACTCTTTTGGATGCTTGCATCCCTCTTCAATTCTCTGATATTCCTGATACTTCATGCACAAAACGAGTTCTTCTTCCTCTTTACCTTCTTTATTTTTTTCCTCTTTGTCCTCCTCCCCCATATTTTTCCTCCTTTTTACCCTAATTTTTTAACAATTTCTTTATACACTTCCATAAAAAATAAGTCTGCTTCATACAAAGTTTCACCTATTTTATCTTTTTTTAGGTCTTCTATCGCTTGAAGATAATTTTTTCTCAATTCTTCTATATCAACATTATTTGATAAAAATTCTTCTTCAAGTTTGTTTATAACTTTTGCATATTTATCTTTTAGTTTTTTCCATTTTTTTCCATAATTTTCCCAATTAGAATAACTTAAAAGAGTATGAAGAATAATTAACTTAAACTCTTGTTCACTTAAAGACAAATCTTTTACTTTTGCTTTTTTCTTTTTCCAACCTTTAAAGACTGTTTTATTTATACCTATTGCAAACAAAAAGGAAATAAAATATAAAATTAATCCTCCTCC
>JAADEG010000070.1 GCA_013153525.1 Thermodesulfobacteriota bacterium
TGTGAAGGTGTTGCTAGAAACCCTGAGGTTTCTGGTAAAATCACCGTTACCATGATTCTTGGTTTGGCTCTTATCGAGTCTTTGACCATTTATGCATTGGTTATTGCATTGATTCTTCTTTACGCCAACCCAATTTTACCAAAGTTCCTCAGCACTCTTGGATTGGGTGGTTAATAAGAAGACAAATTTCTGAGATCAAAAAGGGGACCATAGGGAAAAAATGCCTTATGGTCCCCTTTTTTTGTTAGCTAAAAAACATGTTTACTAAGGTCTTTAGCTTCTCGGTTCTCGGAATTGAGGCATTTCAAGTAGAAATTGAGGTTGACTTCAGCAAAGGATTACCTGGAGTTATAATAGTTGGTCTTCCTGATTCTTCGGTAAAAGAAAGCAAAGAAAGAGTCAGAGCAGCTATTAAGAATTCCGGATTCAGGTTTCCCTCTAAAAAAGTCGTAATTAATCTAGCTCCAGCAGATCTTAAAAAAGAAGGAAGTCAGTTTGATCTTGGTATAGCCCTTGGAATACTCGCTGCTACTGAAATAATTGACACTTCTTCTCTCCAGGATAAGGTATTTTTAGGAGAACTTTCCCTTGATGGAAGTATAAAGTCAGTAAAAGGTGTTTTACCTGCTCTTTTAAAGGCTAAAGACTTGGGATTTAAACAGGCTATAATTCCTGCTGATAACCTAAAGGAAAGCTCCCTCGTTAAAGACTTTACAGTTTTAGGAGCAGGTCACTTAAGAGATGTTATTGAGTTTTTGAGAGGAGAAAAAGAGCTTGAAAAGCCTCCTGAATTTTTAGACATTGATCTTGAGGATTACGAACTTGACTTTGCAGATGTTCTTGGACAAGAGCTTGCTAAAAGGGCTATAGAAATTGCAGCGGCTGGTGGTCACAACCTTTTAATGATTGGACCTCCTGGTTCAGGAAAAACCATGCTTGCTCAAAGGATACCAAGTGTCTTACCCCCTCTTACCTACGAAGAAGCTCTGGAAACTACCAAAATTTATTCAGTAGCTGGGCTACTAACTCCTGAGAAACCTTTTATTTCTGCTAGACCCTTTAGAAATCCTCACTTTGGTATTTCTGAAGCTGGACTAATAGGAGGTGGAACCCATCCAAGACCTGGGGAGATAAGTTTAGCACATAACGGAGTACTATTTCTCGACGAATTTCCAGAATTTAGGCGGGATGTAATAGAGGCTTTAAGACAACCTCTTGAAGACGGAAAGGTAACCATAACTAGAGCTAGTTTTACCGTAACCTACCCTGCAAGGTTCATGCTTATTTGTGCAATGAATCCCTGTCGGTGTGGATACTACGGACATCCTAAAAGGGAGTGTAAGTGCAGCCCTGGAGAACTAAGAAAGTATAGAACGAAAATTTCTGGACCAATAATTGATAGAATAGACATCCACATTGAGGTACCTGCAGTAGAATATAAGGAGCTTTTAGGCAAAGACAATATAAAAAGTACGGACTCTAAAAGTATAAGAGAAAGGGTTATAAAAGCTCGAGAACGCCAGTTTAAAAGATATGGTACTCCAAATAAGCTAAATAGTAATCTTTCGAGTAGAGAAATAAAGAAGTTCTGTAAGATGGAATCTGGTGCAGAGGAATTTCTTGAAAAAATAGCAGATCGATTCGGTTTTTCTGCAAGAAGTCTTTACAAGATCATAAAGATTGCCAAAACTATTGCAGATCTTGAAGATTGTGAGATAATATTAAGGGGTCACATCTCTGAAGCAGTTCAATACAGAGTTTTAGAACGAAGTTTATGGGAAGAGTGGACTTAAATCAAAAACTTAGTTTAACCCAAACAGCAAGAAACCTCTCTCAACCTATACTCAATCCCGTGGTAAAGGTTCTTGCAGCGTGTGAAGTACATCCCAATTTCGTAACTATCTTGTGTTTTTTAGGTTTTATTGGAAGCAGTTACTTTATCGCAAAGGGCAACTTCTTAGTTGCAGGTATTCTTATTGCCGTTTTTGGACCATTAGACGCAATAGACGGAGCCTTGGCAAGGGCTTCAAAAAAGGTTACTCCCTTTGGAGCATTTTTAGATTCTACCCTTGATAGGTATGGAGAAATTTTTTTGTTTTTGGGGCTAACATACTTTTTCTCATCAACGAATAACTTTTGGGGAGTTCTCCTAAGTTTCCTTGCAATTACAGGTTCTTTAATGGTTAGCTACACTAGAGCCAGAGCTGAAGGAGTAGGTTTTGAGTGCAAAATTGGACTTCTTACTAGGTTTGAAAGACTTCTTTTAATTACTATCGGTTTGATATTTCAGGTTATGTTGCCTGTACTAGCTTTCATTTCTGTTTTTACTCATTTTACGGCATTACAAAGAATGTATTATGTTTATAAACAATATAAAGGAAGGTAACCATGTGTCTTGCTTATCCTTATCAGATTTTAGAAGTAAAAGACGAATGGACGGCAGTTGCTGAAGCTCAAGGGGTAAAAACTGAAATAGCTTTACACCTTCTAGGGGAACCTGTAAAACCTGGTGACTGGGTTTTGGTGCATGTAGGTTTCGCTATAAAAAAAATAAGCAAGGAGGAGGCTTTAGAAAGCCTTAAGTACTGGGATGAAATCCTCAAACGAACTCAGCAAGCTGTGGAATAGCTTCAAGGATCCTGAAAGGGTCAAAGCACTCGTTAAAGCTATTAAAAGCGAGGTAGAGTCTTACGGAAAACCTATAAATGTAATGGAATTTTGTGGTGGACATACTCATGTCATTTTGAGAAACGGTCTAGACGAATTATTAAAGGGTTACATAAACTTCCTTCACGGACCAGGATGTCCTGTTTGTGTAATAGCTCTAGAAAGAGTCGATCTTGCACTAGAGCTAGCAAGGATAAAAGATGTTATTCTTTGTACCTACGGGGATTTAATGAGAGTCCCTGGTTCTGACAAAAAAAGCCTTTTACACCTAAGAGCAGAAGGCTGTGCAATAAAACCCGTAGCATCCTGTATGGAATGTCTTAAGCTTGCTCAAGAAGTACCTGACAAAAAGGTAGTTTTTTTTGCTATTGGCTTTGAGACTACTTCACCTCACACTGCTGTGTTGATAAAAGAGGCTTATCAAAGAGGCATCAAAAATCTTTTCGTCGTATCCAATCACATTCTAGCACTAGTGGTTTTAGATTATCTATTAAGAAGTGAGGATAAACCTTTTATAGACGCATTTATAGGTCCAGGGCATGTAAGCACTATTACTGGAAGTCGAGTTTACGAACCAATCGTGGAAAAGTTTGGCACTCCTATAGTAATAGCTGGATTTGAACCTTTAGACCTCTTACAAGCCGTTTACCTTATAGCAAAACAGATGAAAGAAGGCAGAAGAGAAGTGGAAATTCAATACATTCGTTCGGTAAGCCCTGAAGGAAACATTCAGGCTAAAAAGTTTTTAGAAGAGGTATTCGTTATTAGAGAAAAGTTTCCCTGGAGAGGATTGGGAGAAATTCCTTACAGTGCCTATGCAATCTCTTCGAAGTACGCAGATCTAGACGCTGAGAAGGTCTTTGATATAAAGGTTAAAACTTCAAAAGAAGTACCTGGATGTCTTTGCGGAAACATAATTAAAGGATTAAACAAACCCACGGACTGTAAACTTTTTGGAAAGGTATGCACACCTCAAAATCCTATAGGTCCTTGTATGGTCTCTTCAGAAGGCGCCTGCCTTGCTTACTTCAAGTATAAAAAGTTCACTCATTGAACTTCAAAACACTTAAAAATACACAAAGGTGGCTTGTGAGAGTGAATGTAGTATGCTTTAAGAGTCCCTAGAGGTTTAACTTTAAGTTTGTTTATACTATTTTTAGGAGCTTTTAAGATTAAAATTTTTACTTTGTTAGAAGCTGTTAAACACCTTTTGTCTTTTAAATCGCAAATTTGTACTTTAGGTAAGTACCTCTTTAAGTTTATTAGAAAGTACATTTTATCACTAATTAAAAGAACTTCGTTTTCACTTATGTGATTTTCGTTTAAAATGGCTTTAAGTTGGGTACTTAATGTTTTAAAAGGGATGTGTATTCTTTCTCGAATACCGGTTACATCTGGCATAAAACTAACTATAAAACGAGCAACAAAAACTAATATAACTACTAAAATACAAAGACAGATAAAAATCTTTTCTCTTTTTTTAGACTCTGAAGGTTTAAAGTAACAAGATAGGGATAAAGGTAAGCACAGGTATACTGGAGCTAACCATCTAGATTTAAAGTAGCCCAACTTAAAAACCAGAATAAAAATTAAAGGTACTAAAAATGCGTAAGTTGCTAAATTTTTAATTGGACTTAATTCTATGGGGATCTTTACTTTTTTAGAAATGTTTTTATAGAAAAACAAAATAAATAATAGGAGGTATAAGATTGTATTAGACAAGTAATTTATTAAAATTTTTTTAAACCATCGGAAAGTAAAGACTTGGTGACTTTCTGTTTTTCCTTTTATAAGAGCATGTCTAATAGAAGAAAGATGATGTGAGTAAACCCAGTAAAAGTGTGGTAAAACGACGAAAACCATAACTAATAAGCTTACGAATAACTTTTTGTTTAATATTAAGTGCCTACTACTTTCTGTAGTTAAACTAGCTAGAAGCAGAGCTAGCAAAATAAAAACATAATTGTACTTACTCAAAATACCTAATCCTGCAAACAAACCCAATAAAAAGTAATTTATAGCTGAAGGTCGTCTAAGCCATTTTACATATACATAACAGGAAATTGCTGAAATAGTCGTAACTAAAATCGAAT
>JAADEG010000081.1 GCA_013153525.1 Thermodesulfobacteriota bacterium
AAATTCAAGCGTTAAAAAATTATATTAAAAAGATAGCAAAAATAAAAAAGAAAGGAGCAATTGGGCAGAATATAGACGGACTAAAAGTTAAGAAAGTAATAGCTCTCGTTACATTAGAGCCAAAAGAGGGAAGTTTTCTTTATCCTGGATCAATAGAGACGACGGTGGTTATAGAAAGAAAGCCCGACTTCGTAGGTATGGCATCAGGTAACAACTCTGCAGGATATTATTGGGATGTGACATTTAACGCAGGACTTAATAAGGTTTATCAGGAGAGTGGTTGTAAGTTTACGCTTAATTCACTTTTAGTAAAGTTTAAGTGGTATCCTGGAAATTCAACAGGAGGAACAACTTGGAAGCAGAGGTTAGAAAACATAGCTCAAAAGATGATAATAGGAGGATCAGCGACATTAGCAATAGGAAACAAGAGCTACACCGGTTTCTTTTTATACCAAAAGAATCAACTTCTTTTTATGGCGAATTATTCAAGCTCCAGTGGAGTTATAAGAAATGCTCAAGTATTTGCACAGATCCCGCTTAAGAAGGGTAATCCGTGGACGGTAATGCTTGCTGGTAAGATCTCTGGTAAAGATCTTGCAGAAGAGTTGGGTATAAGTGAGGACATATTAAACGGAAATCTGGAATTTAATGGATGGGTTGACAACCAGGGTTTAGGAATCTCTCTTAAAACATTACCGTTTGATCTAAGTGCGATATTGCCTGATTGGATTCATGTAAAGAATGTAAGAAATGTTACCTTTCGCAAGGCGTTCAACGGTAGTTATTCTCTTGAAGCAGAAATAGACATTTCAATGGAACACTTCGTAGATAAAGAATTTACCGTGGGGCTCGTGGTAAAGAAAGGTGAAGGGATAACACTTTACGGTAAAGGGATTGGACCATTTGACATAGGAAAGATGGGAGAGTTTGAGGTAAACGAAATAAAAATATCTAAGGAAAATGGGGCATGGGAAGCAGGAGGAACGATAAGTTACACATTACCTGAGAAGTGGAGAGATACTTTATCTCAAGTGGGGATAGAGCTTCCAGAAAAAGTAACTTTGAGTTATACTCAAAGTAGTGCGGGTTTTATAGCTACGGGTTCGCTAAATCCAGCTCCATCAATAAACATACCTTGTTTAAACTTGGAGTTAGAGATATCAAGCATAAGTCTTACGAATACGAGTCCGTGGAAGTTTAGTCTAAAAGGAGGTATAGTTCACGGAAATAATCAACTTACTGGTACTTTTAAGTTAGACAAAGGTAACATCGTTTTTGACTTGGATCCTGACTTGTCTTTTTCTTTTGACTTACCAGGGGGTGTAAATCTTGAGATATCCAATTTTGAAGTAACCTTGGGAAGCAATTTTTCTCTCGGAGGAAAAGTAACGGTAAACATCCCACCTTCTAATGTAATGCATGTTTTTCTTGGAGATCAATTTTCAGCCTACCTTAAGGGTTCTAAGGGTGGTTTTACTATATCAACCTTTACGAACATACCACCAATTACTCAAGATCTCGGTCCTTTAGGAAGTGCTACTTTTTCAATAAACAAAGTAAGTATTTCTTCAAATGGAAGCATTAGTGGAGAGGGTTACATTTCATTTGCAGGAGTTTCAGCCACTTTCACTATTGGAACTCAAGGAAGTAAAGTTTACTTTATAGCAGACTTTGGTGATCAGGGAGTAGGAATTGATCTGGGAAGTATTTTTACAGCAGAAATATACAATAAGTTTGAAATAAGTACCATAGGATCTTTTCAAACCATTCAAATAGACGGTGCAAAGTTAGCTTTAGGTATAGGTAACGAAGAAGGTGTGGGACTTTCGTTAAACGGTACGAAGATAGTTTACATTTTACCAACCTCTATACCACCCTGGGGTTTTGCCTTTTTTGACGACTTTAATGGAAATGTTCACATAGCAGGGTTTGCAGTAAATGTAGGTATAAAGTTTCCAGCTCCCTCAACGCAAGATGCTATGACGGTATTTAACTTAATTAAAGATGTTTTTACGGGTGGTAAAATAGATTGGGATAAGCTTGCAAGCTTAAATAGTCCATCTTTAACACTTCACGACATATACATAGCATTCCCTCAAGTATTAAAGAAAGTTTTTGGTGGAAACAAGCTCGTATTAATTAAAAATTTAACTTTTAAACCCAAAACATTTGTTGAAATTGCAACCGCAGACAATCCGTTTAAGGTTATAGACGCTATTGTTCCAGCAGATAAAAGACACGGAAGTATAAATATTAATCTGTTAGGATTTAAGGCAGGAGCTTCTTATGAATTGAAATCTGATCAACCAGAGTATGAAACTCACATGGTGCCCGACATTGATAAGTTTAATAAATTTTTAGAAAAGGCTACCTATGTTGACAAAAACTGTGGAGATACACCGCAAAGTCTCTTAGCCTCTGGAGAGGGAATTAAACTCGTATTTTTATCCTATGCAAGTGACTCAAATTTTCAGCACAAATTAGGACACGCAGAAGGAAGTGAAAATGATTTTCAGAAAAGTTTGAAAGAAGCAATTAAAGATTTTTACTATAGTGCTGAATATCGTGATTTGATGAAAAATATTTCTGCTAAGGATTACATAAGGAGTCTTTTTAAAGTCGTATTAAACAGAGAACCTACGGATAAAGAATTGAAAAAATGGCTTAAAAAGTACAACGAAAAGATTTCTCAAATACCCAATAAAATACTCGGTACTTTGTGGGAACAAAAAGTTAGAGCTGAAGTTATACCAAACGAATTTTTTGTAACTTCTGAGGCTCAAGAAGCTTTAAACAGCATTCAACCTACAGACGAAGAAATAAATGAGTTCGTCACCAGGCTTTATAAGGATATATTAAATAGAGAGCCAGACTTTGGAGGATTTTACAACTGGAAGAAGTTCGTAACACCTGGTAGAGCCTGGGTGGTGAATGCAGGAGAAACAGGACACGGTTGGGCGATCGTTTATGGACCTTACATTTCTTTACCACCAGGTACTTACGCTGCAACCTTTGAAATAAAAGTTGCAGATAATACCTTAAACGGGGAGGCAATAGGTATAGATGTCTCTGCAGAATCAGGAAGAAAGGTTCTTGCAAGCAGAAAAATTCTGTATCGTGACTTCAGATTTCCCAATCAGTATCAAAAGTTTACGCTCGTTTTTACTTTAAAGAAAAATGAAGACAACATTGAAACTCGTGTTTGGAGAATTAATACTCCTAAGTGTAAGATATACATTCGTCGTATAAAACTCGTTTCTGGATTAAAGAAAGAGACTCACACTATAGCTTTACCTGATAGATTAGGTGGAGGAGAGGCAAAGGTAACCTGGGAATTAAAGGACATAACGGATCAGCTTGAGTCATTACAACACCTTTTAAGAGACCTTTCACCTTTCAGTAATACGGGAGCAAACGATTACCTTAAAGTGGTTTGGAATCGTCTAAAGAGTTTGTCCGGTGGTAATGTTAAGTTTGATTACAATGAAGAAGACAAGTGTGCAGAAGCAGTCTTCCCGTACGACGCCCAAACTGTTGTAAAGATTCAGTTTTACGAGTACGACAAGCAGTACGACATGACAGGGTTAAAGCTCAAAGGTGATAAATTATACAGTCGCTTTGGAAAGGTAATTCTTTATGTAGATGAAGACTTTAAGGGTACATCTTCAGTTGTAACGGATGATGTAAGTCATTGTAGTAACATAGCAGTTGGAAATGATCGCGTTAGTTCTGTGAAGATAGAGGGTAGAGGGAAAGCTGTACTTTATCAACATGCCAATTATCGTGGGAACAAGTTAACCATTGAAAAAAGCAAAAAGTCGTTAGCTGATACAGCTATAGGAAACGATCAGCTATCTTCGGTAAAAGTTTTCTTCCCAATAGACTTCAAGAAAGTTTCCCGCTGGCGTATAAAAGTGCTTTCTTACGATCCAAGTGAAAAAGAGGTACCTTTATTCGTAACGGTTATAGACTCTGGAGCTGTTCAAACCGTATTTTACAATGCAGACGGTTCAAAGACCGTACTGCTCGGTTTGGTGCCTAATGGACCAGTATTTAAAGCAATGAAAGAAGTAAAAGAAAAACTTGCAAACCTAAATCCTTATCCAGAAATATCAACAAATCCAGATTCTTACTTGGAAAACCTGTGGAATACTTACTTTCAGCCTTACATGAGAGCTTCAGGGAACGACAAACCCGAGGTTAATGGAACGGTTTCAATAAGAAGAAAAAATTATAGTTTAACTCTTTTGGATTACGACAACGGGAAGCCCGTAACAGGTTTAAAAATAGAAAACGGACGCCTTAAGGCAAAGACGGGTAGAGTTATTCTTTACAAAGATGCTAACTTTAAAGGGGATTCTTTACCCGTAAACTTTGACATATCTGATCTTTCCGAGTATGGATTTGCTAATGTTGCAAGTTCTATAAAGCTGGAAAAAGCTACCGGAGCAATTTTATATCCAGACATTGATTATAAACCTTTAAAAGCAGAAAAAGTATTTTTTTATGTATTTCCTCTACCATTCAGAGAATACATTAAACTTTATGATGGAGATTCGAAAATGTGTTTAACTACTTCTCCTCCTGATGAAACAGGTATTCAGTCGGATCAATTATATTTTGGTGCTTGTAGATGGAATGATAAACAAGCTTTTTATTTAGTTCCTTATGGAAAGGATGTATATGCTCTTAAGTCTGTTAAGGATGGAGGATGTGTAGATGTGTAC
>JAADEG010000080.1 GCA_013153525.1 Thermodesulfobacteriota bacterium
CCGTTTCTAATACCCTCTAAAAATTTTCTCTGATCTAACTGACACTTATTCTCTGAAGTCGGATCACACACATATCCACCTAATCCCCTAACGATAGCTTCAAACCACCATCTGAGAGAGCCTAAAATAGAAGTTTCCCTTAACTTATCACAAGTTCTATTAATACCTCCAGTCCAAATTGGGGTTAAAGTTTTAATTTTAAATTCCATCATACAGCCACCACACATTCGTTATAAATTTTAAAACAATTTACTTCTTTTATTGAATTTCTTATAGGTACAGACACTGTCTTATACTCCACTTCAAACTTTTTTCCAACTTTTACAAACTTATAAGGCACCTTTTCTATATTACAGCCTTCATAAACCCCAGGGGCTACACTCCATACTTCATTTGTCTCCACTTCTTTAACCTCTACAGGTTCAAAAACTTCTATATCTACTAAGTCATCTGAGCTTCCAAGATATAAAGGTCTTTTAGGATTTAGAAGAGCTAAATATACTTCTTTAATCTTTTCTTCCTCACCAATTAAAAAAATTTCATATTTTGGTTCTACCAAAAATTCTTTAAACATTGGTGAAGAAGGAAAAACTCTTTCATAGGTTTTCCCACTTCCCTTCAACTTTAAAACTTTTGCCATCTCTCTACACTTTCTAAATCCCAAAGGTTTAATTCCAATTTTAAACCATTCCTGAACTCTCAAGTCGTCTCTTGGAAGACCAAGAGCATTTGAAATCAATCCTCTTATAGTAGTGTATGGAGGAATTACATAACTCAAAATAAGAGAAGTAGAAACAGGCTTCCTAAATGTGGTAAAATACAATCCCTCAATTTTAAATTTAATTCCCCACATTTTTAATTACCTAAGCTCTGCTCCTTAAGAAATTGTACTGCTTCAGTTATAGCCTCATTTATGTTTTTAACCTCAATTCCCAGTTCCTTAAATTTTTCTACAACTTCCTTTTCATTTTTCACAATGCCTGGCAAAATTCCAGCAATTATTTTTGAGCTATATTCCTTTACATCGTTGATCACTGCAGAGAGTCTCTCTAAATCTAAAACACCATCGTTAACACAAAAAACCTTCTGCAGTCTGTGAGAATATAGGTCTTGGAAAGCAATTAAAATCAAATCCGGAGTAAAGTCAGTAAGAAGTCTTGCCTGTTTTGAATAATCCGAGATATATCTAATAGCTTCAAGAACTTTACAAATACGCTCTTTTCTCTTTTCGTCGTCCAAGTAATACTCAATTTTTACCGTGCGAGTTTTATCATCCACTACTTCCTCACCTCCAACTCTTACCACATCTATAGCCATTCCGCATTTATAAAGGTTTACCCCGATTTCAACATTCACTATGTCTCCGCTCATCTCCCCTTCTGACAACCTGTGCCTTCTCGTAAGAAAATCTAATACTGCATTATCTTCAAAAGGTAACAACCCAACAGCAGGAGAAACTTTAACAGGGGAGACTCTGGTTACAGCCCCTTTACCTTTTATAGTAGTCATAAATCCAAACAAGTCACAGCCAATACAATCTTCAATACTTCCACAGGTTTCTCCTCTATCATTGGGAACGCACATATATTCATCAGAATTCAAATTTCTTCTAATTGCTTCTTTTAAGTAATATCTCATCGCCTGTCCAGACACATAAGGATATTCTATGCCTTCTTTTTTATACTTTTTTATGTCTATAAGATTTGCTTCTCCTTCACCAGCGTTTAAATTTGTAAGATCTGTTTGAGAAAGCCAAACGATGTTAATGCACTTCATTTTTATCCCCTCCTTTTGGCATTTTCTCAATTGCATAATACATAGCAGAATATACCACAAGCAAATCTCTTACTTCTTTCCAACCGTCTTTTTCTTTTTCTGTAATTTCTTTTACAAGTTGAATTACCCCGTCCAGAGCTTTTGGTTTAATCGTTCTTAAATCTTCCTTGTCCAATCCAGGAATTTTTCTTGCCACTTCTCTTAAAACATTCCAAAATTCATTTACAGTTCGTACTTTATCCAGTTTATATAGTAATGAAGTATTATTTTGTGAAACCTTAGCTATAATATTTCCCACGCTTTTTATAACCTCAAGGTTTTCTTTGGAAACACCCATTTTTTGCCACCTCCACCTAAATATAAGTTTTTCTAAACCTTCTCTTACTTCTGAAGAAAAGAAAATATATCCTCCTTTTCTCGGCAATAAACACTTGGTAAAATTTCTAAAATCGTCCAACAAAAAAGTCTTCGCCAAAATCTCCTGAATTTCTCTGGTTATTTCCCAATCTATAACGCCCTTCCCTTGATGAAAGAAGTAAACTTTCTTTATCAAATCAGAATAAATTCTTTCTATCTCTTCTTTTTCTTTTAACTCTTTAATTACTCCTAAAATCCCCTCGTCAATACTAATGTAATCAAGTTTAACATTTTTTACTGTGCCAAAAGGAACTTGCATTACAGCCCATTTATTTGCTATTAAATAATCAGTAGCATTTTCTATAAATTTTTCATAAAAGCAAAGTAAAGTTGAATATTCTCCAGGGGTATTTTCAACTTCGTCAGTATTGAGGTTGACTCTTATATTTGAATACCTTGCAGTTTTATTTAAGATCCCAGAATATACGCAAAACTTCTTGAAACGATTTAATTCTTTTAAATTTTCAAATACAGGAATAAAAACGAAAGATTTCTCTCCTGGAAATGTTCTGTAAACCAGAGCCTCGTCAGTCCACTCAAGCACCCCTATAAGGTAACAAAAAGGACAAAGATTATCGTAATACTCTTTTAAACTTAAAACTTGTCCGTCTTTATAACTTCTCACACCACTTAAACTTGCTATTTTAGTGACAAAAGGGTAACTTGCTTGCTGAAGACTTTTAACTGCTTTGTCAAAAGTGCTTCCACATAAAATACATATATTTTTTCCAGATTTTGAGTCAAAAATTTTAGAAATTACTTCAAAAGTTTTATCAGGTTTGTATAAAGTTTCTTTAAAAACTACCTTACCATTAGCCTTCTTTTCCTCTTGAAGTAATAAGTGATCTTTTTTGATTTCTTTAATTTCTCCGGTTTTACGATCTTTTTCAATAACTATTAAATTCTGCCTTTTTTCTAAAACTTTCTTAGCTAAACTTTTGACGAATTCTTCTTGACTGTTAATAGAAAGGTTTACCGAGTCTTCTGTTATTTCAACACTACACGCATCCAGACTGTTTAATAGCCGAAAAAAATTTTCAAGAGCATTATCCATCCAAGGGTCGTTATATATAAAAAACCTAAGTTCTGCCATTATTTTACCTATTTTCTTTTTCTAAAATTTTTATTTTATGGAAAATTAATTTGTTGTCAAGTTTAAATTATTATATTATTATAAAAATTATGCTTAAAGAACACTTTACAGGGACTCAAATTGCCTATTTTGTGGTATGTAAAAGAAAGCTCTGGCTCTTTTCTCATCAAATAGGATTTGAAAAGTATTCTGATTATGTAGAACTGGGCAGGCTTATAAATGAAGAATCTTTTAAAAAAGAAACT
Source organism: Thermodesulfobacteriota bacterium (assembly GCA_013153525.1). GTDB lineage: Bacteria > Desulfobacterota > Thermodesulfobacteria > Thermodesulfobacteriales > Thermodesulfobacteriaceae > Thermodesulfobacterium. The sequence goes on from JAADEG010000080.1 coordinate 3,532, forward strand.
CATAAAGAGGTTGAGCTGGGAGAGGTAAAAATAGACTTTATTAAAACTAAAAACGGAGTAATCGTTCACGAAGTTAAAAAATCAAGAAAGTTGGAACCAGCCCACATCTGGCAGGTTAAGTATTACATTTTTAAGTTACGAGAGCTTGGAGTAAACTGCTCTTCAGGGATCATCCACTATCCCAAGCTTTTCAAAAAAATTCAGGTGGATTTTACTTCAGAAGACGAAGAGATAATTAAAAACTTCAAACGGGAGATAAACGAAATCTTAAGTGCTCCCATGCCTCCAGTAATAAACAAGCCTTATTGTAAAAAATGCAGTTATTACGAATTTTGCTATAGTTAAAAGGTTAAAATATGCGTACTTTTTACATTTTTTCTTCAGGAAAACTTAGTAGAAAGGAAAATACTTTATGTTTCCAAACGCAAGAAGGGAAGAGATTTATCCCCATTACTCAAGTAGAACAAATTTATCTTTTTGGAGAAACCACTTTTAACACCAGATTAATAAACTTTTTATCCCAAAACAATGTATTAATACACTTCTTTAATTACTACGGATTTTATTCAGGTACTTTTTATCCAAGAGAAACGAACATCTCAGGTACAGTTATTGTGAAACAAGTTGAGCATTACCTGAATCCTGAAGAAAGACTTTATTTGGCAAAAGAATTTATTGGTTCGGCAATTCACAATATCTCTCGCCTTCTTGAAAAAAAGGAATTTAAAAACGAATCTGTAGCAATTAAAAATTGTAGAGAAGAAGTTAAAAAAGCAAGTTCAATAAACGAAGTAATGCTCATTGAAGCAAAAGCTCGCAGGATTTACTATTCTACCTTTGAAAAAATTACTGATTGGGAATTTAAAGAGAGAGCTTTTCGCCCTCCAGAAAATCCTTTAAATGCTCTTATCTCTTTCGGCAATTCTATGCTCTATACAACAATTTTGAAAGAAATTTATCACACCCAGCTTCATCCTGCAGTAAGTTTTCTTCACGAGCCCTTTGAAAGAAGATTTTCTTTAGCTCTTGACATCTCAGAAATTTTTAAGCCCATTATAGTTGACA
>JAADEG010000032.1 GCA_013153525.1 Thermodesulfobacteriota bacterium
CTGTGAGAACCAAACATTCTGCTACCTGCAAAAGGACCAGTTCCTAAAAACAAAACATTTTTTCCTGAAAAGACATCTCCTTCCCAACTTTTAACCCTGTTTAAGTGAATCTCAACTCCAACATCTACTATACCCGTGTAAGGAGGAAACGGAAACTCCTCTAATTCCCACTTTTTTTCTTCCACATCCAACCACATCACTCTGTATTTCAACATGTCTCTCTCCTGCTTTAAAAATTTTGTGATACTTTTATTTTTACCACTTATTGTATCCTATTCAACCTTAAAAAACAGTTTTTAGAAATTTATTGAATGTTGAACGCCTTTACTTTCGTGGTAAGATTTTAACTTATGAAAGACTCGGAAAAGAGAATAATTTTTTTAATAATCTTTTTTGGGATTTTGCTTTTTTTAGGCATTTCTATATTTACTTTTTCTCCGTACGACCCTGGAATTGGAGTATATACTTCTTCTAAAAACATACACAACCTTTGTGGAATAGTCGGAGCTTATCTTTCTTCGCTATTTTTTTTACTCTTTGGAACAACCGCGCTTTTAATACCCTTCTTTATACTTCTCGGAATCGTTCTTTACCTCAAAAACTACTCTAAAAAACGCATTATTTGCGGAATAATTGGTTTAATCGTTTCAACCTCTCTTTACATAGGCTACTTTGCCAAGCTTGCAAAAATAAGTAACGGATATCTGTTTAATCACTTTCCAGTTAACGGTGGAGTAATTGGAGAGCTGTTTTCTCCTATCATTTCTTTAATAGGAGTACCTGGTTTTCTTATCTTTACTACGATTGTTTTCTTGATTTCTGGAATCTTTTTGTTTACTGGATTTGGTTGGATAAAAAACTTAAGACCTTCGCAAAAAGAAGAGCCCTCAAAAAAAGAGCCTGAAAAAGACATAGAAATAAATACTCCAAAACCAAAAGAGGCTGTTTTAGACTCAGAGGAAAAAAAGAAAAGCGCTAAAAAGACCTCCTCTGAGTTAAACATAGAGGAATTTAAAAAACAGCTTCCCCCTCCACTTGAGCTTCTTGACGATCCTCCTGCAGTGTCTTACAAAGTGAAAGAAGAAGAGCTAAAGGAAAGAGCTCTGCTTTTAGTTTCAAAACTCAAAGAATTTGGTATAGACGGTGAAGTAGTTAGTATTTCACCAGGTCCTGTAGTAACGACTTTTGAATTTAGACCTGCTCCTGGAATAAAAATAAGCAAAATTCAAAACCTTGTGGATGATCTTGCTCTTGGGCTTTCAGCTAAAAGCGTAAGAATAATAGCACCTATTCCAGGCAAAAATGTAATTGGAATTGAAATATCAAATCCTAAAAGAGAGTGGGTTTACTTGAAAGAAATTCTTCAAAGCAAAGAGTTTAAAGAGTCTAAGTCCCCTCTCACCATAGCTCTTGGAAAAGACATAAACGGTTTTCCAGTGGTAACTGACCTTGCCAAAATGCCTCACCTTTTAATTGCTGGAAGCACTGGCTCAGGAAAGAGTATATTCCTGCACTGCGTAATTTTGAGTTTAATATACAAAAACACGCCAGAGCTCGTAAGATTTTTAATGATAGATCCAAAGAGAATAGAGCTTTCAATTTACGACGGCATTCCTTATCTTCTTCATCCAGTAGTTCTTGAGCCAAAAACAGCTACTAAAGCACTTCACTGGCTCGTTCAAGAAATGGAGAGAAGGTACGGAATTTTTGAAGAGGTTGGAGCAAGAAACCTTGAGTCTTACAATGCTCAATTTGAAGAAAAAATGCCTTACATCGTTATGATAATAGACGAGCTTGCAGACCTCATGGTAGTTTCTTCAAAGGAGGTAGAAACACTTCTTACGAGACTTGCTCAAATGGCAAGAGCTGCAGGAATTCACCTTCTCGTAGCAACTCAAAGACCCTCAGTTGATGTAATAACTGGTTTAATTAAAGTAAACTTTCCTGCAAGGATTTCTTTTCAGCTTACTTCAAAAGCTGATTCAAGAACCATCCTTGACACTCAAGGAGCAGAAAGGCTTCTTGGTGCAGGAGACATGCTTTTTATGCCACCAGGTGGTTCAAACCTTGAAAGATATCACGGTCCTTATGTGTCTGAGGCTGAGGTAAAAAGAATCGTGGAATACTTAAAACAGGTTGCTCCACCCTCTTATACGGTTGACATAGAAAGCATGAGCGACGAGGAACTCGGTATTTCTGAAGAATTTGGAGATAAAGGAGAGGACGATGAGCTTTACCAAGAGGCACTTAAAATTGCTTATCAATACGGAAAAATCTCTGTTTCAATGCTTCAAAGAAAGCTTAGAATCGGTTACAACAGGGCTGCAAGGCTGGTTGAACGAATGGAAGAAGAAGGTATCGTTGGTCCGAGTGACGGGGTTCGTCCTCGTCCTGTTATTTCTTCTCGTAAGTTACTCTAATGCCACCACCGTAAAACAAGCCCTTAAAAAAGTAGAAAACTTTTACAAAAACATCCACACCTTAAAAGCTAAGTTCGTACAAAAAACCATTTTTCCTAATGGAAAAGTGAAAACTTATTACGGAAAAGTATGGATAAAAAAACCTGGAAAGTTTTTATGGGAGTACGAAAAACCAGACCACTTTTTAATTATTTCTTCTGGAGCTAAAGTTTATGTTTATTATCCAGAAGAAAAAGAAGCCTTCGTGTATTCAGCAGGAAGAATGTTCTCTTCTCAAGTTGTGGTGGGTTTTCTAACTGGCAAAGGTAGTATTCAGCAGGACTTAAAACTTACCTCTTTTAAAGTGCTTAAAGGTGGTATCTGGAAGTTCTCCTTTGTTCCTGCTAAACCTGATCCTCAAGTTGAAAAAATCGTCTTAATAGTTAATCTTAAAACAGGAGAAGTAAAGAAATTTTGCGTTGTTAATACGACTGGTGAAAAGGTTGAGGTAATTTTTAAAAAAATAACTTACAATTGCGAGATTCCTGATCAAGCATTCGTCTTCGTACCTAAGAAAGGAGTTGAATTAATAAATAGCTATTAAACGGCTTCTTTTTTAAAGTGCTTTCTGTAAAAAACATAAATTGCTATTATCAAACCACAAAGCAGTATTATTAAAAAACTTCCTTTGTGTAAGTAGCTTTTTAAAAGTTCAGAATTTTTACCAAAAAAGTATCCACACACTGCGAGGAAAAGACACCACAATCCTGCTCCAAGAGCAGTATAAAGACTAAAAAGACCCAAGTTCATTCTCGTAAGTCCTGCTGGAATAGACACCAGATGCCTAAAACCAGGAAGAAGTCTGCCTACGAATACGCTTATGTGTCCGTGTTTGTCCCAGAATTTTTCAACCTTTAAAAAAGACTCTTCTGATAGCAGAAAAAACTTGCCGTACTTTTTAACGAATAAAAAGAACGCAGGTCTTCCAATACGCAGGGCTACGAAGTAATTAACTAAAGCTCCTGCAAGACTTCCCAAAGTCCCAAGAAGAACCACCCAGAAAAAGTTCATTTTTCCCTGATACGCAAGATAAGCTGCAGGAGGAATCACTAATTCACTCGGCAAAGGAACTACAGTTGACTCAATAGCCATACACAAAAATATTCCTAAGTATCCACTTTTCTCAAAAAAGAGAAGAAGCAGGTTAATTATTTCAGTAAGTTCCTTTAGCATGTCCTCAAAAATACCATACTTTTTTCAAAAAGTAAATCTTGTAAGTCAAAAACGATTCTTCAAAAATTGGATTTTAATATTATACTTATTTCCAAAATCGCAGAGGTGAAAGACATGTTAATAATAGCTGGTCCTTGCGTACTTGAGAGTCTTGAGATAGCTCTTGAAGTGGGAGAAGCCTTAAAAGGTATTTGTGAAAAGTTAGGTTTTGACTACATATTTAAGTCTTCTTTTGACAAGGCAAACAGGACATCCCTTTATTCTTACAGAGGACCAGGGCTTGAAAAGGGGCTTTTCTGGTTAAAAGAAGTAAAAGACAGGCTTAAGGTTAAAGTTACTACTGATGTTCACGAAACCTGGCAGGTAAAGGATGTAGCTGAAGTCGTGGATGTCATACAAATTCCTGCTTTTCTTTGCAGGCAAACAGACCTCGTGGTAGAGTCTGCAAAAACCGGTAAAATAGTAAACATTAAAAAAGGGCAATTTATGAGTCCTTGGGACATGAAGTATTCTTTTCAAAAGGCAAAGGCTTTTACAGATAACGAAGTCTGGGTTACTGAAAGGGGATATTCTTTTGGATATAGAAATCTCGTGGTAGATTTTAGGGCAATTCCTATTATGCAGGAGTTTGCAGACAAGGTTATTTTTGACGCAACTCACAGTGTTCAGCTTCCAGGAGGAAAAGAAGGAGCTTCTGGAGGGCAAAGGGAATTCGTTCCAGTACTTGCTAAGGCTGCAACTGCTGTTGGTGCAGACGGCATTTTTATGGAGGTTCATCCTGATCCTGAAAAAGCTCTGTGCGACGGACCAAACTCCATTCCCCTTGACCAGGTAGAAACTTTATTAAAACAAATAAAGAAAATATACGAGGCTA
>JAADEG010000036.1 GCA_013153525.1 Thermodesulfobacteriota bacterium
AGCCAGCGCGTCTACCAATTCCGCCACCTCGGCGAAATCAGTTCTAATTATAAACTTAATCAAATTTTTGTCAAGAGGGATACTTTATTGTAAAGTTTCAATAGTATCAACTTATAGGAAAAAACATTTTAAAATATTTATGTTGAAATTTTTTTAAACTTAAGGTAAAGTATCTTTTTGATTAGGAGAAAATACTTATGGATGAATTTTTCAAAAAAGTTTTAAAATTTTCTGCTCTGATCAACTCCTCTCTTGAATTTGAAGAAATTCGTCGAAGATCTATAGAAGCCATTATGGAACTATTAAATTGCGAAGCAGCAAGTCTGTTATTTTACGATGAAGAGAAAGAAGAGCTTTACTTTGATGTTGCTTTAGGAGAAAAGGCTGAAAAGGTTAAAACCATTAGACTAAAGCTAGGGCAAGGAATTGCTGGATGGGTGGCTTTACACAAGGAACCTCTTATAATAAACGATGTTCAAAATGATCCCAGGTTTTTTAAAGGTGCAGACAAAAAAAGTGGTTTCACCACTAGAAACATGATTTGCGTACCTGTAATGGTGCGAAACAAATTATTAGGCGTTATACAGGCTATAAATAAAAGACAAGGTGACTTTACTGAAGAAGATTTAGAACTTTTAACTGCACTTTCTCATCAGATTGCCGTAGCAATAGAAAACGCAAGGCTTTATAATGAATTAAAAGAAACATTTTTTAATGTAGTTTTTGCTTTAGCAGATACTATAGAAAAAAGAGATCCTTATACTGGCGGGCATACTAGACGAGTTATGACATATTCTGTGGCTATAGGCGAAGAAATGGGGTTGCCAAAAGATCAGTTAGAGCTTCTTAAACTTTCTGCTATATTACATGATATAGGAAAGATAGGAATAAAAGACGATGTTCTTTTAAAACAAAGTCGTTTGACCAAAGAGGAATACGAATTAATTAAAAAACACACCATTTTTGGAGAAGAGATTTTAAAGCACATAAAACAGATGAAAGAGGTTATTCCAGGCGTAAAGTATCATCACGAAAGACCTGATGGGAAAGGATATCCAGAGGGTTTAAAAGGAGACCAAATACCTCTTATTGCTAGAATTATTGCAGTAGCTGATACCTTTGACGCAATGGTTACAGATAGACCCTATAGAAAAGGCTTATCCTTTGAAACTGCTATTGAAGAGTTAAAAAGGTGCAGTGGTACTCAATTTGATCCAAAAGCCGTTGAGGCATTTATAAAGGTTTTTAAAAAAAGACCGGAAATCTTTACTAAAAATTGACATGAAAATAGAAGTCTTAGGTTCTTCTGGAGGCGGAAGTTTAGGTTATAACCTTTCCTCTTTTTTAATAGACGAAACAATTCTTTTAGATGCAGGTAGCGTTATTAATGTTTTACCTGTTGAAAGACAGCTAAAGATTTCAGGAGTATTTATTACTCATGCTCACTTTGATCACATAAGAGACCTTCCTTTGCTAGTAGACAATTTTTTAGGTGAATCTAAAAGAAGCTTAGAAGTTTATGCACTTAAAGAGGTTATTTTTTCGTTAAAAGACTTCATATTTAACAATAAAATTTGGCCTGATTTTACTAAAATTCCAAATTCTAAGGAGTCTATATTAAAATTCTTTCCTCTCAAATTAAATGTTACCTTAAACTTTCAGGAATACAAAGTTAAAGCTATCCCTACCAAACATACTGTGCCTTCTTGTGGGTTTATAATTGAAAAAAACGGAAAAAGGCTTTTTTATTCTGGGGACACCGGTCCAGACTTAGAACTTTGGAATGCATTGAAAGGAATTAAATTCGATGTTCTTATTACAGAGTTATCCTTCCCTGATAAAATGGAAGACATAGCGTTAGCTTCTAAACATTACACACCAAGGTTACTTTTTAAACACATTTTTACTCTTGAACCATTACCAGACATGATATTTATCTTTCACTTAAAGCCCATTTTTAGAAATTTGATAATAGAAGAAGTAGAATACTACAAAAGAAAGTACCATGTCAAAAATTTGAGCGTACTATCAGACAGTGAAGTTATTGAATTCTAAGTATTTGCTCGAAAAACCGTACCTTTTAGGCTTCGTTTTAACAGTTATTATAAGTCTTTTATTTCTTTATAAGTTTCCCTTTTTTTATACATTAGAACTAAAAAATTACGACTTGTTTTTAAAGTTTTTTAAATTAACTAAACCTCCCAATAACATAGTAATAGTTGGAATTGACGATAAGTCTCTTGAAAAGGTAGGAAGATGGCCTTGGAGTAGAGATAAATTAGCAAAAATAGTAGATAATCTCATAAAATATAATCCAGTTGCTATAGTTTTTGACATAATTTTGAGCGAGCCTGGTAAAAATGATAAAGTTTTAGCTGAAAGTATAGACAATGCAGGTAATGTTTTTTTACCAATTATAGTCTACTTCAACAAAAAAGACAAAGCTCCCAACCCTTATGTTATTGACTACGCTTTAAAAGTAATAGAACCCCCAGGTGGAGTTAAGTATCTCCCTCCCTCTGGAAAATCTGTTTTAGCACCACTTAAGATATTTTGTGAAGTAGCTGCAGGATTAGGAACGATTAATATATTTCCTGATAAAGACGGAGTAGTTAGATGGGAAAGCTTATACATTGGATACTTCAACTATTTTATTCCTTCCATGAGTTTAGAAGTCGCTGCATGGTATTTAGGAATACCTTGGGACATGATTCAAGTTCTTCCTGGAAAGGGAATATTTTTAGGTAAAAGGTATTTTGTCCCAACTGATCGATACGGAAGATTTTTAATTCCTTACTATGGACCTACTGGTACATTTAAAACCATTTCTGCCGTAGATGTCCTAAAGAATCGGATAAACCCTAAAGAAATACAGGGTAAGATAGTTTTAATTGGAGCTACTGCTGTAGGTATTTACGATCTTAGAGTAACTCCAGTAAGTCCAGTAATGCCAGGGGTAGAAAAACATGCAAATGTAATAGAAGCACTCATTCAAAAAAGGTTTTTAAATTGGGCGTCAGATTATGTCACTTTAGGACTTATTTTAGCTCTTGGAATAATTAGTTCTTTACTTTTTAATAAACTTAAAGCTGGAACCTGTTCTTTTATTTATCTGTTAGAGATAATTCTTATTGTTGTAGCATCTATATACTTATTTTCAAAACAAAATTACTTTTTACCTATAGTTTATCCAATTTTGACGACATCTTCGGTGTTTTTAACCCTTATTACTTTAAAGTATGGTTACTCTGAAAAACAATCCAGGGAAATCAAACGAATTTTTTCAAACTATGTTACTGAAAAGGTAGTGGATCAACTCGTAAAAAATCCTTCTATGGTTAAACTTGGTGGAGAAAGAAAAGAGCTTAGTATATTATTTTCTGACATTCGTGGATTTACCAGTCTATCTGAAAAACTAAAACCAGAAGAAGTGGTCGAGCTGCTTAACGAATATTTTAAAGAGATGACAGAGGTTATTTTTAATTGGGAAGGTACTCTTGATAAGTTCGTAGGAGATGCCATTATGGTATTTTGGGGAGCTCCTATAGCACAGGAAGATCACGCTTACAGAGCAGTAGCTTGTGCAGTCGACATGATAAAAAAGCTAAAGGCTTTACGAGAAAAGTGGCAAAAAGAGGGAAAACCATTTTTAAACATTGGAGTGGGAATAAATACAGGAGAAGTTTTAGTTGGTAACATAGGTGTTGAAGGAAGGAAAATGGATTATACCGTTATTGGAGATCATGTAAATCTAGCTTCAAGATTAGAAGGATTAAACAAACAATACGCAACTAACATCATAATTTCAGAATTCACTTTGGAAAAATTAAAACGCACGGCACCTAAAGAATTTTTAGACAAAATTAAAATAGAAAGTTTAGGTAAAGTAAAAGTTAAAGGCAAAGAAAAGGCAGTAGAAATTTTCAAGGTAGAGCTTAAATAATTTAAGTTTCCTTTATTTTACTGGGCATCAACAACTCCAGATGCTGTTCCAGTAAATTTGCCAGTAGTAGTATCTATCTTACCTCCAGCAAAGCCGTGGATGTCTTTAATGGTATAAGTTCCTATAGAGCCTGCAAAGTTGGTCCCCTTAGATATTTCAGCTCCCCACTTACCATTAGTAGTGTCCCAGTGAATTAACTTAAACTCTAAGTTAGATATACTTCCTCCTGATAGAGTTACGGTAGTACCGGTTGAAACTGTTTCAGAAAAACTTCCTGTTACATCATTTGTAGCCCATATGCTAGGTGGAGTGCCAGCTTGAGAAGTAAAAAATCTTACATTATTCATAGTTACTGACAAACTTCCGTCTGGAGTAGATCCACTAAGCGTTACTCTTCCTACTTCTACTACAGGGATGCCTAACTCTTGCAATTTATCCGTTTGTCCAGAGTCAATCATGTTTAAATACATCTTAGTACTTATGGCTCTACCCACAGTGGCTATTTGAAAATTTTTAGAGGAGGGGTCAAATGTTCCTATCGTTTCTCCCACTATAATCCCCGTTGTTGGAGTACTTTCTGATAGTTCTAAGTAACTGCCAGTTGTCTTTGCTTTTATTGAATTCAGTAAAGTTGCATCGCTAATAGTTTCGTTTCCAAAGGCTTCTCCATTGAACTTTAAAACTCCATACAAGTTACCTGTTGAATAAAATTTGTACAAGGCATACCAGTCTTTATTAGAAGGAATAGAAAGTAATTTGCCTGCAATGCCTAATGAAACTTCTCCTATTTCGTTATCTCCTTGATTAAATAGGGTTAGATACATGTCTTTAGCTTTAAGAGTTGTAGAATTAAAAAGCCCTTGAGATACGCTTCCACTTAAAAACTGCAAACTGTCTGGATAAAGTAAAATATAGGATTCAAGATAGTTGGTTCCATTTAGTAAAGGAATGTATGTTAAGTTTCCTTCTGCTTCTGCGTAAGGAATTTGAGTTAACACTGCAGAGTTTTCTAAAGTATCCCCAAGTTCTCCTAAAAGAAATCCCGTAGAATTACTATCGTTATCTTTTACGACTTTAGATACGATTACATTGAAGTGATAATCCGTAGTATTAGACGGTAAAATCCTAGCTGCTCCTCCAAAAAGTGGATCTATCCAAACCATTCCAGAAGACGAAAGGAAGCTAGAGTTAGTATAATCTATAAATCCTATTCCAAAGTTTTTAGGAGTGAGTGCTAATGTAAACTTTGAATTTAAAGTAGCATTATAAGGATTAAAGTATACGGTTCCGTTGTAAAATAATTCTCCTTGAGCAGTGAAGTAATCTCTATTTATTTCTAAAGTTTTTATTTCTGGTGAACTAGTAGTACTGGTTAATAAAAGATTGATGTTTAATTTGACATCGTTTCCTATAAAAGCTACCTTAGGAGAATTAGTTGACAAAAATACGAATTTATCGACGATGCCAGAGGTTTTTGTTTTTAATAACCAGTACTCCTTATTTGTCGTGTCGTAATTACCTGCTTCTTGAGGAGGGTTAGAGGTAAATATGACGAATTCTCCTTTACTGGTATTTTCAAAGTTAACATTCCCTCCAGTTTGTACTAATCCCGTAATTTCTCCAGAAATGTTAGACAAATCACCGTTTAGTAAAGCTTTTCCACCAAAACTAACAAAGTAAGGAACGAATTCAATGTACTTATCAATACTGTTTCCTTGTGTATCATTAGCTACTACTTTAAGATTGAGTAATTGATTTACGACACTGTAAGGAATGGTGATAGTAAAATTGTGAGAGGTAGAAAGGGTATCACTTATCCCGCTGTCGATAACCTGAGTACTATTAGTGAGTTCGTAAGTCAAAATAGACGGATTAGTAGTAGTTAAAGAGAGTCCCAGAGTTATACCAGGTGGATATACTCTAGGAGTGATACCTGTTAAAGTAAAACTCGTTATTCCTAATTGTTCCAATTCCTGAGCTAAGGTCTCTGCAACTTCTGAGGTTTGTGTAATGGGTATGTAAGTAAGATCCTCCGTAGGTGAAGTAGTAGAAGTTTCTAGAGTTTTTATAGCAGGTCCTATTTCGGCAATTTCGTTTAATGTTTGCGTAGTCACTTGATGAGTAGATATAACCGTGGTCGAAGCTTCAATCGCAACGGGGGTAATAACCTGTTTAATCTTTTTAGCTACACTTTTAACTTGAGGAATACTTTTACTTATTTTTTGAGACAAGGTTATGTCTTTTTCTTGTTCTTTTCGCTGAATAGGAGACACCTTTTTAGGTGGAGCAGGTGGTACGAAGGGTTTAACTATGGTAAATTGATTCGTGTGGAGTTCTACCACTTTTTCAGGAAATCTAGGATTATAGACATAAACCCTACCTTTTAACACTAGTATACTGCTCATTTGAGGTAGCTGTCTTACTATAAAATCCGTTCCTCTAACTCCTGCCACAGCTATAGGAGTGTGAACTTCAAATTTATTAGCTTCTGGATTCTCTTTAATAACTTTTACCTCTTTTTCGTTTACATAAGCTCCCATAATACCTCGTCTTAGTTTAAAAATTGCCTTGTACTTGCCTGCATTTTTTAAATATTGAACTACATCTACTCTGGATCTGGGACCGATTTTTATTATACTGCCGTCCACTAATCTAATTTGAACCTTTGAGCGTGATTTTGTTCTTATAATGTCCCCTTTAAAAATCGCTTCTCCCACTTTTGCCTTTATTGCAGGAAATTTCCCTTGACGAAGAATATTTACTCTTCCAACTAGGTTTATTATTTCTCCAACTTTAACTAGAGCAAATGCAGAATTAACAAGAAAACTGACAAGTATAGCAGCTAATAACAATATTTTAATTTCTTTCTTAATCATGATTTCCTCCCTAAAATTGGGTTTGCACTTCCATTAAAGTTGTATATCTATCAAATGTATAGATTTTGAAATTACTTTTATTCTTTGTATAAGAAACATTGAAGTTAAGGATTAAAAACTTTAGCAATTGATAAGAGGTACCAAAAGAGATAGAATAAACGGTGTCTTTTCTTTTGGTAGGACTTGTAGGAAATCCTGGAATAGGCGCTAGCCCTGCAGAAATTCTTTGGGCATTTTCTATAGTAATTTCGTTTTCTTTTTCAAACTGAACGATGTTTAGATTTGCTATACCTATCAATTTTAACTTTGAATTTATAGGTATTACTATACCACTTCCTAATCCATAAATATGAGATCTCCAATTTTTTCCTTGGGTGTCGTCTTTTTCAAAAAGAATTCTAGTAAACCACAGACCGTTATTATCGTATAAAGCTTTATTGGCGTTAACGAAAATTTTATAAATAATACCGTCTCTATCTTCGTCTGGGCTTACCCCAGGAGGGTATCTTAAAATGTCTCTTTTCCTTACTTCTGTACCTACTTGCAAAATCCAAGTTTTTTTCAAACCAAAGTTCACAGTTGGAGCAATAGAAAGGGCAAAAGAATATGCATGTTTGTAAACAATTGCATAATCCGCGCTGATAGGCAATATAAAAATTCCGTTAGAAAAAGTATATCCAGGAGTTAAAGAAAGGCTTTGCACTATAGAGTTATAAGTATTTTTGTGAAAGTAGTCCTTTCCACTTATTTCATATCTTGAATCAAAGTAAAAAGGCATTGGTATTAAAGGAGTATAAGAAACTTTTACATCTCCTTGAATCGCCCAGTCACTTTTATGAGATATTTCGTCTACAGTTGGAATCCCTATAGTTTCAGAAGGTTTAGATACGACATTGCTATCATATCCTAAACCTGTACTAAGCGTCCATCTAATGCTTTTATAATTTTTTTGAATTTTCGTAATCAACTCGATGTATTGTTTGGCAAAATCTTTTAAGTTGTAAGTTGGAGAAGTTTTTACTATCCTTTCTAAAAGTTTTTTTGCCTTATTTAAGCGCCTTTCTTTTAAATAAGTTAAAGCTATTTGAAAATCTGCAGCTGCAGAAAAAGACTTGTCTAAACTTTTAGCCTTTTTAAAGGCTTTTCTAGCCTCTTTAAAGTCTCCATCTCTAAAAAGGATAAGACCTTTCAAAAAAGCTATTTTAGCAGGGAAAATTTTTAGCTTCTCAGCTTTAACTAACCAATACTTAGCAGCTTTTAACTCTCCAAGTTGATAAAGAATGTTTATAAGTTCTACATAAGCATCTAATACAGGTGGGGAGCCTTTTATAGCTTTTATAAAATATTCTTTTGCCTTTTCGTAGTCTCCTACTTGCTTATAACACAGTCCAAGGTAATAATCCACAAATGTGGACGGTTTTTCTTTTTCAACTTCAAGAAATATTTGAAGGGCTTCCTCAAAATTTTCTTCTCTATACTGGGTTATTCCCTGTTTTATAAGATCTTGAATATGTACTGGATTAGCAACATTTGTTAAGGCAAAGGATATTTTATAGAAAAGTAGAAAAAAAGCAATTATAATTAGGTTTATCTGTGTTTTTTTCATTTTGACACCTCTTTTTCTGTTTAATCTTAAAATTTTATTTAAAAATTAATTTAAGTCAATATTCAATTTGTATGGTATAATACATTTTAGATATGAGAATAGAAGCCTGTTTTTGGAAGTATTTGTTTAGAAAGCCTAAAGATTTAGAAATTTTGCAGAAAAGTTATATATTTAAAAATCTATCTTGCAAAGAAATTAAAAGAGTTGTTGATTATCTTCACAAAAGAACTTACAAAAAAGACGAGGTTATAGTAGCTTATGGTGAACCAGGTTTTGCACTTTACATAATTATTGAAGGAAAAGTAGGGGTAGAAATACCCACAAAAGACGGTTTTATCGAGGTAGAAGAACTTACTCAAGGAGAGTTTTTTGGAGAAATAGCAGTTATCACGGATTCTTTTAGAACTGCGACTGTAAAGTGTAAGGATCATACGGTTACCTATGTTTTAACGAGATCAGGTCTAGAGCACCTCATAGAAGTATCTCCTCAAATAGCGGTGAAGATACTTTACAACATAGCTGGAGTCATAGCAGAAAGACTTAAAAAGATAAATGAACAGCTAAAATATGAAGTCCAAAAGTAAAATCGTTTTCTTATTAATTGGAATATTTTTAATATTTTTGGGATTTCTTAAGTTTTTTCCAGTTGTAACCTTTTTTATCGTCCTATCTTTAGGCACTGTTTATGTCGTAAATCAGCTTATCGAAAGGTGCGTTCCCGAAAAGTATAAAACTTTAGTTATATTGATATTTTCCTTTACACTCTACTTGGGACTTGCCTTGTTTATTGGAGTTTCTTACTCCCTTACAAAAAAGCTTCTTTCTGAAAATTTAACCTCCCTTTTTACTCATCCATACTTTAATTGGATTTACAAGCGAATCAAGTCAGAATTAAGCGTAAGTGTAATTTCAAGCTCTATAGGGGAAGTTGGAGGGTATAGCATAATATATCCAGTTCTTACCTTTTTTATGCTAAAAGAGGCTTCAACCTTGAGAAAAGGTATGCTTTCGTTAATACCTAATGCCTACTTTGAAATGGCACTAAATCTTCTTTATCACTTAAACAAGAAGCTTAAAGGATACTTTAAAGGTTTAACCATTCAAACTTTAATTTACTCTGGAGTTTGTACGCTCGGTAGTCTAATTTTCTTACCAAAGTACGCTCTTGCTCTTGGAGTCATCGGTGGTCTTGCCAATGTTATCCCTTTTTTGGGGACCATATTTAATTATGTCTTTTTTGGTATAGTTTTTTACCTGTTCAAGGGAATTCCCGGAGCTTTTATTGGTGCTGGAATAGTAAGTCTCGCCCAGATAATAGACATGATAGTTTATCCTTTGACTTACGCAAGGGTTTTATCTTTACCTTCAAGCGTTATTATAATATCCGTTTTAATATGGGGAAAATTTTTTGGTATTTTAGGAATGATTTTAGCAGTTCCCCTTACTACTATAATCTACGCAATAGTCGTAGAGTTTGGAAGAACTCTTAAGTACTACTAAAAACTTCCTGCCAGATTCCCTTTTTGCATTGATGTTGGACTACTTTTGATGCTGGAAGTAGGCTAAGAATTTCTTTGCACAGCAAGGCTACCAATCGATGGGCTCCACGGGTAGGTTCAGGATTGGTTGCGTCGTGAAATTTTATTATAAGCCCGTCTCTATGTGGGGCTATCGTGACGAATACCCTCTGTCTGAAACTTCCTTCTGAAATAACCGTATCCAGAAGAATAGAATCTTTTCCCGTAAACTTGTTAAGCACCTTTATTACCTGATCACCTGACTTCCAAAGTATCCCCTCTTTAAGTCCTTGAAAGACCTTTTCTAAGTTCGTTTCTTTGGATTCAATTACTGCAAGAGGCAAGGGATCCTCCTTTGAAATTTCTAGCAGTGGATAAAATTTAAATACTTCTTTAGGAATTGCAAGTCCTTTAACCTTTTTAAATCCTATGTAGTAAAGATTTTTTCCCAGAGAGAGCCACTTTCTTGCATACTTAGTTTGATAATAGTTTTCCAGCTTGTAAACTAGCGGACCCTCTTTCCACAGAGGGGCAAAGGCTTTACACTTTTCAAAGTTTTCTACCACTTCAATGGCATAGGGTTCGTAATCAGTGACCATTACGAAGGTCCCCTCTAATTTAAGCCTTGATTGAAGCAGCCAAGGAAAGAAATCGTTTACCAGTCTTCGGGACGACTGTTTCTTTTTTGCCCAAGGATCTGGAAAGTTGAGGTAAAGCCCTGAAAAGCTCTCCTCAGAAAAGTACTTGCAAAGTGCTTTGGCACCCTCTGTACAGATAAGCCTTACATTTTTTAAACGAGCTTTTAAAATTCTGTTAACTGCCTTTTTAAAGTAGTCTCTGGATACCTCTACACCAACAAAGTTTTTGTCTGGATTATTTTGAGCAATCCATTCCAAAAACTCTCCGTTACCAATGCCAACTTCTAAGTAGACGGGATTTTTGTTTTTAAATATAGAGCTCCAATCAGGATACCTTTCTAGTTCACTTTCCCTTATAACGACCATACTCTTCCTCTTTTGAAGGTTTTTATATTATAACCCATAACCAAAATTTTCTCACACACAAATTTTATTTTTCATAGTTGACAAACGCTTTATTTCCAGTTAAATATAACGATAATTTAAAAAGTTCTTTGGGAGGGAGAGAAGATGAGGTGGACCAAGATCTGTTTTACCCTTTTGCTTTGTACTTTAACATTGGTTTCTAGTGTTAAGGCAAAAACTATCGTAACCGTATTTCACGCAGGAAGCCTGTCAGTTCCGTTTGCAAAGATGCAGAAAGTTTTTGAAAAACTTCATCCTAACATAGAGCTTAGAAGAGAGAGTAGCGGAAGCGTTCAAGCCGTTAGAAAGGTTATAGATCTTCACAAACCCTGTGATGTTATCGCAGTAGCTGACTATACACTTATTCCAAAAATGATGTTTCCTAAGTACGCAAGTTATGTTAAACTTTTTGCAAGAAATGAGCTTGTTTTGTGTTTTACAAAAAGGTCCAGATATGCTAAAATCGTAAATTCCAAAAACTGGTACGAAATTTTACAAAAACCTGGAGTAAAGTGGGGATTTTCTAATCCTAACGACGATCCTTGTGGATACAGAACGGTTTTAGCCATTGGGCTTGCAAGTCTTTATTATAATAATCCTCAACTGGTAAAAAACTTGATTGGCAGTTACACTAACATAGCTTGGAATCTAAATAAACAAGGGATAATATTCAAAGTGCCTAAGGAGGTTAGGTTTAATCCTAGTAAGTTAGCCATTCGTCCAAAGTCAGTTGCCTTGCTTGGACTTTTGGAAAGTGGAGCCATAGACTATGCCTTTGAATACAAAAGCGTAGCCCTTCAACACAAACTTCTTTTCGTTGAGTTGCCCAGGGCTTTTAATCTAAGCAGTTTGAAGTATTCAAAGTTTTACAAAAAGGCAAAGGTTATTCTCGGAAACGGAAAAACGATTTTTGCAAAGCCTATCGTTTACGGAATAACCGTCGTAAAAAGTGCTCCCCATCCAAAGGCTGCAAAGCTTTGGGAGAAATTCGTAACCTCTAAAAGGGGAGCTCAAATTTTAAAAGACTGCCACCAGACCCCAATATACCCAGCAAAAGTTATTTACGCTAAGTAGGATGAGCAGACTTAACAAGGCTTTCGTAATATTGGGAGGAATCGGCATTGCCTTTTTGTTCCTCCCGATTTTTCACATATTTTTGAATCTATCTTTTCAATCACTTTTAAACACTATAAAGGATCCAGAGGTTATCAATGCAATCTTTACTTCTTTGAAAGCTGCGTTTTTTGCGGTGCTGTTGTCCTTTGCGTTGGGGGTTCCCATAGGATTTTTGATAGCCAAAACGGAGTTTCCCTTTAAGAAGTTTTTGGAAACCTGCATAAATCTTCCAATTGCCATTCCTCATGTTGCAGCAGGTATTGCACTTTTGTCCCTTTTTAATTCAAAAACCCTGGTGGGAAGACTATTTCAGTTTTTTCACATAGGCTTTGTTGACACCATTTACGGAGTAATCATTGCTATGATGTTCGTGAGTTTTTCCTTTGTAGTATCTGCAAGTATAGTGGGCTTTTCAAGCGTGGACGAGGACTTAGAATTAGTAGCGAGAAGTTTGGGAGCAAGTCCAGGTTACACCTTTTTTAAAGTAACCCTTCCTCTTGCGTTTCCGTCAATAATAAGAGGTTGCATACTTGCGTTTGCGAGGTCTTTGAGTGAGGTAGGAGCACTTCTCATAATTGCGTATTATCCCAAAACCGCTCAGATACTCGTTTACGAAAGGTTTGAAGAATACGGATTAAACGCAGCAAGACCAATAACAGCCGTAGTAATAGTGGCGTCACTTTTTATCTTTTTGACCTTACTTTACTTAAACTACAAGTTTTTTCAAAAAAGAACGGATGTTAAAGGTTAAAGCACTAAAAAGACTAAAGGACTTTTTCTTGGATGTAGAGTTTGAGGTTAAAAAAGGCTCTTACACCGTAATTCTCGGAGAAAGCGGAGCTGGAAAAAGCCTTACCTTAAAGATTATATCAGGCTTCGTTAAGCCTGACAGTGGAAAGATCGTTTTGGGTAATAGAGATGTAAGTACCCTTCCTCCTGAAAAAAGAGGAGTAGTTTACCTTCCTCAAAGCCTGGGATTGTTTCCTCACATGAGTGTTCGGGATAACCTCGTTTTTCCTCTTAAACTGCATAAGAACGAATTGAAAAAAGATCTCTTAGAAAAAGTCGTAGAGGAATTTGGTCTAAAGGGGCTTCTTGATAGATATCCTTCCCATCTAAGTAGCGGAGAAAAACAAAGAGTTGCTTTAGCAAGGGCAATTTTAGCAAATCCTAAAGTTCTTCTATTTGACGAACCTTTATCTAGTTTAGACTTTCACATAAAGGTGAAGTTAATGGAATTTTTGAAAACCTTTAAAAACACCTACGATCTCACCATACTTCATGTAACCCACGATCCTTTAGAGGCTAGTTACCTTGCTGAAGAGGTTATAGTGCTTTCAAAAGGAAAGGTGGTCTTTAAAGGAAAGCCAGAGAATCTCCTTACCTCTGGGGAAGTAGTAAACAGCTCAGAAGTCGTAAGAGCCTTTAAAAGGCTATCAGACCTTGTTAACAAGGGAAGCTTGAGTTTTTGACCTCACTCTATCTAAAAACTCGTCAGCCAACTTTAAAAAGGCTTGGCTTGCCTGATTGTTTTTTTCGTAATCTATTACCGACTTGCCAAAACTTGCAGCTTCACTAACTCTAACCGTGCGGGGAATCACGGTGTCAAAGATTATCCACTTAAAGTGCTTTTTTGCTTCACTTGCAATTTCTTGAGAAAGGCGATTTCTTTTGTCGTACATGGTAAGAACTAGTCCAAAAAGCACGAGGTCAGGATTTAGGTTCTTTTTTACTCCTCTTATCGTTCGTATTAAAAGGGAAAGACCCTCAAGTGCGTAATATTCACACTGAAGAGGGATCATAACCCCTTCACTTGCACACAGGATGTTAATGGTTATGAGACTAAGGGATGGAGGCGAATCAATAAAAACGAAGTCAAAGAATTCCGTAAGGGCTTTGGAATTAAAACTGCTTTTCGAGAGGAGCTCTTTTAGCACATACTCTCTGTTGGGATACTTAACCAGTTCAACCTCAAGTCCAACGAGATCTATAGAGGAAGGGAGTACGAACAGATTGGGAAGAACTTCTTTTATGTAAGGCTCGCAGTTTCCTTCCTGAATTGCTTGGTATATGCTTTTCGTTTTACTAACCCTTACACCAAGACCACTTCCAGCGTTTGCCTGGGGATCAAAGTCGACTACTAGTACTCTTAGTCCCTTTAAGCTAAGAGCCCTTGCCAGATTTATGGCAACTGTGGTTTTACCTACCCCTCCCTTTTGATTTATAAACGCAAAGGTTTTCATGGAAAAAAGACTAAAATCCTCGTGAAAAGTAAAAGTCGTTTATAACAACGATGAGGAAAAACAGAATACTTATAAAACCGTTAATGGTAAAAAATGCCTTGTTTATTTTGGAAAGGTCGTGTGGTTTTATTAGTGAGTGTTCGTAAAACAAAAAGGCACTTATTAAGCCTAAACCTACATAATAGATCCAAGTAGTTTTGGGATACAACATACCTGTTGCTACGAGAGAGAAAAAAGTTATAAGGTGAAGTAGCCTTGCGATTCTAAGTGCTCCAGCAATTCCAAACCTGACAGGTATTGACTTTAGTCCTATACTTTTGTCAAACTCGTAATCTTGCAGACTGTAGAGAACATCGAACCCTGAAACCCAAGAAGCCATGGCAATTCCAAGTATCACGGCTATTAGGCTTATTCTTTCGTTTAAAGCGACATCAATTGCTATTGGAATGAGAAAGTAAACTAGACCTAGCACCATGTGAGGAAAGTAGGTGATTCTTTTTGAAAAGGGATAAAACCATAATAAAAAGACCACGATCGGGCTTAGCGTAAGGGCTAAGAGGTTTATTTTGTAACAGCTAAAAACGAAGATTCCGCAACTAAAGAGAGCAATTAACTTTATCTCCCAGTCTTTTACTAAACCTCTTGCGTGAGGCCAGTTCTTAGTCCTAGGATTTTTTTCGTCAAAGGGTTTATCAACCAACCTATTTAAAGCCATCCCCAGGGTTCTTGCTGCAACCAACGCAAGAAGAATGTAAAAAATTTTTTGCCAGCTAGGAAACCTTTGATAAAGAATGAACAAACTAGCAAGTCCAAAGGGGAGTGCAAAAATGGTGTGCTCTAATTTTAAGAGGTCAGAATAAGCCTTTAACTTTACAGAAAGACTCATACACTTAAGTTTACCATAACAATCATAATTGTTCAATTAAACATTGAAACTTTTAAAATTTATGATATTTTTAGTAAACTCCTAATTTTTGTACGAGAAGGCCTTAAACTGGTATGAACTTTGTTTTTGAATTTTTAAAAACTTTAGCACTTTTTTTCGAAAAAATAGGCTATCCTGGCATTTTCCTCTGCATGTTTCTTGAATCGACGATTCTACCTTTACCGAGTGAACTCGTCATCCCACCTGCCGCTTATTTGGCTTCTCAAGGAAAGATGAATGTCTTTTGGGTAATTCTTATGGGTGGTTTAGGTAGTCTTGCTGGTGCTTTACTAAACTATTATGTAGCTCTTAAAGTCGGAAGACCTGCGGTTTTACTGTTTTTAAAGAAAAAAGGGAAGTACTTTTTTCTAACTGAAAATAGTTTGTTAAAGGTGGAAACCTTCTGGGAAAAGTACGGAGCCTTTAGTACTTTTATTGGGAGACTGTTACCAGGAATTAGGCACCTCATTCCTATTCCTGCGGGTTTTGCTAGGATGAAGGTCTTACCGTTTTGCGTTTTTACATTTCTGGGAGCAACCCTTTGGTGTGCATTTTTAGGGATATGTGGATACATGTTTGGTAAAAATCAAGAGCTTTTAAAAATCTACATTCATCACGGATCACTTTTAATTTTCGTTGTTTGTGTGATCGTGACCGTAGTTTACTTTCTTTACAAAAAACGCTAAAAGCTATTTATAAGCTCTGCATCCTTGGGAAGGTGAATAGTGAATAAAGAGTCTCGAATTTTTACATTGTACTTTACATTTTTAAATGTGACCTCGACTTTTTGACCTGCAGAATTAATTACGAAAAATCTTTTCACTTCACCAGTCTTAAGATCTGCAATTAGTATTATTTTTTCTATTTGTGGATCTGGATGTGCTGGAACAAACGAAATCATCCACCAATGTCTTTTTATTACCTTAAACGAATCGAGCTTAAGGTCTTTCTTTATGTTGCCTTTACCATTCATAAATCCGATAACCATCTGTGAAGAAATTGCCCTCGTGGTTTTGTAAACGAATGCCTGTTTTTCTTCTGGATAATAGATGTATATAAACTTACCGCTTGAAACGATCAAAAACCTCTCTGGTTTTAGGTATTCCCACCTGAATTTTCCTGGCTTTTTAAGCCAGAGTTTTCCTTCGTAAACCTTTACCTTCCCATTGAAGAAGTATGTTTTTTGTATAAAGTCAGCCTCCAAGGAGTTTATACTTTCGTAAAATCTCTGAATTTGATTTAAAATCTGCGAAATTTTGGAGGCATAGGTTTTAAATGGGTTTCCTAGGATTAATAACAGGGCGAGGACGAACCCCATCACTTGGACCAATTATTCCCTCCTCTTCCATTCTTTCTACTAGTCTTGCTGCTCTATTATATCCTATTCTGAGCTTTCTTTGAAGCATAGAAACCGAAATTTTACCCTGAGAATAAGCAATTCTAAGTGCCTCTTTGTAAAGCTCGTCGTCTGCATCCGTTCCACCTTCCAAGTCAAAGCCTTCTGCCTCGTCCTCTATGCTTTCTATGTCTACTGTGTACTCAGCAGGAGCTACGGTTTTCAAGTATTCGACGATTCTCTTCACCTCTTTTTCTGACACATAAGGTCCGTGAAACCTTTCCAGAGTAGATCCACCAGGTGGCATAAAAAGCATGTCTCCTGCACCTAAAAGCTTTTCTGCTCCCTGAGTGTCAATAATAGTTCTTGAATCAGCCTTTGAAGTAAGCTGAAACGAGATTCTTGCTGGGAAGTTCACCTTTATCAAACCCGTAATTACATCTACTGAAGGTCTTTGGGTTGCTACTAAAAGGTGAATTCCTGCTGCCCTTGCCATTTGAGCAAGTCGTGTAAGTTGAGTTTCTACCTCTTTAGACGAAACCACCATTAAGTCTGCTAGCTCGTCTATAATCATGACTATGTAGGGCATTTTCTCCTCAAATTGAGAGTTGTAAGAGTCTAAGTTCCTTGCTCCCACCTCTTCAAAAACTGAATATCTTCTTTCCATTTCCTGAACCAGCCACCTTAACGCCTTCGTTGCCATTTTTGGCTCAAGAACTACTGGATGTAAAAGATACGGTATTCCGTCGTAAATAGACAGTTCGATTCTTTTGGGGTCTATCATCAAAAACTTCACCAATTCTGGAGTGTTTTTGTATATCAGGCTCAAAATTACGCAGTGTAAAAATATGCTTTTTCCTGAACCCGTACTTCCTGCTATGAGAAGGTGAGGCATTTTGGCAAGATCCGTAACTACACAATTCCCGTGTATGTCCTTTCCCAGTGCAATAGTAAGAGGAGATTTTGAGTTTTTAAATTCTTTACTTTGTAGGATTTCTTTCAAGTACACCCATTCTCTTCTAGGATTTGAGATTTCTATTCCTATGACATTTTTTCCAGGAATAGGAGCAATTATTCTTACGCTTTTGGCAGAAAGTCCAAGGGCTAAGTCGTCCACGAGATTTTGAATTTTGCTGATTTTTATTCCAGGGGCTGGACGAAACTCAAAAGTTGTCACAACTGGACCAGGAGCAATGCTAACCACCTCTCCGTCTATACCAAATTCTCTTAGCTTAGATACCAGTAGAAGAGCTCTTTCTTTTAATTCTTCTTCTCTAATTTTTACTGACACAGCAGGTGGATCGTCTAAAAGCTCTAAA
This sequence comes from Thermodesulfobacteriota bacterium, assembly GCA_013153525.1. GTDB lineage: Bacteria > Desulfobacterota > Thermodesulfobacteria > Thermodesulfobacteriales > Thermodesulfobacteriaceae > Thermodesulfobacterium. The sequence continues at coordinate 17,925 of JAADEG010000036.1, forward strand.
GGAGGAGGGAGTTTTTTGTCTTTTACTCGTATACCTTCTTCTTCAACTTCAGTAGCCTCTGACGCCGAGGTTTTACTTTCGTTAACATTTTCGTTGACATTTTTAATCTTTACCTTTGTTCCTTTTAATGAACTTTCCTCGTTTGATGAATCCTCTTTTTTAGACTTCAACTTGTCTAACAATCCGCTAAAGTTTATACCGGAAAACACCAGTACTAAAGAGACAGACATTAAAATCCCGAGCAGGATAAAGAAGCCGGGTATCCCTACGAGTTTAGTTATAAATACGAAGCTTTGTCCCAAAATTCCACCGTTTAAAGGAAACTTGTTAAACAAGAAGTTGGTAGAGATGTTAAGGTGAGAAAAAAAGTAGGAAAAAAACAAAGACATAGCCATCGTAGTGAGTGTCCAGGCTACGAGAAGTCGTTTAACCGAAACCCCAAGCCTGTGTAGAATCAGACCCGTAATTAAGAAAATAGGAAAAAAAGTCGCAGTCAAGCCAAAGATAAAGTAAAAAAAAGAGGACACATAAGCTCCCAAAATTCCGCAAACATTTCTTATCTTACTAGCTCCACTAACTCCTATACCAGGATCGTAAGGGGAAAAGCTAAAAATAGAAAGAGTTAAAAATAGAACGATTCCCCAAAAAAGCACATTGGATACCAACTTTTTTTCTTTTTCTCCCATGACAATTTCTAAAATTACCAGAAAATAAAGTAAATGCAAAAACTAGGATGTGAATAAAATAATTTAAATCTTTTCCCACTCGAAGTTCGTGATGTTTCTCTTTTCCTTTGAAATTTCAACGCCGATGAGATAAACCTCTTTACACTGACCAAGATACTTTTCGTGATAGCCCTTTTCCTTAAGTTGATCTAGGGCTCTTCCCTTTTCTCCGTCAAGCTCAATTACCTTGAACTCAAAGATGTAGCACCTGCCTTCAAAGAGAACCGCCATGTCAAGCCTTCCGGCACTCGTTGCGTCCTCTAC
>JAADEG010000041.1 GCA_013153525.1 Thermodesulfobacteriota bacterium
GAGGAATTTTTTTGTTTTACTTATGGAGACGGTTTGGCAGATGTAAACATAAGAGAGGAGATAGAGTTTCACAAAAAACACGGAAAACTCGTTACTGCACTTGCAGTTAGGCATCCTGCAAGGTATGCAGAATGGAAGGTAGAAGACGACGGAAAAGTTGAAATAGTTGCTCAACCAAGGGAAGAATTTGGGTGGTTTTGTGGAGGATTTTTCGTAGTTTCAAAAGAAGCTTTGAAGTTTATTAAAGGAGATCAAACAGATTGGAACCTGGTTTTGTTTGAATTAAATAAAAAAGACGAATTAAGAGGTTTTAAACACTACGGATTTTGGTATTCTATGGAAACTTTAAAGGATAGAGCTTATCTTCAAGACCTTTGGAAGTCTGGTAAAGCTCCTTGGAAACTCTGGTAGAATTTTAAAGTTTTTTCTATAGCATCTTCTAAGGAAGTAAGCTCTTTTAATCCGAGCTCACTTCTTGCCTTTTTAGTAGAAGGAACATACCTTTCTGGAAGTTTTTCTGGATCAGGCTTTTTTTGAACTATTACCTCTGGTATTTTATCAAGTTTTAGTACTTTTTTAGAAATCTCAGCGATTTTTTCTGCAAGCTCTCTTAAACTCACTTTTTTTTCAGATCCTACATTATAAACTTCGCCAGATTTACCCCTTAAGAGAATCGTCCACAACCAGACACCCAGGTCTTCTGCATACATGTAGGAATTAATTTTGGTTCCGTCGCTTTTTATGACTATTGGTCCTCCTTTTAAGGCATCTCTTATAAAGTTTCCCACTGCAAGGTGAGCTGAAAGGTGCATGTACGGACCTAAAAAACTAAAACACCTGGTAATGACCACATTAATGTTTTGTTCGTAGAATGCTGAAAAACAAAGGAGCTCTCCAATTCTTTTTGCCTCTGCATAATAGGTTTTTGGGCTGTAAGGATCAAGCTGAACGAATCCCACATCTTTTTCTGAAATTTTGTCTATGTATTCAGGCTGTCTTCCATAAACTACACCTGAGCTAACGAAGAGAAATTTTTTCACTTTTTTAACTTTAGCCAACTCTAAGGCTCGTTTAGTACCGTTTATACCTATATCTAAAATTTCCTCTTTTGAGAAGTCTTCGTAGTTTGAAGGCATAGCGCAATGAATTATGTAGTCTATCTTTTCTTTGGGAAATCCAAAGTTTCTCACATCACCTTTTAACAACTTCACATTATGATATTTTTTTAATTCTAAAAAAGACTTTTCAAATTTCTGAAAATTTCTACACAAAATCAATAAGTTGATTTCTTGACCTAAGAATTGATGGGCAATTTTTTGCGTTTTTATTAACCACTTACCAAAAAATCCGGTTCCACCAGTAATGCACACATTTATTGGATGCATTTGTTTGATTTTAACACATTATGACTTTTAATACAAATTTATTTAAATTTGCGTTAAAAGTGTTTTAAAGTCCATTTAAAAAGCATTTTTGTAGCTTTAGCATTGACTTTTTTTTCAAAGTTCCTAAAATTTTAAAGTGAATACTAAGAAAATCGTCCGTATAATAGGAGGTTAGAGACCAATGTCAACCTTTCGCAGGTTTATAGAGTCCTTATCAATTAGTAAAAAAGTTTTTTATACAACTCTTATTACGGTTATCGTGGTGTATTCGTTAGTGGCGTTAGTTTTGTTTTTGTACATTCGTCACAGTATAAAAACGGATCACATAGAAGACATGGCAGAGATAAACTCTATTATATGCAAACAAGTTGACTTAATGAACATAGTTGCAAATTCTGAAGTTCAAAAAGCCATGAAACACTTTCTTACCATGTATCCTCCTTCTGAAAAGGGTATTGATAATCCTGACAAACAAGTACTTCAGGAATACGCAAAAGTAAGTGGACATCTTGCAGGTATTTTAAAGAAAGAGGGTAATGCTTTCGTAATGGTAGCAAGTAATCTTTCTCAAAACATAGACTTTGGAGTAACTCCACAAAGTGCTGGATATTATCAACTTGCTTCTGGTAGGGTATTTATAGGAAAAAAAGTGGTAGGTAACGAAGATTACATTTTAGAGTATTATCCCGTTAAAAACGAGGACGGAGAGGTAATAGGTGCCTATGTAGTTGGAATAAACTTTACCAGATACTTTAACGCTATTAAAGCTGAATTTAAAAAGTTAAAGTTTCACCAAAGTGGATTTATCTATGTAATTGATGTTTCAAATCCGGAAAATCCCGTAATAGTCGTACATCCCAAGTACGAAGGGGAAAATCCTTTGTTTATAAGAGATAAAGAAGGAAAGTACTACATGAAAGAAATAGTTGAAAAGAAAAACGGAGTCGTTTTTTACAGAGGGGAGGACGAAGACTTTGGAATAATGGGATGGATTTACAGAATTTTTATTTTTACTCCTGGAACGAGAGTTGCTGTATTTAAAGAATTTAAACCTTGGCACTGGATAGTAGTAAGTGACTGTTATCTCTCAGACTTACTTGGAACTTTAATAAATATTCATAATTTAGAATGGATAATAAATGCTATTGCAACTATTATTGTTGCAGTTCTTGTATATGTAGTTACTCAAAAGACTTTAATGCCTCTTGGAGCGTTTAGAAGTCTTACTCAATCTCTTGAAGATTCTATGAACGACATCAAAAAGAAAACAGACGAACAAAATGTTCTTACTTCTCAAATAGCTACTGCAATTGAAGAGATGTCTGTTACCATTGGAGACATCGCTAAGAACACTGCTAATGTTTCAGAGCTTGCTACTACGAATGTTGAACAGGCTTTAGAGGGTAAACAAGTTGCAGACGAAATAGTTGATACGGTTACTCGTACAGGAACGAAGACTATGGAACTTAAGGATGTAATTGAGAGGTTTAACAACGAATTTTCTAAAATTACGGATGTAGTAGCTCTTATTAAAGACATTGCTGATCAGACAAACCTTCTTGCACTTAATGCAACTATTGAGGCAGCAAGGGCAGGAGAACACGGAAAAGGTTTTGCAGTAGTTGCAGAAGAGATAAGGAGACTCGCAGAAAGAACACTAAAAGCAACAGACGAGATCTCAGCTACTATTTTTCAGCTTCAAAAAGATTCAAAAGACAACCTCATAAAGATTAACGAAACCGTAAGCGAGATGGAGGGAGTTCTTACAATTATAGAGAAAATAAAAGTAGCTCTTGACAAGATAGTTGAGTCTTCTGAAAGCGTTAAAAACGGAATAGAAGAAATCGTTTTAACTACAGAACAGCAAAAACTTGCAAGTGACGACATCACCAAAGCTACTACAGAACTTAATAACTTTACTTCACAAATAAAAGAGCTCGTTGACACATTGCTTCAGAAGACCTACGAGGTTAAGAGAATTACGGAAGAAATATTAGAGGGAAAAAACACATAAGGGGGAAATAGGATGAACGCAAAGGCTGTTGCTGATGCCGTAAAAAAGTCTGCTGAGGAAGTAATAGGGATGTATCTTATGAAAACTCCGCAATTAAAAGAGACCAAAGTAAAACAGGACTTAGGAGGTTTAAAAGACATTTCTGTAATAATAGGACTTGCTTCTGATAAATTAGAAGGAGTTTTTATAGTTAGTTACGATAAGAGAATAATTTTTGAGTTTATGAAAAACATGCTTGGAGAAGAGGTTAACGAGGTAAATCAAGAGGTTATAGACGCAAGTGGAGAGATTACCAATCAAATGAGTGGTGTATTTAGAAGAGAGCTTGAAAAGTCAGGATTAAAACTTGAGGGTTCAACTCCTTCAATTGTTACCGGTAAGGAGTATAATATAGAAATTCCAAGAAAAATACCGAGAATGAGTTTCCATTACCAAATAGACGGAGATAAAGACTTAATAATAGAATTTGGTTTAACAAAGAAAGTTTAAAAAGGAGGTGAGAAATAAATGAAAATAAATGTAGGTAAACGAATATGGATATCTTTTTTGATTATAGCTTTGCTACTTTTTATTAGTTCTTTGTATAATCTTTATTCCCTTTATAAGGTAAGAGGTATTATTTTTAGTGTAGAAAAAGAAGTGGTAAATGTAGAAAATATTATAAAAGCTAATGCACATATATGTAAAACCGTAGCAAAAGTGGCAAAAGAAGCTGATGTCAACTTTAGAAATCTAAAAGAAGGATTAGCATTTATTAAATCTTCAACTGATAAGTACATCACTATGGTTCTTATAATCGGGTTTATTGCTACGATTTTTACCATTATTGGAATAGTAAACATTGGAGGTATTTTAAAAACGCTTAGAAATGTAATCCATTCCTTAACCGAGTCTGCAAGCAAGCTAAAAGGAGTTATTTCTGGATTTGAAAATAATGTTAGAGAACAAACTGCTAAAACTACACAAATAGTTTCTTCTGTAGATCAGATGAGCTCTTCGGTTGCAGACATTACTAAAAACATAAACGATGTTCTTGAAGCAAGTATATCCACTTCAGAAGTAGCTAAGGAGGGAGAAAATATAATAAACGAAACGGCTAATGAAATTAAGGCTATAGATGTTGCAACAGGAAAACTTCAAGAGACTATCGTTGCTCTTGAAGAGCATTCCAGGATGATAGAAAATGTTATAACTTTTATTAAAGATGTAGCAGAACAGACCAATCTTCTTGCACTTAATGCAACCATTGAAGCAGCGAGAGCAGGGGAACACGGAAAAAGCTTTGCGGTAGTTGCAGGAGAAATTCGTAAACTTGCAGAAAGGACCAATAAGTCAACAGACGAGATCGCAAGCGTTATTAAAAAAATTCAAGATGTGGTTTACGAAGTAAGAAAAGAGGTAGAAGATGTTAACAAAAAAGTAGAAAGTGGAGTAAGTCTTTCTAACAAAGCTTCTCAAATTCTTGAAGAAATAAGTCAGAAGTCAGAAACTTTACAGCAAATGATTCAAAGTATTGCTGCTGAAGTAGAACAAATTGCAAATACTTCTTCTCAAATTCACCAAGACATCTCTGAAGTTGCAGAGATATCAAACAAGTTCCTTACAGGGCTTGAGGAAATTGGTAGTGTTGCAAATGTAATTACGAAGTTAAGTTTTAATCTTGAAAGAGAAGTAGTTGGAGGAAGTGGAGAGGAAGTAGTGATTACTGAAGAAGAAGATTCAGAACCCTGCGAACTCCTTGATACTTGTCCATTTTTTAAACAATACCAAGGTAATCTTGAAGTAATAAAACAGGGTTGGATAAACCTTTATTGTAAAAACAAAAAGAAATCTGAGGAATGCGCAAGAAAGAAGTATAGAAAAGAAAAAGGAGTTCCTCCACCACCTAACATGACACCTCTTGGAACTTATCTGTGATTTTGAAGGAATTGAGAGGAATTTATGCAACAAGAGATACTTGACTACTTTAGCTCTTTCGTTAAAAAATTTGCAGGTATAGTTTACGACAAAGACAGATATCCAATCCTTAATAGGAAACTTAGAGAGCTTGCAGTAAACCTTGATTACAAAGGAGTTGAAGATCTTTACAGAGAAGTAAAAAAAGGGACTAACAAACAATTATTAATTCAAGTAGTTGATGCTCTTACTACTAATGAGACATACTTTTTTAGAGATAGACATCCTTTTGAGGCGTTAAAAAATCACATTTTTCCAGAACTTTTTAAAAAAAGGGAAAGAGAAAAGAGGATAGACATCTGGTCTGCAGCCTGTTCAACAGGGCAAGAACCTTACAGCATTGCCATGCTTCTTCTTGAGCACTTTGCAGATTATCTTAAAAGATATAAAGTTTCTATTTACGCAACCGATATATCAATAAAAAGCGTTGAAAAAGCAAAAAAGGGTCTTTATCATCAGATAGAAATTAACCGTGGACTTCCAGCGACTTACCTGGTAAAATACTTCAAGCAAGAAGGTTTTTACTGGAAAATAAGTGAAGAGGTGAAAAAACTCGTAAAGTTTGACATAGTTAACCTTATGGAGATAAAAAGAAAAGTTTTCCAAAGATTTGACATAATTATGTGTAGGTATGTTTTGATTTACTTTGACATGACAACGAAAAAGAAGGTTTTTCAGGACTTGTGGGATCGCTTAAAACCAGGAGGATACTTATTCCTTGGAGCTACAGAGGTTGCCCCAACCACTTTTCCTGACATGGAAAGAAAAAAAATAGGAGCAACAACTTGTTATTATAAAAAGGATAAGTAAAATGGTATTCAACAACGGTTTTACGAAAAAGTTTTCTTCTTTTGACGAGGCGAAAAAGTACTTTAGAGAACAAATAAAGCGTCTTCATCCAGACAAAGGGGGTAATAAAGAGGCATTTATTGAACTTCTTGAAACTTATCAAAAGTTTTTAAAAGAATATCAAGAAAAAGCAGAAGTTAAAATAGTAAGAAATATCTCTTTTACTGGGAATTACTTTTTCTCTGTACTTGACTTAAGTGTAGAAGAAGTAGCTCTTGGATGTAAAAAAAGAGTTAAAGTGCCTGTGGAAGAAGTTTTATGTAGTGCGTGTAAAGGTACAGGTAAAAGAATGAATGGGAATGGAGAAAAGTGTGGATTTTGTAAAGGTACTGGTTTTGTTGAAATTAAAAAAGAAAATGGAGCATCTTATCTTACTTGTCCTTATTGTAATGGATATGGATACATATTTAAAGAAAGATGTGACGAATGTAAAGGCAGAGGAAAAATCAGAATTACAAAAGAAATAGAATTTTCTTTGCCATTTGGAGTAAAACAGGGGGACATAATATTTGTTTCAAAGGGATTTGCAGGCACTAAGTATGATTTGTATTTTGAAGTGAACATTTTACCTCATCCATATTTTTCTATAGAAGGAGAGACTTTAATTTATAAATTACAACTTCCTTTTTGGGATGTAATATTAAAAGACAAAATAAAAATCCTTACTCTTGAGGGAGAAGAAACTCTTCCGTCCTCAATGTTTTTAAAAGGAAGTGCTATAAGAATAAAGGGTAGGGGACCTTTTTTAAACGAACACGAAAGAGGAGACCTCATAGTAAAGTTTGAGCTTTATATTCCAGAAAACATTCCAGAAAAAGCTAAAAGACTAATTTCTCAGGCAGTAAAAATTATTCAGAACCATCAATAATCCCTGCAAACTCAAGAAAGACCTTCCAAACCTCTTTTTTGTGTTTTGGGAATTCTTCAAGTATAAGAGACTGCCATCTTGGAGCACGGGGCTTTTTAAGAAGCTTTAATCCTGCTTCCTCTGGAGTCCGGTCGCCTTTTTTAAGATTACACTTTTTGCAACAAAGAACCACATTCGTCCAGACGGTTTTTCCACCTCTGCTTTTAGGTATGACATGATCAATAGTTCTATCCTTGGGATTTTTCAAAAACTTACCACAGTATTGACAGGTGTACTTATCTCTTAAAAGTAAATTATGCCTTGAAAACACGACCTCGGTTTTGGGTAAACTTTCGTAATAAGGAAGATAAATAGCCTCAGGTACGAGTATAGAAATGCTTGGACTTCTAATTATAGGATGATCTCCGTTTTCGTAAAACTTACTTATTTGAAGCCATTCTTCAAAGGTATGAGTAGTCCAGTCTGTGGTAATGACCTTAGCAGTACCTTTTACTAAGTGACATATAGCCTTTTGGACTGTAGTTATTTGGACTGCTTGATAATACTTATTTAAAACGAGTACTTTTTCCTGAAGAAGTGAACTATTCACTTCAATGCTCCAATTTTTCTTTAAATCCTTTCAATAGCTCAAGGGCTTTTATTGCCTGATCTTTCTTAAGACTCCCAAGTCCACAAGCAGGAGTAAAAATAGATTTCTCAAGCACGAAGTCTTTGTCAAGACCAGTTACCTTAACGAGCTCTTCTAATTGGGAGAAAAACTTTTGAGTAACTTCTTCCAAGCTTGTCTTTTCAATCCCTTCAGAATCCGTTGGCACTATTCCCCAGGCAATGTATCTACCTTCTTTTTCAAGAAAAGACTTGATGTTTTGAGAGTAAATTAAAAACTTGTCAAAGTAACTAAAACTGTCAAAGTTGAGTATTTTTACTTTGGAATCAAGTACCACATCCCAGGAGGTATTTGCACACACATGAATACCTGGAATAATATCAAAGTTTTCAAGAAGCTCAAAAATTTCGTTTAACATTGTTAAAACATCGTCCTTTGAAATGGTAATAAAGGCAGAAGAACCGAATCCAGAAAGCCCTGGTTCGTCAAGAAAAATTATTACCTTTTTTCCACAACTTTTAAGCTGTGTTCCCTGACTTACTGCTTTTACTCCAATAAACTTTACTATTAAGTCTCTAAGGTCTTCTCTAAATATAGGATTTTCTCCTGTTTCTATTTTAAGAGCTATACCAAGGGTAAAAGGACCTGTTATCTGTCCTTTTACTGCTTCAAGCTCTTTTCCTTTGAGATTACTTAAAAAAGCGTGAAACCCCTTAGCCATTTCTTCAGAAATAGCATACTTGTTAAGAATTGAAGTATCCTTCTCTTCTGTAAGCTTTAAGTAGTCTTCATAAAATTCTACCATTTTCGTCTCAAACTCAGGAGAAGAGGTGTTTATTACTTCTTTTTCAAAGTCAAAGCCAGGTAATCCCTCGTTAAATTGAATAATCATACTTTCAATTTTTCTTTTAGAAAGCTGGGGCCAGGCAGGAATGTCAGAATACTTAACCACTAACTCCAGAGCTTCGTTTGGATCATTCGTGGGAAAACTCCCTACGAGAGTGGTTTTTAAGGAGAAAAAATTTTCCATAATTCACCTCCTATTAATAACCTAACCAATCCTCAATATAACTCAAAAATTTCAAAAATCTACAAAACTAAGGTAAATTTAAGCGTGTTTGCTTACGAAAATAGGAATGTGAGTAATTTCAAAAACTTTTCTAATAATATCTCCTATAATGTATTCTTCACTTGACTTACCGTGAGACCCCATAAAAATCATGCTAACCTTCTGTTCTTCAGCCTCTTGAACGATCTTTTTTGCGATGTCCTTAGCAATTTCAACCTTGGTTTCGGGCTGAATTTGATATTTTTGAGCTAAGTAATTAGTAATTTCAAGAGCCTCCTCTGCGTATCCTTTTTCGTCTTCACTTTCTGCAATTGCTATAACTTTTACACTTGCTCCTGTTTTTTTAGCAATGAAAAACGCTTTTTCAGCTGCAACTTCACTATAAACGCTTCCGTCAACGCACACTAAGAACTTTTCAAAACCTACCTTAGCTCCTTCTGGAACTACTATAACATCACAAGGAGCTGCTCCTAATACCTTTATTGCAATCCCACCTAAAAAAGGTCTTTTTGCCTTTTTTCCTACTACTACCAAGTCTATCTTATTTTTTTCTACTTCTCTTACTATACAATCAGCAATGTCGTCCCCAACTTCAGGAATAACTTCACACTCAAGCCCTTCTGCTTCTGCTTTAGTTTTAACTTCTTCAACTATCTCTTTTGCCCTTTGCTGCATTGCCTCAATAACCTGAAGTCCCCAAAGAGGTAACTCTCCTACGCAAATTCCATAAACTTTACATCCAAATGTCTTTGCAAAACGAATCCCCTCCTCAATCGCACCCTGAGAAGCAGGTGAACCGTCTGTTGCAATCATAACCTTTTCGTACTTAATCTCCCTCATCCCTCTACCTCCTCGTTTTTTGTTTTTTATTGTTTTAATAAACTAACTTCTTTCTTTAATATAGGTTCAGTTTTAATGATACTTCCTTCAAGTATTACTCTTTTTTTCTCAGGAGAATAAAAGAAAACATAACTACCGTGTAAAGGTTGGGCATTTAAAGAAACTAAACACTCTTTTACGAAAATTTCCTCTTTAATGCTACTTTTTAAGTAACCCTCTTCTCCAGGTTCTCTTTCTAACAATACCCAAGGCTCTATGTAATCCCTTTTTATCACTCCAATGTAAAAGTAATTATTAAGCCATTCAGACTTTTTTTCTTTTTTTAAAAAAACAGCGTCTTTAAAAACGAAAAATTCTTTAAAAAAAAGACTTTTTCTGAGCGTCTTTCTGTAAGAAAAGTTACTGTGAGTTACGATGTCAAAAACTTTTAAGTATATTCCTTTTTCTTTGCTCAAGTTCAAGTATGTCTCTCTTACTTGATTTATGTATCTCCAAAAACTTTCTTTTAATAGCTCATTATAAAAGGTAAGCTTTCTAAACGCAGATTCAAGCTCTTCAAGTCTATTTTTCAAAGTTTTTCTTGAGACTCTTTCTAAGTACTTCTTTCTGTAAAACTCAAAAGTTTGGGGATTTTTTTCAAGGTTAAGCAGTTCAAACGCAAGATTCAACTCTCTTACCTTTGCAGTGTCTCCGCCTCTGTCTGGATGATACCTCATTTGTAAAATTCTGTAATTTGACTTGATAATTTTAAATAAAGTTTCAGAATCAAGCTCTTTTACCATCTGGGGAGTTATTCCCAAGATTTCAAAAGGATTTTTTCTCTTAAGTAAAGGATCGTACTTCATGAGCTTAAAAGTTCCTTCATTACTAAAAGTACCTTTTCTCTTTTTTCACGCAGTTTGTCTTCTGGGCGTACGCTTAACCAGCTTCCTACTGCATCTATTATAAAATGTAAGACAACCACTTTCATTTGTAAATATTTTCCAACAGAGAAAAACGCAGAGGTTTCCATGTCTATTGCCAAAACATTATCAGGTAAACTTTTTATTTTCTCTGGAAAGAAACACAAAGACACATCTGTGGACAAAACTTTACCCTGATAAAATTTAATGTTTTTACTTTTCAAACAATTCATTAGTTTAACAAATAGCTCTGGATCAGGTGCAAAGACTCTTTTTTTTGAAAAGAACTTAGATGTTCCTTCTTTACTTAAAGCTTTTTCAGGAAGAAACACCTCACCTAAAAGCTCAGGTTGAAAAGTACCTGCCCAACCTAATACGAAAACCTCTTTTACTCCGGTATCCTTTAAAATTTTTAATAAAAGAGGAACCACAGGTGCACCAATCAAAGGTCCAGCAATTAAAAACTTTTCAGAATACTTGATTTGAATGTTGAGAAATCTCGTCTTTTTCTCAAGCTTAAAAAACTTTTCAGCATACTTCCACTCTGGAAGAGGTAAAAATATTCCTGCTTTTTCTACCTTTGGTATGTTTAACTTAGGTAAAAACATAATCTGTCAAGTCTAAAGTAGGTTAAAACCTCTTGGAATTCAGGATTTAAAATGGGGTCAGTTTCAAAGTAAAACAAGTGGGATTCACACTTACAGTCAGTAGATCCAAACCCCAATATTACTTCGTCTGCTATACACTTTAATTTATTAGCAACTTTGCACTCAAGTCTTTCTGCACTTCTTATAGGAATAGGAATAATCCTTTCTGCGTAAATTCCTAAATAGTCTATGTGCCACTTTAATCTTTTCTTCTTCCTAAGGTGTCTTTTTATCCTTGCTTCAAGTCCTTTCATAGCTGATCCAACATAAACATAACATCCTGGTTTAATCTCCCACTTGCGTTTGTTTACCTTTAGTTGAAAGTATTTATTTATGTACAAAACTAACAGATAAGCTCCTGAGTCTTTAAATTCTTTTTCAAGAAGGTCAAAAGGAATTTCTAAGTTTTTTATACTTTTTACTTTAAAGCTTTGGTTAAACTCAATGCCTATAGCTCCAATGTAAAGGACATCTTTAAACCTAATTAAAAGACGCGAAAATTCAGGATCTATGTGATAAGCTGGTAAAAAGTAGTTTACATCTGGATTCATAACCACAAAAAGAACACCAGCTTTATAACCCTGATTTGACAACCTTGCAAGCTCTAAGAGGTGTTTTGAAGCTCTTTTACTTACTGCATCAGGAAACATCGCCATACACTTTCCAAAGAGAGTACAGGTTTTAACTTCAAGAAAAAGCTTCTCTTTGTTTTTTGATTCAAGAAGTAAGTCTATTCTGCTGTTTTCTACTTTTACTTCTTTACTTTTTAAGCTAAAGTCAAGAAGAGAGGGGATTTTTTTTTCTTCAATTAAGTTGGCAATCAGGGTATTGGTGTAATGGGTGTCAAGTAAGACGAAACTTCCGTTCTTCTGACAACCAATGGTTTTAAACTTAAGAGCAGAATTAAACTTTTTTTCAAGATAAACCACTCTTCCTGGCAAAAGTAACTCCCATAGTCTGCCAGGATTAGGAAGATGGGCTTTATACACCTGATCTTTTATCTTTACTTCTATTACAAAACGATTTTCTCTTTTTAGAAAAATCCCTGTAGTAAGTTCGTTTTGCAGGTTTAGCATTTTAAGGTTTTATGTAAATGTATCCTTCTTCTTGAAGTTCTACGATTTTGGCAATTCCAGCAGGAACGATTTCACAAAAGTTAAACAACTTGCTTTTTTCTATCTTATTTGCAAAAATAGCTTTACTGCAAACGAAAAACTTTACTCCATTTTTTACCAGTTCTTCTAAGTCATCTTTGAATTCTTCAGAAGAGTCTTTCAAAAATAGCTTTACAGCTGTTCCATTTGCAACTACTGCAACTTCTTTGCCTTTTGCATAGGGTAAGAAGTTTTTGATGTTATTAATGCACAACTGAAAAATGTTAACATCGTTTAGATCTAAGTGAAATACTACCCCCTTTTTATTCATTCCCTCCCCCTCGTGTTTTATTAAATTTAGTTTATCAGTAAATAAACTTATATCAACAGATTTTTAAAAAATGGATTTTAAGTAATCCCAGAAGTTTGGAAAAGACTTCTTAACGCAATCAGGGTTTTCTATTTCTATTTCTCCTGTTTTAAGTCCAAGGATAGCAAAAGACATTGCAATTCTGTGATCGTCGTAGGTATTTATTAGAGCAGGCTTAAAAGAATTAGTACCCTCTATGATTGCTCCGTCTGGTAGCTCCTCTGCATTAACTCCGAGTTTTTTTAGTTCAGTTACCATTGCAGAAATTCTATCTGTTTCTTTATACCTTAAGTGGGGAGCGCCTTTTAAAATACTTTTTCCTTCTGCCACTGCACAGAGCACACACATCGTGGGAAAAAGGTCTGGCGTGTCTGAAAGATCAACCTCTACAGCTTTTGGTCTTCCTTGGAAACTTACCTCAACTCCTATAGGAGAAAGTGGTTTTACCTCTGCTCCCATAGCTTTTATGTAGTCTAAAAACTTAACATCTCCTTGTGCAGAATTTACTGAGTAGTTTTTAATTACGACCTTGCCACCACCAAGAATTAAAGGAATTGCTAAAAAGTAAGAAGCACTTGAGGCATCAGCTTCAACCTCATAAACTCTTGAAGTGTAGTCTCCAGGTAAAACCTTGAATTCTTTTTTTGCCTCGTCCTTCTCAACCTTTATCCCAAACTCTTTCATAACCTGAATAGTCATTTCTATGTAGGAACCAGAGATCATTTCCCCCTCTATTTTTAACGAAAGCCCCTGACTTAACCTGGCTCCTATTAAGAGCAAAGCAGAAATAAACTGACTGCTTATGTTTCCCGGAATACTCAGCTCCCCTCCAGAGATTTCTCCTTGTCTTACGAGAACAGGAAAAAATCCCTCTTTTTCCAAACACTCAATTTTTGCTCCAAGGGTTCTTAAAGCCTTAACTAAAGGAGCTACCGGTCTTTCGTGAAGACGAGGTTTGCCGTAAATTTCTATCCAATCTCCCTTCCCCAGACTTGCATATGCAAGAAAAAACCTTGATCCAGTTCCGTTATTTCCAAGATATACTTTGGCTTGAGGTAGGGTAGGGGACTTAGTCCCTTTAATCTTCCAGCCTTCGGGCTTTTCTTCTATTTTGACTCCAGTAGCTTCAAGTGCCTGCTTTAAAAGTTGAGTGTCTTCACTTACAAGAGGATTTTTAATAAAAGACTCTCCATCTGCCAAAGATGCACACACTAAAGCCCTTTGAGTAAGACTTTTGGAAGAAGGAAGACTCAACTCAATTTCTTTAAAGCTTTTAACTTTATCAATTTTTAAAGTTTTCACTTAATCCTCCTTTACTGCTTTGTAAATAGCTTTTTTCATTAGCTCTACAGGTGGCTCAGATCCAGTCCAAAGTTTAAACTGTTCAACTCCTTGATATAAAAGCATTTTTAATCCATCTATAACTTTAAGTCCATTTGCCTTTGCCATACTTAAAAACTTGGTCTCAAGAGGAGTATAAACTATGTCCATAGCTACTTTAAACCTCTTTATGACTTCTTCTTCAACAGGACTTTTCCAGGACTTCATTCCCACGCTCGTAGTTTGGATAATAATGTCCCCTTCTGCAAACTTTAAACTTTCCCAGGGCTGAGCTTTGGCATTAAACTTTTCTGCAAGCTTTTTTGCCTTTTCAAAGGTTCTGTTGTAAATTATTACCTCTTTAGCTTTCTTAGCAACTGCATAAACCACAGCCTTAGACGCACCACCAGCTCCTATTATTACTACTTTTTTCTCTTTTAAACTTACTCCAGCAGTTTCAAAAGCCTTTACGACACCTATCCAATCAGTGTTAAATCCTTTCAAAACGCCATCTTCATTAAGGATCGTATTTACTGCAGAAATCTCAATAGCTTTTTCGTCTATAAAATCTAAGTACCTCATTACTTCTTCTTTGTGAGGAATCGTAACAGAAAGCCCTTTTATGTTTAGAGCCTTAATCCCTGCAATAGCTTCTTTAAGTTTCTCTGGTAAAACATCAAAAGCTCCATATACAGCCTTTATTCCTAATTCTTTAAACGCAAGGTTGTGCATTATAGGTGAAAGAGAATGAGACACTGGATGTCCAATTATTCCATATACTGAATACACTTTATCCTCCAGTGAAGCTCTTTAAACTTTCGTAAAGCTCTTTAGCCTTTTTTAAACTCAATTGCCCTGGAGCTACTGCTTCTTCCTCTTTCAAAACCACATAAGTAAAAGGAGATCCTGCAAGAAGACTTAAAACCCTGCTCAGTTTTCCTGCTTCTCCCATTCCAAAACTTATAAGCTTTATTCCTTTTGCTTTTGCTTCTGGAATTAAGTAAAGTAGCTTAAGAGTTTCAGAAAAACTTCCAACCATACACACGAGTTTACAATAACTTGAAGAAAGCTTTTTAGTAAAGTTTATAACTTCTAAGAGTTTCGTTAAAGGAGGCACTTTTTTGAAGTCGTGATAAGAAACCAGAAGCTTAGGAGCAAATTTTTTAAACTTTCTTAAGCTTTTTACTTTTAAGGCAAGTTCGTATTCCAGATCAACTAAATAAAACACATCCTGAGACAAAGCCCACTCTATCCATTCAAGCTGTTTTTCTGCAGATACCCTTTTTTTTCCTCCTTCTTTTTTACTTCTAAAAGTAAAAATGTACTTACAATTAAAATTACCTAAGAGTTCTACGAGCTCTTTTTTACTTACTTTTTCAAAATAATCCCCCCTTATTTCAACAAGATCAGTAAAAGCTACAGCATCTTTAAGTTTTTTTTCTATGCTTTTTAAGTCAGATTCTGCAATCGTAATGCAAAACATTAGCCTTTACAAAGTTACTTTTGCAAGATACTCTGCAATCATTCTGTCGTAATTACTCGTAAGTTCAAAAACCTTTTTAGCGAGCTTAAATCTCGTTTCCAAGGTGGTATTTCCGTACTTTTTAATCTCTTCTAAAACTGTAGAATAGTCTGCAGGATCTACCACAACGGTAACATACTTAAAGTTTTTAGCAGAAGCTCTTATAAGAGTTGGTCCTCCTATGTCTATGTTTTCTATAGCAGTGTCAAGGTCAGCTCCAGACTCTACTACCTTAGCAAAGGCATAGAGATTTACTACTACAAGGTCTATAGGTTTTATACCGTGTTTTTTAATGGTTTCTATGTGCTCTGGATTGTCTCTCTTAAAAAGTATTCCTCCGTGAACTTTTGGATGAAGGGTTTTAACTCTTCCTTCAAGGATTTCTGGAAAACCAGTAAGTTCTGAGATGTCAACCACATTTACCCCACCTTCTCTAAGTACTCTTGCAGTCCCTCCTGTTGAAACGATTTCAATACCCAAATTCTGCAACTCCTTTGCGAAATCTACTATTCCAGACTTGTCTGTAACACTTATCAAAGCCCTTTCAATCTTGTCAGCCATTTTAAAACCTCCTACCAGGTTTTAGGTATGAATTTTTGGTCATTAGCAATTTTAACGATACCTTCTTTAAATTTTAGGACGAAGAGACCATTTTTGTATGCGAATCTATCAGCTCCTTCTTCAAAGTCAATTCCAGCGATAGCTCCATAGACCTTGGTATTTTTGTACTTTGGGAAGAGTTTTTTGAAGTTGTTTAATTTTTCAAGGAATTCTTTGACATCTTCAACTTTGACCTGAGTTTTAACTTCAATAACAACGGCTTCGTTATCGTTTTCAAGGAGAACATCAACTTCCATCAATTCGTTTCCATCTTCGTCTTTTACTTTAATTCTTCTTGCAGATCTATTGACTTTTATACCTCTTTCATTGAAGAGTTTGACGGAGCCTGGTTCAACGAGAGCCTCAACGAGCTTTCCCCACTGACTCGTAAACAACCCAAGCACCTTGTTTATCTTTTCGTCTGTCTCTTTAAATCTTTTATTAGTCTCTTCCCACATTTTTTCCATTCTTTTATCAGTTTCTTTCCACATTTGCCAAACTTCTTTTATGATAGCCTTTATTTCATCAAGCTCTACTTCAACATTTCTTGCCATTTTTGTACTCCTAAGCTATTCCTATTTCTTCATCAGTTAAGTAACACGCAGGATCAGGTGCCCACACATCTCCTGTAACAGCCTCAGCTCTTACCCTAAAGTTTCCAGCACATACCTCAAGAAACTTACACTTAGCACACCTACCTTTAACATGCTTTTTTTTCTCCTTAAGTTTAGCCATAAGAGGATCTGAAGTATCCATCCATATTTCACTAAAAGGTCTTTCTCTTACATTTCCAAAAGAATAGTGTCTCCAGAACTGGTCAGCGTGAACACTTCCATTCCAAGAAACGCATCCTATTCCTACTCCACTGTTATTACCACCGTTCATTTTGAGAAGTTCGTAAACCTCTTCAGCTCTTGGATTGCCTTCTCTTTTCATTCGTAAATAAAGGTAAGGTCCGTCTGCGTGGTTGTCAACCGTCAAGACTTCTACCTTTAACCCTTTATCGTGAATCTCTTTCGTTCTATCAATTATGTAATCTACCCAATATCTGGTTTCTTCGTGAGAAAGATCCATTTCTACGAGTTTTGTTCCTCTTCCAGCATATACTAAGTGATAAAAACAAATCCTCGGTATTTCCATCTCTTCTACCAAATCAAACACTTTTGGAATCTCTTGTGCATTTAACTTGTTTATTGTAAATCTTAAACCAACTTTTATCCCTTGTCTTTTACACGCTTCAATAGCTTCTATAGCTTTGTCAAAAGCACCTTTTACGCCTCTAAACCTGTCGTGAACCTCTCGCATTCCGTCAAGACTTATTCCTACATAAGATAAACCAAGCTTTTTCAATTCTTTTGCAAGGGAATCATCTATGAGAATTCCGTTTGTAGAGAGTACTGCACGCATTCCAAGACTTACTGCTTTGTGAATCAAGTCAAGGATGTCAGGTCTTACCAAGGGTTCTCCTCCAGAAAACAAAACTACAGGGCATCCAAATTGTGCAAGATCCTCAAGAAGTTTAAAGCCTTCTTCAGTCGTAAGTTCGTCTGGAGCAGGTCCTGGCTCAGCTTTAGCATAACAGTGAATACACCTTAAGTTACAGGCTTTCGTTACATTCCAAACTACTACAGGCTTTTTGTCCTCAGAAAATTGTAAAAGGTGTGAAGGGAGCTTTTTACTTTTTCTCCCGTATCTTAAAGGATCTGAGGGCTCAATCGTTCCACAATAAAGTTTTGAAATTCCTATCATCTCACTCCACCTTTTTTAGTATTTCTTTTATTTTAAATATAAGATCTTTTTCGTTAAAAGGATACACTATAACCTCGTCACAACCTGAATCTTTTGCTTTAATTTCCTCCTCTTTGTAATTAGACTTACATATTCCCAAAATAGGTATTTCTTGAGTGTCTTTATCAGACTTTAAAAGAAGCGTTGCAGCAAATCCGTCAAGAAGAGGAAGATCTTTTTCAAGAATAATAAGATGGGGTTTATACTTTTTACTAAGTTTTATCAAAGTTTCTCCATCCTCTATAAACCTATACTTAAGCTTTTCCTGATCCAGCAGAGTTTTTATTTTATTGAAAAGATTTTCTGAGATTGCAAGAAATATCATCCTGACTCGCCTCATTGTTATAGAGCATCGCTAACCTGCCTCTTGTCCCCAAAAACTTGACCTCTTAAGCATCTGTGGCGTAATGTAAATAATCCTGCTTTTTTCGTCTATAAGATACTTAAGTCTATATTCTAACCTTGACATTACTTTTTCGCAATAGGCAAAAACTCCCCAATTTTTCTTAAGCACAGCTTCTATTATCTCGTCTATAGCGTTTTCTGTAAAACACACCTTAACCCCTGTTCTGTGCTCAAAAACCTTTTCGTAATTCTTAACCTGATGCCACAGAAACTTTAACTCTTCTACTGCTTTCCAAGCCTCAATCTCCCTATTTTTGTAAATTTCAAATATAAGCTCAGCTTTTTTGGGAGTTAGTTCAAACTTGTCTTTTCCTCTTTGAAACTCAGCTTTTAACCACTTATTAAACCTTTCCTCTTCTTCTTCAAGGGCTTTCAAGTAAAATTCGTAAAAACTTTCACCAGAAGAGTTTAAGATTGAAGCTAAGTATCCCTCTGGATCTTCTACTAATTCTTTCGTAACCGCAAGGTAATTAATTCCTTTAGAAGGAAGAACCCTTTCAAAAGGAGTTAACAATTTCTCAAGCACACTTACCAGTGCCCTTGCTCCTGTTCCGTGTTTGTAAGCCTTTAAAGCTATACTTTTTAAAGCCTCGTTAGTGAAGGCAAGGTCTATTCCATAGACTTTAAAGTCTCTTTTCTTGTTTAAAACTATTACGCTGTTTGGATTTGCTAAAATAGCATAAAGTTCATCTTCAGTCAGTGGATCAAACACAGCTACCACTGGAAATCTGCCTATAAACTCTCTTTCAAACCCGTAAGAAACCAAATCCTCTGGTATAACGAACTTCATGTAGTTTAGTTTTACCTCTTTTTCTGATTCAACTTCTGCGATAAAACCGAGTTTGCTCTTTTTAAGTCTCTTTTTAATGATTTCTTCAAGTCCCTGAAATGCTCCTCCTGCAACGAAAAGCACGAACCTCGTGTTTAAAAATAATCTTTTTCTTTTCTTTGGAAAACCTCCTTCAGGTTCGCCACCCAGTCCGTCCTGGGGAAACTTTATTTCAACCTTGGTTTCTTCAAGAGGTTTTAAAAGTGCTCTTTGCACTCCCGTTCTTGAAATGTCTGGACCTACGGACTCTCCAGAGGAAGCTATTTTGTCTATCTCGTCTAAGAAAATCATCCCAAAGTGTGCCTTATCAAGGTCCTCGTTTGCCTCCCAGTAAAGCTCCCTTATAAGATCCTCTATATCCCCACCTACATAACCCGTCTCACTAAACTTCGTTGCGTCACCTTTAACAAAAGGAACTCCAAGCTTTTTAGAAATTAACTTTATTATAAAAGTCTTACCAACCCCTGTAGGTCCTATCATTAAGATGTTGTTTTTTACGAATTCAAGCTCTGGAAACCTCTTAGCTCCAAGATAATAATGCCTTATTTTGTGAAAGTGAGTGCAGATTTTCGTGCATATAAGAGCTTTCGCTTCTTTTTGACCTATTACATACCTATCAAGATACTCCTCAAGCTCAAGAGGGGTTAAAGAAAATTCTTCAATTTCTTTAAATCCCCGAGAGTGAAAACCTTTTTCAATTTTTATAGTATTGGGTTTAATCATATACCTACTAAATATATACTTTTTTCAAAAAAAGTCAAAGCTTACATAAGCTCTTCTGGATCAATGTCAAAGCTAATTTTTATTCCTGGTACTCTTTTTGTGTTTAATAATTCTTTAATTAAAATTTTTATCTCCTTGTGTGCTTGAGCTTTTATTAGTATGTGCCACCTGTAAAGTCCTTTTAACTTAACAAGAGGGCACGGTGCAGGACCAAGTACATCCACACCTCTTAACCCTTTTTCCTCAATAGTCTTCAAAAATAATTTAGTAACTTTTTCACAAATTTCCACGACTTTTTCCTCTTTTACCCCTTCAATTTTTACTATTGCGATCCTTGCAAAAGGAGGCACTCTAAACTTTTCTCTAAATATTATTTCTTTTTCGTAAAAACCCTCGTAATCCTGTTTTATAGCGTACTTAATCACATAGTGATCTGGAATAGAGGTCTGAAGCACTACTAAACCTCTGATGTCTCTTCTTCCTGCTCTTCCAGCAGCCTGAACGAGCAAAGCAAATGTTCTCTCTGCTGACTTGTAAAATTGGATAAATAAACCCTCTTCAGCTCTTAAAATTCCAACCACATCTACTCCTGGAAAGTTGTGTCCATGCACCCCCATTTGCGTGCCTACTATAATTTTTGGCTCTTCGCTGTAAATCTCTTTAAGCACTTCAAACAACCTACTTTCCGTGCTCACGCTGTCTCTGTCAAGTCTAACCACCTTTACCTCTGGAAAAATAAGCTTTATCCTTTCTTCTATCTTTTCGGTTCCTGCTCGTCTAAACTTAAACCTATCTCCCTTGCAACTTGGACAAACTACTTTACTTGAAATCCTAAAACCACAATAATGACACTCTAAGCTTTCAAACTCCCTGTGATACACCAGAGCAATTCCGCAGTTTGGACAGGTCCACACATATCCACACTCTTCACATATTACCAAAGGAGAATAACCTCTTCTGTTTAAGTATAAAAATACAGACTTTCCTTTTTTAAGTTCGCCTTTAATTATGTTAACGAGTGCTTTAGTAAGGTAAAGCCCTTCCTTGTTTTCTATTATTTTAACTTCTGGAAGACGGGCATAAGGACGCTTCTTAAGAGTAAACAAGTGATACTTCCCTTTTTTAGCGAGATAGTAGCTCTTTATACTTGGAGTTGCAGAACCCAGAATTACCGGTACTTCTTCAAACTTAGCTCTTAATACAGCAAGATCTCTTGCATTGTACTTACACGCAAGATTTTCTTCTTTGTAAGAGGGATCGTGTTCTTCATCTACTATTATCAATCCAAGGTTTTCAATTGGTGCAAAAATTGCAGATCTCGTCCCTACGACGATTTTGGCTTCTCCACTTAAGACTTTTTTCCACTCCCTTAGTCTTTCTCCCTGAGAAAGCCCGCTGTGAAGCAAGGCTATTCCTTCTTTGAACTGGTGTAACAGCAAAACCTCCATGTAAGTCGTTAAAGCAATCTCAGGAACGAGAATTAAAACCCTTTTCCTTTCTTTGAGAACTTTTTTTATTAACTCAAGATACACAAAAGACTTACCACTTCCAGTAACTCCAAATAGCAAAATAGGACAAAATCCACCAGAGTCTATTTTTTGAGAAATACCTTGATAAACCTCTTTTTGCTCTGAAGTAAGCTCGTAAGTCTCAGGTACTGGAAAAGAAACGAAAATTTTTCTCAGTCGGGGATATTCTACTCTTTCTATGTACCCTACTTTTAAAAGTTTTCTTATGTAATAAGAACTAAAAAATTCTTTTAATATTTTCTCTGGAACCTCTCCTTTTTCTTTTAAGTAACTTAAAACCTTTTTTGCTTCTTCTGAGAGTTTATCCGATTCTTCTAATCCTTTTGATGTCAGACGAATAAATTTTTCTTTTGGCTCTTTTACAGCAGGAAAGGAATATTCAATTTTTAGTAGTCCTTGCTTAGCAAATTTAGTAATTTTAGAAAGAGATATACCAAACTTTTTAGTAAATCTTTTTACAGAGTAACCTCTTTTTTTTATTACATTAAAGCACTCAGGAAGCTCACCATTTTTAAGAGCCTCTTTTCCTTCTGGGGTAAGGTAAATTCTCCTTTGCGGGATAGAAAAAGTTCCTGGAGGTAGGGCTATTTTAAAAACCTGTCCAATAGGACTTAAATAATACTCTGCAACCCACTCAAGAAAAGGAAAAATTCGTGGTGGAATAATAGGGGAGGAATCAATAACTTCACTTACTTCTTTTAATTCAAACTCAAATGCCTTTACTTCGTTTTCGTCTGTTTTCTTACAGTTTTTTACTATACCTATTAACTTGGTATTTCTAAAAGGTACGAGGACTCTTATACCTTCAAGTATGTAATCTTCACTTAAGTAATAAAAAGTTTGAAAGAGGGGGAGAGGAAGGACGACCTCTAAGAGGTACATTTGCAAAATCAGTCTAATCTTCTATAATACCTTCCTCTTTTATAAACTTTTCCAGAACGATTTTCAACTGAGGATCTTTTATACCGTAGTATAAAATGGTTTTAAAAAATCCTTCTTTATTACCCGTGTCAAACCTCTTTCCTTCAAAAAGGTATGCATAAACAGGATATCCGTCGTCAATCATTAATTGTATTGCATCGGTAAGCTGGTATTCTCCTTTAACCTTTGGTATTTTTTTAAGGTATTCAAAAATGGTAGGATCAAAAATGTATCTTCCTATTATTGCAAAATTTGTTGGAGCCTCTTCTGGAAGAGGCTTTTCTATTACTTTATTAATTTTTATCAAGTTTTCAGCAACTCTTTCACCGTCAATTATTCCGTACTTAGAGACATCTTCTATAGGAACTTCTTCTACCGCAATAATGCTGTGATTTGAAATTTTAGCAGAGAGTTCCACATATGTTTCTATCATTTGTTTTAAACAGGGTGGATCTGCATCTACGAGGTCGTCTCCAAGAAGCACTGCAAAAGGTTCTTTTTCAACTGCTCTTTCAGCCATTAAAACAGCGTGACCAAGTCCCTCAGGAATCTTTTGCCTTACCTCTATAAGGTGTTTAATTCTGTCCTCAACTTCTTCAACCTTTTTCAACAAATCAAGTTTACCTCTTTCTTTTAAGAAACTGCGAAGGTTCATGTCAATGTCAAAGTAGTCTATAATCTTGCCCTTACCCTGAGAAATAATAAAAACGAGTGTACTTACTCCAGACTCTATAGCCTCGTTTACCACATACTCTATAGTCGGTCTATCTATAATGTTTAAGAGCTCCTTAGGAACGACTTTTGTGATGGGGAGCATTCTCGTTCCAAGTCCTGCTACTGGTAAAACTGCTTTTCTTATCATTCACACCTCCTTTTTAAATATTAGATGTTATTTGAGAATACGCCTTTTTAAAGTTTCTGTAAAACGCATCCCAATATCTAACCGCTCTTTCATAAACCCTTGGAAACTCGTTAAGATGCTCTTCAGAAATTACCAAATTTGCACTATACAGAAATACTTCTTTTGGATGAAGTGTTTTTCCTCCTGGAACCACATAAGCTACGAAGATCTCTCGTCTTTTTTCTATGGGAAGTTTTTCGTCTATAAACTTTTTAATTTCTTTTACTTCTTCAAGCTTAGACGCTCCTAAAATGATCAATTCTACATTTGCAGTATTTAACCAATACAAGAGGTCTTTTACCTCTTTAATTCCTTTTACTTCAAAACCTTTATTTTTTAGGTAATCAACTAAAGCACCTAAAGGAGTATTAAGTTCCCAAAAGACGAGACATACTGGTTTTTCTATGAGGAAGTCTTGAAAGTCACCTTCTATCATTTTACCCCTTTTCCACCAAGTTCAAGAACTATGTTTTCGTGTAGCCCTTTAGCCTTTTTTTTCTTTTTAATGAGATCTATGTGTCTATTAACGATGTCTCTTCTTATACAATGATAAAGTGCTTGCTCCTCTTCAATTAGTCCTTTTTCAAATAAATAAACGAGATGCTGATCAAATGTTTGCATTCCAAAAGGTCCACCCTGAAGCATAGCATCGTAAAATGTACGGTTTTCCGTTTCTCCAGATAAAATAATTTCTTTTACTCTTAAGTTGTTGTAAAGGATGTCAAAAACTGCTATTCTTCCACCACCAATTTTTGGTAAAAGTTTTTGTCCAATTACCCACCTTAAAGTAGAAGCAAGCCTTTGTCTTATTTGTTTTTCCTCTTCCATTGGATAAAATCCAATAATCCTGTTAATCGTTTGTGAGGCACCTATAGTGTGGAGTGTTGAAAATACGAGGTGACCTGTTTCAGCAGCAGTAAGAGCAATGTCCATAGTGTCTTTGTCTCTTATTTCTCCAACGAGTATAACATGTGGAGCCTCTCTTAAAGCAGCTCTTAAACCTTCTGCAAAAGTACTGAAGTCTGTTCCAAGCTCTCTTTGGTTAATCGTAGCCTTGATTGGTTCGTGAATGTATTCTACTGGATCTTCCAAAGTTAGAATGTGTACGGGATTCGTTTTGTTTATCTCGTGAAGAATAGCAGCAAGCGTTGTGGTTTTTCCCTGTCCCGTAGCTCCTGTAACGAGCACTATTCCGTACTTTTCTTGAGCTATCTTATAAAATACCTTGGGAAGTCCAAGCTCTTCTATAGACTTTATCTTGCTTTCAAGTTTTCTCATTATGATATTGTATGTTTTTTGCCTGGAAAATATGTTTACTCTAAACCTCGTTTCGTCGTCTAAAAAGTAAGAAAAGTCTGCGTATCCGTCTTTAAGAAGTTTGTAATAAAGATTGGGTTTGTCTTTTAGCATAGTAAAGGCTATCGTTTCAGTTTGAAAAGGAGTGAGTTTATCCACCTTAAATTCTTCTAAATAGATGGACTTCATTTTTCCATAGACCATTACCTGAAAAGGATATCCAGAAAGAATAAATATGTCCGAAATACCTGGTTCTATGAAAGCAAGTTTGTAAAGTAATTCTTTTATTTCTACTTCTGAAAGCATACTATCCTGGAAGTTCTGTAAAGTCTATAGCATCTTTATTGGTAACATAGGGTAAAAAGCGCGTTTTATCAACGGCTTTAATAAAAGCCTCTTCAGGACTAATCCACCCTTTACGCAAATAATCCATAATACAGTCGTCAAGAGACATCATTCCGTGCTTTTTACCAACTTGAATAATTGACGGAATTTGATGAACTTTATTTTCTCTTATTAAATTCCTAATCGCAGGAGTTGCAATCATTATTTCAGTAGCAACTATTCTACCAGGTTTGTCAATTCGTTTAAACATTGTTTGAGAAATAACAGCTCTTAGACATTCAGAAAGAGAAACTCTTATTTGGTCTCTTTCGTCAGGTGGAAATGCGTCAATTATTCTGTTAACCGTCTGAGCTGCGGAAATCGTGTGAAGAGTTGAAAATACTAAGTGACCCGTAAGTGCTGCTTCAAGAGCAAGTGAAATGGTTTCTAAGTCTCTCATTTCTCCGACGAGTATAATGTCTGGATCTTCTCTTAGAGCTGCTCTTAAAGCGTTTGCAAAACTTTTCGTATGAACCCCTATTTCTCTTTGATTTACCAAACAATTTTTTGGCTCGTGGACGAATTCTATAGGGTCTTCTATGGTAATTATATGATCATACCTCATTCTATTAGCATAGTCTATAATAGCTGCGAGCGTGGTTGATTTTCCAGATCCAGTAGGTCCTGTAACGAGAACGAGCCCTCTTGGTAAAAGAGCAAGTTTATTAAGAATAGGAGGAAGTCCAAGTTCTTCCACGGTTTTTATCTTATTAGGAATAAGCCTGAAAACTGCTGCAACACCTTTCCTTTGCCTAAAGTAATTAGCTCTAAACCTTGCAAGTCCTGGAATTTCGTAACCCCAGTCAACCTCTCCCTCTTCTTCAAACTTCTTGGTAACCTCTTCAGGAGCAATTTCATAAAGCATCTCTCTAAGTTCTTCGTCTTCAAGAACCTTGTACTTGACTCTCTGAAGATCTCCATGAACTCTTAAAAGAGGTGGATTACCTGCTGCAAGGTGAAGATCAGACGCTTGGGTATCTACCATTAACTTGAAGAAAGGATCAAGCTTTGCCATAGCCTTTCCTTTTTAAAAATTATAATATTTATTAAAATGAAAAAGTCAAGTGTCTGAAGTCACATTTACGAAAATTTGTTTTCTACATGAACTTCCATAGCCTTGGTGGTGCAGACCGCTACACAAAACTCACACGCACTGCATCTGTCAGGATCAAACTTAACCTCAAAGGTCTCTCTGTCTAAGTAAAGGGCATGAGTAGGACAAACCGCAGTACAAACCCCACAGTGAATACACTTGTCCTCGTTTTTTATAATCTGCTGAGAAAGAGGTCTTACCTCAATTCCTATGCTTTTTAAGTACTCAAGCCCTTTATTCAATCTTTCTGGTGGACCCTCAAGCTCAAGAATCATTATTCCTTCTTTACCAGGAGTAATGGTTGCCTTTAGTATGTTAAATACCAGATCAAAGTCTTTAACCAATTTGTAAACCACTGGTTTGTCAACTACATCAGGTGGAAATCTTAAGTAAAGCCCCTTTTTGTAAACCACTTTTTCCTCCTAATTTTGCGTATTAAGATAGCTCTCACAATATTGTAATCCCCTTTTAGCCATAGTCAAATCAGGATCAAGTTGCAAAGCCTTTCTAAAAAATACTTCAGCAGCACCAAGTTGATTTAAAGCCTTTAGGCAATATCCCACATTTGCATAATCAATTGCAGATGCAGGATTTAGCTCAGTTGCCCTTAAAAAGGCTTCCATAGCATTGTAGTAATCCTTTATCTTGTAATAAGCCCTTCCAAGCAAGTTGTAAATCTCTGGAAGCTCCACGATTTCAAGTGCTACTATTGCAGTGTCTATAGCCTTTTTGTATTCTCCTTTTTCTAAAAATATTTCAACCATGTAACTTAAAATTGCAGCCCTGTCTTCAGGTGGTGCCTCAAGAGACAAAGCCTTTTGATACACCATAATAGCTTCTTCATATCTGTTTTTAATTCTTAAAATTCTTCCCAAGTAAGCCCAAAGGTAATACCTGTGAGGTAGTTCATTTGTAAGCTCCTCAAGCAGTGTTTTCTGCTTTTCAACATCCCAATAAAGAGATAGTACCTTTACCAGGTGATGAAGCACGGGAATTTCAGTCCTGTCTCTAAACCTTGCTCCTGCAACTACGGTGTAAATAGCAGGTACTTTAAGAACAGGGTGCTCCACATCAACGAAATACACGGAAAATCCTCTTGAATAAACCTCGTCTATCAATTTTTCAAGCTCTTCTACATGGCTTTCTGACGAAAAATCAGGCAATTCCTTAAAGCTAACCTTCTTTTCAGAGTTTATAATAAACTCAGCCTCTTTTAAGTCCTTAAACTTGGGAAGTCCACTTTCCTCGTACTTCCCTTCTGTATCAAAGTCTCCTGCAAGTTGAGCTACCTCTGTAAGGGTTCTTATAAGAGCTCTTTCAGGGGAAGGGGCAGTGCCAGCAGTATAAACGATCTCACTTCTCTTAGGAAAGGTTGAGGGATCCATTGCAATTGCACCAATCGTAGGGATTGAAAAGTCAAACCTCATGTCCTGAAGCCACAAATTTACGCCAAGTTTTTTAAACTTTTCAATAAGGTTTAATGTTTCTTTTCCAAGCCCTTCAGGTTCAAGAAGGACAGGCTCTCTTTTAAACACCAAACTGCTCTCGTGTCTTTCAATGACCTCACACAGCCCTTGAACACCTGCTTCTGGATAGGTATTTCCTGCTGAAGCTCCGTTGTACTCGTGTAAAACCCAAAACCAGTGAAAAGGCAAATAAACCTCTTTCTTGTTTTTAAAGTCAAGAGCCTTTACGAAGAAAAACTCCACCTTAGGAATTATTCTTTTTGCAACCTCTATGTCTTCTTTTATGTCAACTGAATTGATGAGCTCTTCAACCGGGATAGCGTTTTCTTCTAACTTTTCAAAAGAAGTAAAAACGCTTTTCGTTTCCAGAGTTTCTAAAAAAGAAAACACGGATATTCTTTCCACGAGCTCCATTATAGCACTTGCCTTTGCGAGGTCCTCTGTTACGCCTTTTCCCATTTGTTTGTACTTACCAGTAATTTTAATTCCGTCTGCATCGTAAAAACTCATGTAAACCGGAATACCAAGGCGACCCTTGTCAACCCGTTTAACTCCTTTGTAAAGCTTAAGACCTGCGTTTTTTAACCTTTCTTCAACGAAGTTTATCGTTTCTTCAGGGGATTTAGCCTTGTCTGCCACTTTTTTTATAGACTCTTCAGTAAACTTCTTTAATAGTTCCATTCCTCCTCCCTTTATTTTTTTAAAAAATTATAATATAATAACCTGTAATGTGAAAATAGCTATAGCACTAAGTGGTGGAATTGACAGTAGCGTCTCTGCTTATCTTTTAAAACAACAAGGCTTTGACTTAATTGGAATTACTTTTTACACTTCTTATTCTGAAAAGGATTCTCTGAACTTTGCAGAAAAAGTCTGTCAAACTCTGAACATTCCGTGGTATCCCGTGGATGTATCTCAGGAATTTGAAAAGCTCGTGGTTGAGCCTTTTGTAGAAAGTTATCTCAAAGGCAAAACTCCAAACCCGTGCGTTTTGTGTAATAAAGAAATAAAGTTTGGCAAACTCGTAGAGGTTGCGGAGAATTTAGGCGCAGAAAAATTCGCTACAGGACACTACTTGAGAATAGGAGAATACAAAGGTTTTAAGGTTCTGAAAAAGGCAAAGTTTGAAAAAAAAGATCAAACATACTTTTTGGCAATGATAAAAAAGGAGGTAATAGAAAAGTTAGTTTTTCCCTTAGGAGAGCTTGACAAAGATAAAGTGGTTGAGGTTGCAAAAGAGATTTTTCCTTTTATTAGACCAAAAGAGTCACAAGATGTTTGTTTTTTAAAAGGAAAAACTTTAAAAGAGTTTTTTAGTAAGCTCGCTCAACCTAAGAAAGGACCTATAGTTTATAAAAACGAGGTAGTAGGATATCACGAAGGTTTTTATACTTATACTATAGGACAAAGAAGAGGTTTAAGAGTAAGACTTGGTAAACCCGTATATGTAATTAAAATTCTTCCTGAGGAAAACACAATAATTCTCGGAGACGAAGAAGACCTTTACTCTGATGTACTTTTTCTTGAAGGTTTAAACGAATTCGTACCTTTAACTAAATGGGAAAAAGTAGAAGCTAAAATAAGGTATAGATTTACTCCTGTTAGGGTAAAAAGAGTAATAAGAGAAGAAAACCGAGTAAAGGTAGTTTTTGAAGAAAAGGTGAGGGGGGTCACCCCTGGTCAGGTGTGTGCCTTTTACCAGGGGGATGTGCTTCTTGGAGGAGGATTTATTTGTTAAGCTTTTACCAGGTGATTTCACACCAGCCTGCAGTTGCTTTTTCTCTTGGAAAGAATAAGACCCTTTTAGGACGGATGTCTATTCCGTAATCTCTCAATATTCTTTCTCTAACCTCTTTTATTCTCCAGAAAAACAGCAGATTTCCTTCATACTTTACCTCTGTCCACAAACCAAGTCTAATAGGTGCTTTCCAGCGTTTAAGTTGATTTAATAAAGGATGGTAAAACTTTTCAACTAAAGGGTGATCTTTTAACATAGAAGCTTCCATTTTTGCGAGTGCCTCTGCGTAAGACATACAGGGAGCTTTTAGTTTTTCCGCAACTTCTTCAGAAAATTCAAGCTCTATTTCACCTTTAAAACTTTCAACCTTAAAGTCTTCAACATCTCTCCACTTTTCCAAGTCAAACACCTCAACGAGTCTTTCTGTAATTCCCTCTTTAGAAATTGGAATTTTTTCAGGAAACTTTATACTTTTTACCCAATCTTGTTTCTCCCACACGAGCTTTTTTACTTCCTTAGCTACCTCTTCTGGCTCAAGTTTTTCTTTTAAAAGGTAGTGCTTTACTCTGTTTTCAAGAGCCTTATCCTTTTTTATGTAATAATAAACGAGTGCACTTTCTATAGCTTCTTTTAACTTTTTTCCAGGTAAGTAAGGAGAGCCGTTTTTAGGAAAGCCTTTTTTATCACATATTACAGGTGTCCAGCACAGTATCTTCATCTCTTCACCCCTTACTTGAATGCTCCAAGAATTTTATCTGCTTTTTCAGCGATGTCTATGTCAAAAAGAGCAATAGTAGGTAATAACCAAGACACTCTAAATCTTGCGTCTCCGTCTTTGTTTTCTCCAAAGTAAGCTAATGCAACTCTTCCAAAACCAGCTTCTTTTTCAATTTTCTTAGCTTCTCTCAAAAATCTTCTTGCAACATTTGGAAGCTTTTCAAAAGGATAAGGTTTCCCTTCTTGTCCTCTTTGCTTTACGAGCTCTGTTGCGGTTCCAACATTTCTTAAAGCCTCAATTAGATTGT
The DNA here is from genome assembly GCA_013153525.1 of Thermodesulfobacteriota bacterium. Classification (GTDB taxonomy): domain Bacteria; phylum Desulfobacterota; class Thermodesulfobacteria; order Thermodesulfobacteriales; family Thermodesulfobacteriaceae; genus Thermodesulfobacterium. Next base: position 30,142 of record JAADEG010000041.1, read on the forward strand.
GAAGCCTAAACTTTTTGAAGTAGGCTAATAACAGGCTTGCTGCTGGTAACCTTAATATTTCAATGTTGACATTTCCTTCTCTTAGCTCACCTACTATGTAAGCTTTACCTTCGTACATTTCTATGTGAGCAAACAGCTTTTTATTCTTAGGCATCTCATAGATGATTTCACTTACCTCGTAATTGACATCTCCCTCTTTGTAAACATCTCCAGCTTTTTTGGTTCCCTCCTCTGCAACGAAGTAGGTTTCTTTACCGTCTTTTTTCCCTAAGATCAGGTCAAGCCCCCACCTTTTAAGGGACTTAAACTTAAATTCCTTTTCCTTTTCAGGTTGTCCAAGGGTCTCAAAAACCAAAGTGTTAAGAGCTTGGATCTCTTTAAGCTCTCTTAAGTCCATCTTTCACCTCCTTTTTAATTTTTTAACTTGAAATTAATTAAAAACTAAGCATTTTTTATTAAGTTTCAAGACAATACATATAAGTAATTTATTTTACGGAATTTTACTTTAAAAATTTTATAGGTTTACATAAAATAAAAAGTAAGTTAAACTAAAATTAATCAGGTTAATTGCAGGAGGTGAAAAGATGACCAAGTTGATGGATGTTTACAAGTGTAATGTGTGTGGCAACATGGTTGAAGTCGTGCACTCTGGAAAAGGGGAACTCGTGTGTTGTGGAGAGAAGATGCAGATTATGGACGAGTCAGCAAAAAGCGGGGCAGAAGAAAAACACACACCAGTGGTTAAAAAAGAAGGAGGAGTTTTAAAGATACAAGTTGGAGAAGTTTTGCATCCTATGGAAGAGAAACACCTAATTGAGTGGGTAGAGGTTCTTGGAGAAGAAGGAGTAATTTTTAGAAAGTACTTAAAGCCTGGAGACGAGCCTAAGGTAGAGCTTCCACTTCCTAAGGGAGCGATAATAGTAAGAGCGTATTGTAACTTACACGGAATGTGGAGTATAAAAGCGTAACAACCTGATCAGCACCCCTTGACATACGAAGAAATTACATTATATTTATAGGTGCAAGTTGGCAGAGGAGGCAAAAGGTTAAGGACGCGGGGTGGAGCAGCCAGGTAGCTCGTCGGGCTCATAACCCGAAGGTCGTGGGTTCAAATCCCACCCCCGCAACCAATTTTCTTTTTCTCGTCAATCTGCCAGTTGACTTCAACTGGTTTTCTCTCTTAACAAATAAAAATAAGGAGAGGTTTTAAAGTGAGTGAAGTTGACCGAATAAAAAAACAGGTGTTACGCCATCTCGTTAAAAATCCGGCAACCTTTTGGGAGCTCATTAACTTTCAAGACTCAGACATAGTAAACTTTCTCACTGCAATTAAAGAACTTATAAACGAAGGAATTATTCGTTACGAAAAACCTTACTTTTATATAGTAAAAGACCAGGGATTACAACCTTACAAAAATCCAGGGTGTCTCGTGTGTTCACCTTTTAGTAAAGATCCTTGGTGGAAAAACATCTTGGAAAAGTTTCTTGAAATCACCCAAGATAGACCACTTCCAACGAGTGACTTTGATCAGGGATTTATAAGACCTGAGGATACCCTTAAAAGAACTGCTTTTATATACGAAAGAGGAGATCTTGAAAATTCCGAAATTTTTATACTTGGAGACGACGACCTAATATCTTTAAGTATGGCACTTACTGGAATGCCAAAAAGAATCGTAGTTGTTGAAATTGACGAAAGAATAAATGAATTTATAAAAAAGAAAGCCAAAGAAGTAGGTTACGAAAACATAGAAGTTTATAATTACAATGTAATAGACAGTCTTCCTAAGGAGCTGTGTGGTAAGTTTGATGTATTCGTTACAGATCCAGTGGAAACTAAAAAGGGATTAAAGCTTTTCGTAAGCAGGTGCATAAGTGCCCTTAAAGGACCTGGATCTGCAGGATACATGGGCTTTACCCATAGAGAAGCATCGCTTAGAAAGTGGTACGACTTTGAGAAGTTTCTCGTAGAGTCTGGTTTCGTTATTACTGACATTTTAAGAGACTTTACGATATATCCAGAGGAAGAAAATCAATGGGAAGACTTTTATCGTACTTACAGAATAATGAAAGAATTTGACTTAAACCTTCCAACTGTAGATTGGTATAAGTCCTGTTTAATAAGGTTTGAGGTGGTAGAAGGACCGAGAATTCTTGAAGTGGAGGCTCCAAAGGATGTAAGAGAACTTTACTTTGACGACGAATCCTGGGCAACTCCACTTCCTTCCTATTTGGAAAAAAGTGAGGGAGGGAAGTAAAAATGGCTTACACTACTTCAGACTTTAGAAGGGGTTTGAAGATAGAATGGGAAGGTAAGCCTTACGAAATTCTTGAGTATCAACATGTTAAGGTTTCAAAAAATCAGCCCACTGTTAGAACAAGGCTAAAAGACCTTACTACTGGAAGGGTATTTGAGGTCAACTTTAGAGCTGGAGAGAGGTTTGAAAAACCAGACTTACAAGAAAAAGAAATGCAGTTTTTATATAAAGAAAAAGATCAGTATGTGTTTATGGATCTTGAGGACTACGACCAGGTTTATATAGACGAAAAAGACATAGGAGAGGCTTCAAAGTTTTTAAAGGAAAACCTTACGGTTTATGTACTTTACTACAAGGGAAAAGTTATAGGTATTGAGCTTCCGAACATCGTTGAGCTTGAGGTTGTGGATACAGAGCCTGGTATAAAGGGTGACACGGTTGGAACCGCAACCAAGCCTGCAACCCTTGAAACAGGTGCAGTTATTCAGGTTCCTCTTTTTATTGATAAAGGTGATGTCATAAGGGTTGACACTCGCACCGGGAAATACATTGAGAGGGCAACATAGCAATGCTTACCTTAAAGAAGTTACAGGAGTTTAAAGAGTACTTAAAAAGTGGAGCTTTTATAGAAGACTTAGAAATGAGACCTCCTGACGGTCAGGCAGAAATGCTTGACATGATAGAGACGATTTTTGAGATCTGTGAGATAGCCGACGAGGTGCTTTCTCGTCACTTTTACAAAAAGTGGGGAGAAAGCGTCTTTAAAAAAGAGGACTAACTACCTCGTTTCTTGAAGACAAATGGTTTACTTCGTTCGTGCCAAAAGTTATTTTAGGTATGCCACGGACATATTAAACGAGTTAAAAACTGAAAAAAATCAAGAGGCAATAATCAAAAAGGCTCAGGAAGTATTTAAACTCGGATTAAAAGCAGTTTGGGCGATTTCTCAGGTTACTCCTCCAGAAAAGCCTCCAACACTTGAAGAAATACTAAACTCTACTTTGCCTTCTTTTGAGGGGTTCTCAAACAGGGTTTTAGAGATCAAAAAGCAACTCTTTGAAAAGTCGGTTTCTCCTGAGGAAGCAAAAGCTCTTGCAGAAGAGTTTTTGAAAATAGTAGAAACAGTGCTTTCACCTATTCTTTAGTTGAGGAGGAAGAATATGGACGAAAATAGAATAAAAGAATACCTTGAAATTCTTGCCTGTCCCCAGTGTAAAGGCGAGCTCGTGTATAAAAAGTTAGAGGACAAAGAGGGCTTTTTTTGTAAAAAGTGTAAACTTTTGTATCCTATAGTTGAAGACATACCAGTTATGCTCGTAAACGAAGCAATAAGGCTTGAGGATGAGTAAACCGTGTATTCCTGAGCCTGTAGTCTTTTTTTTAGCAATTACCGGGAAAGATCAGAGTTTGTGGGAGGTCGCACTTAAAGAAGTAGCCTTACATCTGGGTAATGTAGTTTTTTCCTCAAAAGTTTATGACTTTTCCTCTTTTACATCCTATTACGAAAAAGAAATGGGAAAAAACCTAAAAAAGGCTCTGTTTTTCTTTGAAAAGTTGATGCCTCCAGAATTTTTGATAGACCTAAAGCACATTTGTTACGAAATAGAAAATAGATTTAAGGTTAACGATTGCAGGCGAATAAACATTGATCCTGGATACTTAAACCTTTCAAAACTGGTTCTTTCTACATTTAAGGACTTTTCTCACAGGATATACCTTGGAAGAAGCGTATTTGCAGAGGTAACTTTAAGGTTTAAGAAAGGAAAGTTTGAACCACTTGAGTGGACATATCCTGACTATTCTCAACCTGAAATACTGGAGTTTTTGCAGAAGGTCAGGCTCTGGTACAAAGAGAGGTTAAGAGGTGCTAATTGACAGATTTGGAAGAAAAATAGATTACTTAAGGGTTTCTATAACTGACAGGTGTAACTTTAGGTGTCTTTACTGCTATAGCATTAAAAAGTGGAAAAAACTAAAGCACGAAGACATATTGAGGTTTGAGGAAATATTAAAGGTCGTAAAAGTTGGTTCTGAGCTTGGAATAAGAAGGGTGAGGATCACAGGTGGGGAACCACTTTTAAGAAAAAATGTAGAATACTTTATTAAAGAATTAAAAAAAATTTCTGGAATAGAGGACATAGGTCTTACCACGAACGGATACTTTCTTTTAGAAAAGGCAGAGGCTTTGAGAGAGGCAGGGCTTTTACGGATAAACATAAGCTTGGATACCTTAAAAAAAGAAAAGTTTGAGAGGTTAACAGGTGTTGACGGATGGGAGAGGGTTTGGAAAGGGATACAGAAAGCGTTAAAACTCGGCTTTTCACCCGTAAAAATAAACGCAGTTATCGTAAGAGGTTTTAATGACGACGAGGTCGTTGATCTTGCAAAGTTAACCTTAGACTATCCCGTTGAAGTAAGGTTTATAGAGTTTATGCCTATTGGAGAAAATAGTTTTTGGAACGAAGAAAATGTTTTCTTAGCAAGTGAGATAAAAAAAAGGCTTGAGGAGGTTTTTCCCCTTGAACCAGCTGAAAAAGTAGGTGGAGGTCCTGCAAGGGTATTTAAGTGGGGTAGGGGAATAGGGAAAATAGGAATAATTTCCCCTATATCTGAGTCGTTTTGTGAAAAGTGTAACAGACTTAGACTCACTGCAGATGGAAGGCTCAGACCTTGTCTTTTTTCGGATTTTGAAATAAACTTAAAGGCTATAATAAGGGGTGAGGCAAAAGGCAGTATAGAAGATGCATTTTTTCAGGCTGTAGAAAAAAAACCAGAAAGGCTTGAACTTCATCCTACAGAAAGATTTATGAGGGCAATAGGAGGGTAGATGAAGAAAAAGGCACCTAAAAAAAAGAAAGAAGAAAAAGAAAAACAAATATGGCTTAGTAATGCTACTTTAAAGCCAGGTTATCCTGATACTGCGGTTAAACTTTTTAAACCTCTTGCCAAAGGAACTTATGTGATGGTAGAGCTTGAAGAGGGAAGAAAAGAGGTTTTTATATTAACTGATGTGTCTTACAGAATTCCTTTTGATGTAGAAGGAGTTCCTGTAGTATTAAGGAAGGCGACTTTAAAAGAGATCAAAGAATTTGAAAAAAAACTTGAGCTTGAGAAAAAAGGAATGGCTTATTGTGAGCAGTTTGCAAAGGAACTCGGACTTGAGATGAATCTCGTAAGGGTGGACTGCTTTTTTGACAGAAGCAAGATAATTTTTTACTACACTGCTGAGGGAAGGATAGACTTTAGACAACTGGTTAAAGAGCTTGCAAGAGCTCTTAGAATGAGAATAGAGATGCGTCAAATAGGAGTAAGAAACGAAACCGCACTCCTTGGTGGAATTGGATTTTGTGGTAGGGAATTTTGTTGTGCGAGGTTTTTGAGAAAGTTTACTCCGCTATCCATAAAAATGGCAAAAGAGCAGAGCCTTATTCTTGATCCAAACAAGATTTCAGGTCCTTGTGGAAGACTTCTTTGTTGTTTGGCTTACGAAATGGAGGTTTACAAAGAGTTTCTTCAGGATCTCCCAAAACTGGGAAATAGAATTCGGGTAGATGACAAGAGTTATAAAGTTTTGAAGTACAACATCTTTCAGAAAATTGCTTATGTTGAAGACTCAGAAGGTAACATACTCCAGGTACCAGTAGCAGAACTGAAGTCTTTTATTGAGGAGCTCGTAGAAGAAAATGGAGAAGACGAAGGACTCAAAACCCTTGAAGAAAAGGAGGAAGAAAGATGAAAATCTATCTTACCACACCGATTTACTATGTAAACGCACTTCCTCATCTTGGACACGCATACACGACTATCGTCGTTGACAGTCTTGCAAGATTTTACAGACTTAAGGGAAAAGAGGTATTCTTTTTAACAGGTACTGACGAACACGGAGACAAAATTCAAAAGAGTGCAAAGGAAAAAGGCATTCCTCCTGAGAAGTTCGTGGACGAGATAAGTGCAAAGTTTAAGAGTTGTTGGGACTTTTTTAAGATTTCTTACAACTACTTTATTCGTACCACCTCTGAAAAACACAAAAAAGTGGTTCAAAAGGTCTTACAGGATCTTTACGAAAAAGGAGAAATATATCTTGACGAATACGAAGGGCTTTATTGCTATGGATGTGAAAGATTCCTTACTCCAAAGGAGCTTGACGAGAGTGGATGTTGCAGGGATCACAAGTGTAAACCCGAAAAGATAAAGGAAAAAAATTACTTTTTTAACTTGGAAAAGTATAGAGGCTGGCTTAAGGACTACATTTACAAAAACGATGTAATTTATCCAGAGTTTTACAAGGAAGAAGTTTTAAACATGCTTGAGGAGGAGCTTCCACCTCTTTGCATCTCTCGTCCTAAGAAGAGACTTACCTGGGGAATTGAGCTTCCCTTTGATAAAGATTATGTCACATATGTGTGGTTTGACGCACTTTTAAATTACTTAAGTGCAATAGGATATCCTGAGGATCCAAATTGGAAGGACTGGTGGAATGTGGTGCATCACACTATAGCTAAGGACATACTCAAGCCTCATGCAATTTACTGGCCTATTATGTTAAAGGCTATGGGACTTCCGGTTTACAAGAAGCTTTATGTACACGGTTACTGGCTTGTTGACAAGTTAAAGATGTCCAAGTCCATAGGAAACATCGTTGATCCAATTGAACTTGCAACGGAGTTTGGAAGGGATCAACTTAGGTACTTTCTTTTAAGAGAAATGGCGTTTGGTTACGACGGTGAGTTTTCTCTTGAGGCACTTATAAACAGAATAAACGCAGACTTGGCAAACGACTATGGAAATCTTATATATCGTACGATGAACCTCGTTGAAAAGTTTTTTGACTCAAAGGTTCCAGAAATGTACACTCCTGAAAGAGAAGACACGGAATTTCTTACCTTGGTAGCAGGAAAGATAAGAGAGTTTGAACAAGAGTTTGAAAAAATGCAGTTTCACAGGGCGCTTGAGAGTTTGTGGGAGGGAATAAGAGCAGGAAATGTGTATATAGATAAAAAGGCACCCTGGAGTCTTGTGAAATCCGGGAAAAAAGAAGAGGCAGGAGGAGTTTTAAGAATTCTTCTTGAGGCAATTAAAAACTTTGCAATAGTGTTAAGTTGCGTTATGCCTGAAACTTCTGAAGAGCTTTTGAAAAGGCTGGGGTATCAGGGAGAAGTAAGTTTTTCTAAAGCGTTTGACTTTGAGGGATTAACTACCGGAAGCAAAGTGGAAAAAGGAAGTCCGCTTTTTCCAAGAATAGATGTTAAAAAACTTGAGGAAAAGAAAAAAGCAGAAAAAGATATTCAGGAAAATCTCATAACTATTGAAGAATTTGGAAAGGTTGAGCTTAGAATAGGTAAGGTAGTTTTTGCAGAGAAGGTAAAAGGGGCTGATAGACTTCTCAGACTTGAGGTTGAGTGCCCTGAAAAAAGACAGATAGTATCAGGAATTGCTGAGTTTTACTCTCCAGAAGAGCTTATAGGAAAAGAGGTCGTGGTAGTTACGAATTTAAAGCCTGCAAAAATAAGAGGGGTAAAGTCAGAGGGGATGCTTCTTGCAGCAAAGGACAAAAATGGATTAACTTTGATAATCCCTGAGAAAGAGGTAACTCCTGGAGCAAAGGTAAGGTAATTTAGCCTGGAGGCCAGCCCATTTCTCTTCCTGCAAGTATGTGAAAGTGGATGTGAAATACAGTTTGTCCTGCCTCTTCTTTGCAGTTAACGACCACTCTGTATCCTCTATCAGCAAAGCCTTTTTCTTTTGCGATTTTGTTAATTACCATGTAAATGTGTCCTATTAGTTCTTTGTCTTCTTCTGTTAATTCAAGGAGGGTTGAAATGTGTTTTTTAGGAATTACCAAGATGTGATAAGGGGCTTGGGGATTGATGTCGTTAAAGGCAATTACTTTATCGTCTTCATACACCACATCTGCTGGTATTTCTTTGTTAACTATTTTACAAAAGATACAGCTCATGCGCCCCTCCTTTAATCAAGCCTTTTAAAGCATTTTAAAACACATCCACAATTAGTCAAGACGAAAAACAAAAAGCGCTTGTCAAGTAATTTTAACGGAGATAAAATAAAATTAGTCAGTCTTTAAAAAGGATTGTAAAATGCAAGTTAGTGGGGTAGGGCATAGAGGTTTTATAAAGATTGGTCTTACCCCTGAGGAACAGAGAGAGGTAGAAAAGCTTAGAGCAATAGACAGAAAGGTTAAAGCTCACGAAATGGCTCACCTTGCAGCAGCTGGACCTTATGCAAGAGGAGTTTATTTTTCTTATGTTAGAGGACCAGATGGGGTTCTTTATGCGGTTGCAGGTGAGGTTAAACTGGATGTAAGTAAAGTTCCAAACGATCCTGACGCAACTATAAAAAAGGCTGAAATAATTGAAAGAGCTGCACTGGCTCCTGCTGATCCTTCTCCCCAAGATTACGCAGTTGCAGCTAAAGCAAGAGCCATGAAAATGCAGGCACTAATGGAAAAGTGGAGAAAAGAAAGAGAAGAACAGAATCAACAAAAAGGTCAAATTTTAAACATCAAAGTTTAAAAAATTAATTAACCTTCGTTATCACTCACTTTACTAATTATTTTTTTGATTTATATTAAAATTTCAATATTTTTATGGAGTTTAAAGTGAAGAAGTTAAAAAAGATGTCACTTATAGAAGAAAATTTTAACAAAATTATACCATCTATAATTCACGAATTAAACGAAGTTTTAGACAAAGAAGAAGTAACTCTTAACGAAGTAGCAGAGGTTATTAAAAGGGATGTAATTTTTACTGCTAAGGTAATACGCCTTGCTAATGCTCCTTTTTATGGGTTTCCAGGTCGCATAGGCAGTGTAGAAGAAGCTCTTATTATACTCGGAATAAATACGGTTAAAATAATCGCTTATACTATGTGTATAGTAGATGTTATTAATGCACACTACAAAGAATTAAGTAATCACTCAATAAAAGTTGCAGAACTATCTAAGGAATTAGGAGAAAAACTTGGTTTTTCTAAGATAAGTGAAATTTATACAGCAGGACTTCTGCACGACTTTGGAAAAGTAGCTTTAAAGGTATCAGAACCAGGTTACGAAAGACTTAAAAAAGAAGCAAGAGAAAAGAAAATCCCTCTTTGGATAGCAGAAGAGCAAGAATTCGGAATTAATCACGCACAAGTTGCACAGAAATTCCTTAACGATTGGATGTTCCCTCAGAGGATAATAATTCCTATTGCAGAGCATCACGAAGTAAGCTCAAAAAAACCCTATTCTAAGGAAACCGCTATTATCCACATTGCTGATGCAATTGCAAATGTAGCTTCTCCAGAAGAAATAGAATCTTTCCCTGGCTTTAATTCAGAGGCAATAACTCTTCTTAACCTCTCTAAGGAGCAAGTAATAGAGTTGTTGTCAAATTTTAAGATTTAAAAAATAGTTCCTTTTCCGTATGTATGCGTTCCTTCTATTACCTCTACCCCTGCTTTTTCTTTAATTATTTTTATTATGTTATCTTTGTTAGGACAAAATCTCATTATACATGTTCCAATGTGCACAGCATCTATTTTTTCGTTAAAAGAAGCAAGTTGCATACTCAACAAAACCAAAGAAGGTACTACCAGATTACCAGGGCATCCTCCACAATTCATAATACCAAGAATAGCAACTTCGTCCTTGTGTCTTGCAAACTCGCCTTCTAACTTATTTGCAGCAACGAAACACTTGTTACACGCTACACACAAATTTTGATTTCTAATTCTTTCACATGCCAGAATGACAACCTTCTTCATTTTTAACACCTCCTGCATGATTTTTAAACTTATTCTCAATAACAATGCTACTACTAATACCTTTTTTAACAACAGTTTGTATTTAAGTGTTACAAATTTAAAAATAACTTAGAAACTTCAAAAATTTCACGAAAAAGAAAGGGCAAATTATTGAAATTTTTTACATAGATTGGTAAAATCTTTTAAAAGAAGAAATAACAAAATACAGGAGGTTATGTATGGACTTCACCTTTACCTTTAAAGGGCTTGATTCCTCTGATGCAATTAAACAGTACGCTGAAAAAAAGTTTAGTAAGTTTGAAAAGTACTTTTACGGACCAGTTAGTGCTCAAATCGTCTTTAAAAGAGAAAAGTTTAGAGAAATCGTTGAAGTCATTCTTTCCGGTGACGGAGAGACCATCATAGCTAAGGAAGAAACCTCAGACATTTACGAGGCTATAGACCTTGCTTACGAAACCCTTGAAAAACAAATCAAAAAGTATAAAGAAAAACGCAAGGACTTCAGAAAAAATAAAATAGAAGTCTCTGAACCAATTCCTGAAGCAAAGTATGTGGTAGAAACCATAGATGTAAATCCCATGTCCATATCTGAAGCAGTGGAACTTTTTGAAAAAGGAAACGATAGGTTTATGCTGTTTTACAGCACTGACCACGACAAAATAGCCCTCGTTACCAAAAGAGGGGATAAAATAGTCGTCTTAGTTCCAGAATTTTCTTAAAATGTTAAACTTAATCGTAATTACTGGAGTTTCTGGGTCTGGTAAAAGTACAGTTTTAAAGACCTTTGAAGACCTTGGATATACTGCAATAGACAACTTTCCCGTAAGACTCCTCAGGTCGTACATTGAGGAAATTCAGGAAAGTATGGAAATATCAAAGCTCGCTCTTACTATGGACATAAGAGACAAGTACTTTCTTGAAGAGGCTCCAAAAGTTTTTAAAGCTTTAAAAAAGGATCCTATAGGTTTTGAAGTTATCTTTCTTGACGCCAGAACAGAAGTAATAATTATGAGGTACAATCAAACTCGCAGGTTTCATCCTTTGATGAAACAAAAAAGTCTTTCCTTAGAAGAAGCCATAAAAAAAGAAAGAGAGCTCCTTAAAGAAGTAAGAGAACTCGCAAGCGTTTTTTTGGATACCTCTGAGTTCAATGTGCATCAGTTAAGAGAAGAAATATTTAAAAGGTATCAACAGAGAAAAGACTTGATTAAACCCCTTATTCAGATCGTTGCATTTGGATATAAGTACGGAGTGCCTCCTGAGGCTAACTTCCTTTTTGACGCAAGAATTTTGCCTAATCCTTACTTCGTTCCTGAATTAAAAGACCTAACTGGGAGACACAAAAAAGTTAAAGATTACCTTCTTAGTTTTGAAATTACTAAAGAGTTTCTTAAGTATGTAGAAGACTTGATTATTTGGCTCGTGGAAAACTACTTTAAAGAAGACAAAAGATTCTTAAGTATTGGTGTTGGATGTACGGGTGGGAGGCACAGATCTCCTGCTGTGGTTGACTTCATTGCAGAAACTATCTCTGAGAAGTTTCCAGAGGTGGAAGTTTTTAAGAGCTATAGAGACATAGAAAAGGATGTTTTGCATAAGGGAGGCTAAAGAGGATGAACTTTTAAACATAGCAGAGCTTGAAAAACTCGTCTTTGGATCTCATGCCTGGACTTTATCACAATTAATGTCAGAATGGATCACTGGACTAAGTAAGTTTATATTAGCCTTCGTAAATTCTAAGCTGGTGGGTTACTTAATTTTTAGGCAGGTTGACGAAGAAGCAGAAATTTTAAGACTGGGGGTTAAAAAAGAGTTTAGGAGAAAAGGAATAGGAGAAAAGCTTCTCAAAAAGGCAGAAGAGCTCGTTATTACTCAAGGAGGCAAAGTCATATACTTAGAAGTTAGAAAAAGCAACGAACCTGCTATAAACTTTTACAAAAAGCAAAACTTTTCTATCGTTTCTGTTAGAAAAAATTATTATCCTGATGGAGAAGACGCACTTATAATGAGAAAAGTCTTAAAAAATTGAAAAAAATTGAAATAAGTGGTATTATTTAAACAGGGAGGACCAAAAGTGGTCAGAGTTGGCATTAACGGATTTGGAAGAATTGGAAGGGCGATTTTAAGAGCAAGGTTTAGGTATCCAGAGTTTCACGATGTAGAAGTAGTTGCCATAAACGACCTTTCTTCTCCAGAAATGCTTGCTTACCTTCTAAAGTACGACAGCGTTTACGGAAGACTTCCTTACGAAGTACACACTGAAGGTGGTTACTTAATAATTAACAATAAAAAAATAAGAATATTTCAGGAAAAAGAGCCTGAGAAAATTCCCTGGAGAGAGGAAGGGATTGACTATGTAGTAGAATCAACTGGTAAGTTTTTTGAGGCTGGGCTTGCAAGAGGGCACATAATGGCTGGTGCAAAAAGGGTGGTTATTTCTTCTCCAGCTTATCAAGAGGACATAACCATAGTAATGGGAGTTAATCACGACCTCTACGATCCAGCAAAACACTTTATAATATCAAATGCCTCCTGCACTACAAACTGTCTTGCTCCTGTGTTACACCTGTTAATGAAGTTTTTTGAAGTGGAAAAGGTGTCTATGACGAGTGTCCATTCTTATACGAACGATCAGAGATTACTTGACAAAATTCATCCAAGAGACTTTAGAAGAGCAAGGGCTGCAGGCATTAACATGATTCCAACGACGAGCGAACTTTTCAACACTATAACTAAGGTTCTGCCAGAACTTGATGGGAAAATTGACGGTTATTCTATAAGGGTTCCAACCTCAGCAGTTTCTCTTTTAGACCTAAACATATTGGTTAAAGAGGAGGTTACACCTGCAGAAGTAAACGAGGTTTTTAAAAACAACCAGAATAAGTACATAAGATACGCAGAAGAACCTATAGTCTCTATTGATGTTTTAGGAGAGAAAAGAAGTGCGGTTATAGACGGGCTTTCTACAAAGGTCATTGGAGGAAACTTAGTAAAACTTCTCGTTTGGTACGACAACGAGTGGAGCTATTCCGTAAGACTTCTTGATCTCTTAAGTTACATGGCAGAAAAGGAGGTTTAGTTTTCAGGTTATGGAAGGATTCACATCAAAAGCCTTACTCGCAAACTTGGCGTGTACATTCGTAGAAGAAGTAAAGTACGACCCTAAGTACAACATATTTCTTGACATTTACACTAAGTTTCCCGCACTTAAAAAACAAATAGAATCCATTTTAAAAGAAGTATTTCATCCTTACAAAAACGACTTTATCGTTCTTGACGAATTTAGGAGCTTTTTTTTAAAAAACCTGTCAATTCTTTTAAAACACTCCTATAGAGTACAGGGATTTTGGCTCATTTTTGACATCCTTTTTAAGTTTTTTAACGAGAATCAAACCATAAATGTACGCACTGCAGAGGTTATATTTTCCATTCTTGAAAAAACTGCTGAAGTTTGTACTACTGATATTTTTTACGAAATAATACCCATTTTTAAAGAAGTCCTGAGGGCTATAGTTAATCTTCCAGACGAGTACTTTTTAAAGTTTCTTGACAATTATTATTCGTTTAAGAAACTCATTAAAAAACTGCTTAAACTACACTATTCTCAAGAGCTTGAGGATGTTTATAAAGACATATTGAAGAGAAGTTATACTTTAACCTATCAGGTATGGCAAAAGTTTATTCAAAAAGTAGAACCAACTCTCAAGCAAATTCTTGCCTGCTTTGACGAAGAGTTTTTGATAAGCTCTGAGTACTTTTCCAGACTTCTTAAAGAATTGGAAGAAGACAGGTCCTTAGAGGAGCTTTTAAAGTATCCAGATCACCTTGAGCTTTTAAAACAGGTAAAAGAACTTATTCAAAAGGTTAGCAGGCTTGAAGAACCGATAGTAGCTGACGAGTTAAAAATAAAATTTTACTTTGAGCTGATAGAAGCACCGGTTTTAAGACTTCTGCACGAAGAGCTCATAAGAGAAGTAAATCGTACTTTAATTTTGCTAATAGAGTCCAAACCATCTCAGGGACTTGACGAGTTTATTAAGAAGTTTTTTAGAATACTAAAAGAAAAGCTTCACTATTATCCTTGGACAGCACTTGAGTGTATAAAAAACATAGGAATATGCATTCTGAAAAACAGAGAGGTTTATCTCATAGAGGTTTTAATAAACGAGATAATTAAGTTTGGATTTCAGCCTCCTCAGGTTCGTGGTATAGACATTCGCTGGAAGATAAAGCAGAATGTAAATCACCTTTTGAACATAAGGGTATGGCTTGAGATTTTCAAGGTAAATCCTGAGTGGTGTAGCAGTCTTTTAGCAGCTCTTATTCTTAACTTAAGGCTTTACGGAGTTGCAATAAAAGACACTGACCTCTTTCAAAAGGATGTTACTCAGCTTTTAAATGCAAACATAAAACCAGTTTATAACTTAGTGAAACAGTTTTGTAAGGTTTTACCCGTATTTTACAACGAAATCGGAGCAGAAGGAAAGATAAGAGACATTTCAACTGAGGTGGACGAGCTTTTTCACAGGAAAGATAGCCTTATTTACTTTTTAAGAAAGCTCGTTCACATAGAAAACTCAAGCCTTGCAGTAGAATTTATAAAAGACATCCTCAATTACTGGTGGCACCTTGATCCAAAGTACATAAAAAGATACATTCCTGACGAGCTCTTTGAGAGAATAGTTTCAGAGGAAAGACACTTTGCTGAAGAGGTAAACGAAATTTTAAAAAAGCTTGAGGAAAAGGGGTTCGTTAAAGGAGTTGACGAGCTTATTTTGGTGGGTCTTGAAAGACTTAAAGAGGTTCTTAAGGAAATTCCTGGAAACGAGGTGGTAAAAAGAAAGTTGTACTTAATGGTTCACCTTTACAAGCTTGAGCATCAAAAGTACTTTGGAATTCTTGACGACCTTGAGAGCTTCGTTACCCAGTACAAAACGAGTTTTCCATTCGTGGAAGAGCTTGAAAGCGTTTTAAAAGAAGAAAAAGAAAATTATCGCAAGGCAGAAAAACTAATAGAGTGGCTTACTTCTTTAAAAGACATCATACTTTCTCCCAAAAAGTTTACACCTGTTGAAGAAATCTTGTTTAAAAGACATGTTGCAGTTGACATACCCTCTATGTACGGAAGATACAGAGAAAAAAAGTTTGACGCACTGGGACTTAGTTTTAGGTTGGAGTACATTTTAAATCACCTACTTGGAAAAATAGTTGAGGACTTTGAGCTTAAGTTCATAACCAAAGCAGCTTTCTTCAGAATATTTAAAGTTTTAAAACTCTTTAGAAAAGCCCTTGAAATAGATGGCATTTTTTCTCAAAAGTTTGACATTTACTTAAATCTTCTTGAGAGCTCGTTAAAGAGCTATCCACTTTCTTTTTCTCAATACTTAGACATATTTAAAGGACTGATAGACGGAGTTCAGCACATAGTTAAGGTTTATTATGTAAATCCGTACCTAAAAGTTTTCCCAATGGTGTTTTATTCCTTAAAAAAAGAGGAGCTTCTTGAAAAGTACAGGGGATGTTTTGAGGGACTTGAAACTCATCAGCAGTACTTCTGTATAAGTGAGGTAGTTATTAGAGACATAGTGGATTCTGCCCTTGCTCTAAAGCACTTAGACACCTTTTTGAAAAAAGTTTATTCTACGATGTTAAATTACATAGAAAAAATAGACAAAGAAGACCTTAATCTTTTAATGAGCTACGATCCAAAGAGAACGGTTTCTTTTATTCATCAGCCGAACAAAATGGTAAACGACCTTTTGTATCTTGGAAACAAGGGCTACAATCTGATTCTCATTGCAAACGAAAAGGCTATAAAGGTAAAAATTCCCTATGGATTCGTTCTTACTACGGAGGTTTTCAGGTGTTACAGACTGATTAAAAAGTACGAAGAACTCTTTTTGGACTACAAAGCAAAGGTAGAAGAAAACATAAAGCTTTTAGAAAGCCTTTCAGGAAGAAGTTTCGGAGGCAGAGAAAGACCTTTACTTCTTAGCGTAAGAAGTGGATCTGCTATTTCAATGCCTGGAATGATGAATTCAATTTTGAATGTGGGAATAAACGAGGATGTGGTTGAGGGACTCGTTGAGGAGACAGGTAATCTGTGGTTTGCCTGGGATACATACAGGAGGTTCGTACAGAGCTGGGCAATGGCTCAGGGTGTGCAGAGAGACTTTTTTAATCAACTCATGAGGGCACACAAGAGAAAGTATGGAGTTAAAAAGAAGAGGGAATTTACTGGTGAGCAGATGAAGGAGCTTGCTCTTATATACAAAAAAGCAGTAGAAAACCTCGGAATTAACATTCCTTCAGATCCTTGGGAACAGCTTTACAAAGGTATAGAGCTTACCATTAAGTCCTGGTCAAACGAAAAGGCGAAGTCTTACAGAGAAATAATGCAGATTGCAAGTGAATGGGGGACAGCAGTTATCGTTCAGCAGATGGTATTTGGAAACAGAAGTATGCAGGCTGGTACAGGCGTAACTTTAACCACTTCTCCTGTGGGAAAGTTTCCAAGGATAATTTTGTGGGGAGATTACACTCCTTACAATCAGGGAGAAGACATAGTTTCAGGGCTTGTTAATGCCTATCCTATTTCCGTAGAGCAGAAGAAAATAGAAGGAAGGGACGGACCCTCTCTTGAAGAGGCTTTTCCTGAGATTTACAAAAATCTGCTTGACTTCGTGTATTACTTAGTTTATGAAAAAGGATGGGGACATCAGGAAATAGAGTTTACATTTGAAAGTGAAAAAGCAGAAGATTTATACATTCTTCAGGTAAGGGACATCATTTTAAGAGAGGAAAAACTTGAGTTTTTTGACGCACAGATGCTGGATAAATTGGAGTGTATAGGAAAAGGAATTGGAGTGTGCGGAGGGGTTGTATCTGGAAGAATAGTGTTTACCTTAGAAGATATAGAGAGGTTTAAAGATAAGGGGGACCCACTTATACTTCTTAGGTACGATACTGTTCCAGACAACATTAAGGAAATTTCAATGGTTGCAGGAATTCTTACTGCAAGAGGAGGACAGACCTCACACGCTGCAATCGTTGCGTCAAGACTGGGTAAGATTTGCGTAGTGGGGTGTGAGAATCTAAGTATAGACGAGTTTAACAAAGAGGCAAGGTTAAACGGAGTAAGGCTTAAGCTGGGAGAGTGGATTACTTTAAACGGGCTTACAGGACAAGTGTTTAAAGGCAGACTAAAGCCTGCTGAACTAACCTTAGAGCATTAAGTTAAAAAAATAAAAGGGGGTTTAAAAATGAAGCTTGGAATTAATGGTTTTGGTAGAATTGGTAAACTTACCCTTTGGCATCATGTTGCAAGAAAGTACTTTAAAGAGATAGTCGTAAATATTGGTAGAGAAGTAGGAACCTCTTTTTACGACCTTCTTTCTTACATAGAAAAGGACAGCACTTACGGATGGCTTCCTGTGTATCTTTACGGACACAAAGCTAAAAGGGTTATAGAAAACGCAAACGAAGCAGAGAAGACCGTGGAAATAGACGGGATAAAGGTTAAGTTTTTGATGGAGAGCAGAAATCCAAAAGACATAAAGTGGAGAGAGGAAGGAGTAAGACTCGTAGTTGACTGTACTGGAAAGTTTAGAGATCCTACAGTTGATCCAGAAGATCCAAAAGGATCAGTAAGAGGGCATCTCGTTGCTGGAGCTGAAAAAGTAATAGTTTCTGCACCTTTTAAGATTAAAAATAAGGAAAAGGGCTTTCCAGAGGACACGGTTACCGTGGTATATGGAATTAATCAGGACTTTTACGATCCATCAAAACACAACATAATATCTGCTGCGTCTTGTACTACCACATGTTTGTCTTACATGGTAAAGCCACTTCTTGACTACTTTGGAGTTGACAGAATTCTTTCTGCATCTATGGTAACTGTTCACGCTGCAACAGGCTCGCAAGTGGTTCTTGACAGACTTCCTCAAACAGGTAAAAAAGACCTCAGAAGAGCAAGAAGCGTGTTTAACAACATTATTTTAACCACTACAGGAGCAGCAGAAGCACTTGCTCTCGTTATTCCAGAAATGAAGAAAATTGGATTTATGGCAGAAAGCGTAAGAGTTCCTCTTAATACAGGAAGTCTCATTATTCTTACCGTAAACATTCAAGACGAAAGCATTGAGAATCACATAAACAGAGATCTTATTAATAACATTTATAAAGAAGCAGCATCTGGTAATTACAAGGACTACCTTATTTTCACGATGGAGCAAAATGTATCCTGTGATATAATAGGATATCCCAAGGCAGCAGCGATAATTGAAGGAACAGAGACGCACACGAGAACAGCACTTGCAAAAGTAGATATATGTAAAGCACTTCCAGAGGTAGGTAAGACGGTTTGTACCCACATAGAAATACCGATTACCCAGATAGTCGTTTACGGCTGGTACGACAACGAGCTTGGATCTTACACAAACATGCTCGGAGACCTTACAGTATATATTGCTGAAAAGATGATTTAGGAGCTATGGTGAGGAGAAAAGGAAGGGAGATAGCATTACAAATACTGTATCAAAAGGATGTAGCAGGGGTTTCTACAGAAGAGGCGATAGAGAATTACAAACAGCACTTTAATGTAACCAATAGCAAGGAGGCTTTTAAGTTTGGGGAAGAGCTGGTAAGAGGGGTTGGGGAAAACTTAAAGTTTATAGACGAAGTTATTCAAAAGTACGCACCGTCCTGGCCTATTGAGAGAATGAACATAACTGACAGAAACATTTTAAGGCTTGCTGTGTATGAGATGTTTTTTAGACCTGACATTCCAGAGGTGGTATCAATAAACGAGGCAGTTGAACTTGCCAAGCTTTACGGAACAGACGACTCACCAGCATTTATAAATGGGGTACTGGACGGGATTTACAAAAAAGAGCTAAAGAAAAGGGCATGAGCAGAGTTATAACTATTGACGGACCTGCGTCTTCTGGAAAGACCACCCTTGCAAGGCTTCTTGCTAAAGCCTTAGGGTGGTCTCTTCTTGAATCTGGTAAGTTTTACAGATTCGTAACTTATACGCTTTTAGAAGAAAAACAAATAGAAAAATTTTTAAATAACGAACTTGACATTAAAGAATGGCTCTGTAAAGTTTTTAATAATACGCAAGTAAAACTTAATGTTAACGAAACGGAAATATTTTATAAAAATAAAAAGTTAGAAGAGGAGCTTAGAAGAAAAGAGGTGGAAGATTCGGTATCCAAGGTATCAGCAGTAAAAGAAGTAAGGGAATTTTTAACGGATTACATGAGGGAACTCGTTAAAGGCAGTGATGTAATTGCAGAAGGAAGGGACATGGGAAGCGTGGTTTTCCCTTTTGCAGAGTTTAAGTTTTTTCTTACAGCAGATCCTGAGGTTAGGGCAAAGAGAAGGCTAAGAGATGTCAAAGAGGTTTTAAAAGAGGATAGAGGAGAAGAAGAGGTAAAAAAGAACATTCTTGAAAGAGACAGGCTTGACAGTAGCAGAAAAGTAGCACCGTTAAAAGTGCCAGAGGGAGCAATCGTTATAGACACCACCAACTTAACTCCAGAAGATGTGCTTAAAGAGGTGTTAAGTTTTGTCAAGAAGGGATAAAACCTGGTTAACCCAAGAGGAGTTTATAAAAAGGGAAAAGGCTAAAGCAAGAAAGCTAAGAAATACCAGGTGGTGGAGAAGACAGCTTGAAAGGGGAATTTGTTATTATTGTGGAAGAAGAGTAGGAGCGTCCAATCTTACGATGGATCACAAGATTCCCCTTTCAAGAGGAGGCACCTCTGATAGGTCAAACATAGTTCCTGCGTGCAAGGAATGAAACAACAAGAAAAAGTACTTGCTCCCATGGGAATGGGAGGAATACTTGAAAAAACTTAAAGGAAACAAGGAGGAATAAAAGATGTGTGGAATAGTTGGATACATAGGAGAAAGAGAGGTTATTCCAGTACTTATAGAGGGATTAAGAAGGCTTGAGTACAGAGGATACGATTCAGCAGGTGTGGTATTTTTTATAGATTCAAGATTAGAGCTTATAAAGAAAAAAGGAAGAATTTTTGAGCTTGAGGAGGAGATATTTAAGCGTCTTCCAAAAGGTGCAAAAGCTCCGGGACTTGGGCACACGAGGTGGGCAACCCACGGCGAGCCCTCAGAGGCAAATGCTCATCCCCATACTGACTGCACGAAGACCCTTGCACTCGTACACAACGGAATAATAGAAAACTATCAACAGCTTAAAAAGGAGCTTAAAGAAAAAGGGCACGAGTTTTCCTCTTCCACTGACACTGAGGTAATAGCACACCTCGTAGAAGAACACCTAAAAAACAAAGACAACATAAAAGACGCCTTTTTCTCTGCTGTTTCAGAGCTTAAGGGTGCCTATGCAGTGTGCTTAATCTCTGAAAAAGAGCCTGACAAGATTTTCGTTGCGAGAAATCAGAGTCCAGTGGTAATAGGTGTTGGAGAAGGGGAAAACTTTATTGCATCAGACATCCCTGCTCTTTTGCCTTTTACCCGAAGAGTCATGTTTTTAAATGACGGAGAGTTTGCCATAGTTTCAAGGGAAAAAGTAGAGGTTTTTGACTCCAAAGGCAACAAGATAGAAAGAGAGATAACAGAGATATCCTGGGACATTGCCTCAGCAGAAAAAGGTGGTTATCCGCATTTTATGTTAAAGGAAATATGTGAACAGCCAGACGCCATAAAACACACCTTACTCGGAAGAATTAACTTGGATACAATGGAGATAGACTTTGAAAAAGAGGGGCTTTTAAAGGAGCTTTTTGAAAGGGTAAAAAAGATATTCGTGGTTGCGTGTGGTACATCCTATCACGCTGGAATGGTTGCAAAGTATTTAATTGAAAAAGATGTAGGAATTCCTGTTGAGGTTGACCTTGCTTCTGAATTCAGGTATAGATCTCCTCTTATAGACGAAAACACCTTATTTATTGCAGTGTCTCAATCAGGAGAAACTGCAGACACCCTTGCAGGGCTAAGGCTTGCAAAAAACAAAGGAGCAAAAATTCTTTCCATATGTAATGTTTTGGGAAGCACCATAGCAAGAGAGAGTGATGTGGTTCTTTACACCCAGGCAGGTCCAGAAATCAGCGTTGCCTCAACAAAAGCCTTTACCACCCAGGTAATAGTTTTTATCTTGCTTAGTTTGTATCTCAGAAGGTTGTTTTTTAACGAGGATGTTTCTCAAAAAATCAAAACCTTGCTTGACGCACCTACCAAGCTCCAAAGTTTTATAGAGAGAGTTAGACCTGATATAAACGAAATAGCAAAAAGGTGGTACACGGTCAAAAACGCACTTTATCTCGGAAGAAACATCTTGTATCCCATTGCTCTTGAGGGAGCACTTAAGTTGAAAGAGATTTCTTACATACACGCAGAGGGTTATGCAGCAGGTGAGATGAAGCACGGACCAATTGCACTTATAGAGGAAAATGTTCCTTCTGTAATAGTAGCAGCTAAGGAAACCGGAATAATTTACGAAAAGACACTATCAAATGCCGAGGAGGTAAAGTCAAGAAGAGGACCTGTGATAGCAGTTGTTTCTGAAGGAGCAGAGGAATTTAAGAGACTTGCAGACGAATTAATTGAGGTACCATTGACATCTTACGAACTATTACCTATATTTTATGTAGTGCCTTTACAGCTTTTAGCTTATGAAATAGCAGCCCTTCGTGGATGTGACATAGACAAACCAAGGAATTTAGCTAAAAGCGTAACCGTAGAATAAAAATTTTAGGAGGGAGGAAGAGATGGAGTGCAAAAAGGAGCAAAACTTAAAGAGGTGTAACTGCACTTACGAACCTTGTTCAAGAAAAGGTATGTGTTGTGAGTGTTTGCACTATCACCTTAAGATGAGACAGCTTCCAGCTTGTTGTTTTCCACCAGAATATGAAAAAACTTACGATAGAAGTTTTGAGCTTTTTGCAAAACTCGTTCAGGAGGGAAAGGTATAGGATGGAGAGCAAAGTTCTTGCAGAAGAGATAGAAAATCTGCTAAAGTCTAAAAAGGCTGAGGACATAATCGTTATAGACATAAGTAAAAAGGTTGATTACGCAGACTTCATGATAATTTGCAGTGCCCATTCTACCCGACACACCCAGGGGCTTGCAGACTACATCATTTTTGAGCTTGAAAGACTTGGTATAAAGCCTCTGGGTGTGGAGGGATACGAGCTTGGGCAGTGGATAGTGGTTGACTTTAACACAGTGGTGGTGCACATATTTTACGAACCTATTAGAAAAGTCTATGCATTAGAAGAGCTGTGGATGGATTACACTCCTAAAAGAGAGCCTCAAGATGAGGCAAAGGAGCTTCCTTCTGAGCAGTATGGCTAAATAGTCTTTCCTCTATAGTGGTAATCAAGCTTTCAAGGTTTTCCTTTTTAAGAGCTGAAATAGCAATAGCCTGATATCTTTCGCATAAGTGAGGTAAAGCAATCCTCTGAGTCTCGTCAAGCAGGTCTATTTTGTTAAAAACAAGTAGCTTTGGATAGGTGCTAAGCTCCATCTCTTCAAGGATCTCCTCAACCGTCTGGATATGGCTTTCAAATTCAGGATGAGACACATCCACTATGTGAAGAAGCAGATCTGCTGAATACAATTCTTCAAGTGTTGCTCTAAAAGCCTTTTTTAAGTCCTCTGGAAGTTTTCTTATAAAACCAACTGTATCCGTCATCAAAAATACCCTGCCAGACGGAGTTTTTATTGCCTTTGTTACTGGATCAAGGGTTGCAAATAGTTTGTCCTCTGCGAGGTAATTGCTCTTGGCAAGGGTGTTTAATAAAGTGGTTTTTCCTGCGTTCGTGTATCCAACCAGAGCAACGATCTTAAAGTCAAGCTTTTTTCTTCTCTTTCTCTTAAGCTCTCTGTGTTGTGATATCTTTTTTAGCTCTTTTTCAAGCTTTGCGATTTTGTCTTTTATCCTTCTTCTATCAATCTCAAGCTTGGTTTCTCCAGGTCCTCTTCCTCCTATTCCTCCTGTAAGCCTTGAAAATGCGTCGTCTTTTGCCCTCAATCTTGGCAGTGTATATTTAAGCTGGGCTATTTCTACCTGAATTTTTCCTTCTTTTGACCTTGCTCTCTGGGCAAATATGTCAAGAATAAGCTGTGTTCTATCTATTACCCTTAAGTCCGTTGCCTCTGTTAAAGCCCTTACCTGAGAAGGAGAAAGCTCTCTGTCAAATATAAGTAGATTTGCCCTTTTTCTCAGTGCCTCAATCATAACCTCCAAAAGCTTTCCTTTTCCGATTAAGTACCTTGGATCAGGGGTATTTCTTTTTTGAACGATCTCTCCAACAACACTAACTCCTGCTGTTCTTGCAAGCTCTTTTAATTCCTGAATTCTATCTTCTATGTAAGTATCTCCTGGCTCTTTTACGAAGATGAGAAGAGCCCTATCTTTGTGTTCGTCAATCTCCTTAAGGGGTTTTACTCTTTCAAGCTCTTCCTCAAGAATTTTAATCAGATCTAAGAAGTTTTCCTTTAACTCCCACACATAACAGGGTTTTAAGAAGTAAAAAAAGCTTTTTTCCTTGTCAGAGATTGCACCGTAGAAAAACTCAGGATCAGGTAAAATGTGTGCAATGTGAATTTTGCCTGGTTCTCCGTCAGGTTTTACCTCAAGTGCACCAATAAGGTCAAGCCTTAAAAGTGCAAGATCAAGAAGGTCGTCAGGATCAAGCCCTGATTCCTTGTGTTTGTTTCCAAGAAGGTGGGTGTGAATTAGTCTTAAGCCTTTT